>JBDSIR010000036.1:0-13085 GCA_039917855.1 Gemmatimonadales bacterium | reverse complement strand
GCGCCGAGCTTCCCGGTCGGTTCCCGTTCCAGACCTATGGCCCATTCAGGATCGACCCGGTGAGTTGCGCCGGGGTATGCGGCGTGGGACCGGTCGGTCCCGTCTACGTCCGCTTCACCACCCCGGTCAAGGGCGCGGAGGTCCAGCGCCACCTCAAGATCCTTCCGGCCGTCCCGGTCGTGGTCGACGACACCGCTGACGAGCGGACCTACTGGAACCTCACCGAAGCGTCGCTCAAGCCGCGCACGGGGTACGCGGTCGTGGCCGACACCGGGCTCCGCGATGTGTTCGGTCAGCGGCTCACCGGCAACCCGGTCGCCACGGTCGCGACGACGGGCTATCCCCCGTCGCTCGATTATGAAGGTGGACGGATGCTGGTGGAGCGCACGGGGTTCCATACCCTCGCGGTGCGGCACGTCAATCTCGACACCCTCTTCGTCGCGATCCGACCGATCCCCGATTCGCTCTATCCCGAGTTCCTCCGCCGAGGCCCATGGGGGTGGACCGCGCTCTGGGATCGGCTCGACTCGACCGCCGGTGTGCGACCGATGGCGGTGCCGCATCCACAGGACCAGATGATGATCACCGGGATCCCGCTGCCGATCCCGGACGCCTCCCGCGCCGGCGCCCCGGCGGCTTGGGCGATCCGGATCCGCGGCATCATGCTGCCGGACCGCAGGCGCGACGCCTGGCAGCGCGCGCCGATGGCGGTGGCCCAAGTCACCGATCTCGGCGTCACTTCCCGCGCCGGCGGTGTCGAAGCGACGGTGTGGGTCACCGGCACCGGCGACGGTCTGCCCCGCCGGGGTGCGGAGGTCGAACTGCACGATGGCAGGGGGAAGCTCCTTGCCCGCGGTGCCACCGATACGACGGGGCTGGTGCGATTCACCGGCGTCCGTGGCCTCGACGGAGAGGATCAGGACGAGGAGTGCGTGGAGGACTGTGGTGGCAGAAATGCCGGCGCCTACGTCTCGGTCCGCCTCGGTGCCGACCGCACCCTGCTCGGTGTGAATGAGTCGAGCGGTGACCTCTCGCCTTGGCAATTCAATGCCTACAGGGCATGGGGCGTGGGAAAGTTGCCGGTGGCGGCGGCGGTCTTCACCGAACGCGGCATCTACCGGCCCGGCGAAAAGGTCTATGCCAAACTGATCGTGCGGAACGGCCCCCTCGGTTCCCTCGTCCCGCCACCCCGAGGCGACTCGGCCCAGCTCGTCTTCCGTGACCGCGATGGTGGCAAATTCCGGTCGACGGTACTCCGCCTCTCTCCGTACGGCACGGCGATCGACTCGCTCACCATCCCCGCCGCCGCCAAGCTCGGCACCTACTCGGTGTCGGTGATGGTCCATCGGCAGGGGAGCTGGACCTCGGCAGCCGATGCGTCGTATCGCATCGCCGAGTATCGCGCCCCCGAATTCCTGGTCACCACGTTCGGGGACACCGCCGCACGCGTCCCCGGCGACTCGTTCCGCACCACGGTCGAGGCGCGATACCTTTTCGGCGCGCCGATGGCGCGAGCGGCGGTACGCTGGACCGCGCGCCTCACGCCGAGCTGGTTCGGGGCCTGGGACATCCCGACCCTGGGCGACGGGTGGTATATCGGGAGCAGCGGGTATTGGTGGGAGGAGAGCGAGTCGAACTCCGCCGGCGAGCCCACGGTCCTGGCCGAGGGGAGCGACACCCTCGACGCGGCAGGCCGCCTCGTGGTGACCGCGCCGGTCACGGCGCCGGCGCGTGGACGGGCGGGGCGGGTCACTATTGAGGCGATCGTGACCGACGTGAATCGCCAGAGCGTGGTGAGTGCCGCCTCGGCGGTGGTGCACCCCTCGGCGTTCTACGTGGCCGCGAAGCCGAGCGGGGAATACTTCTGGACCGGCGGCAAGCCGCAGCGGATCGAACTGCTCGCGGTGCGGCCGAACGGCCAGCACGTGGCCGGTGTCGCCGTGAAGGGCGTGATCATCCGGCGGGAATGGCATCAGGTGCGGCGCGACCGGGGCGGTTACGGCGAAACGATGGGACAATGGGTGGAGGACACCGTGGCGCGGTGCGCCGTGCGGACGGCGGCCACCCCCGTCGGGTGCGACTTCACTCCCGCCGAAGGAGGGAGCTACATCGCTCGCTTCTCGGCCACCGACGCCGACGGGCGCGAGGTGGTGACCTCGTTCTACCGCTGGGCCACCGGGCGTGGCTGGGTGCCGTGGAACGACGACTCGCGCTTCAAGCTCGACATCATCCCGGACAAGACCCGGTACTCTCCCGGCGACACCGCCACCATCATGATCGCGTCGCCGTTCACCAATGCGGAGGCGTGGTTCACGGTGGAGCGCGAGGGGATCCTCGAACAGCGGCGGATCCGCATCGTCGACGGGGCCACCCGGATCCGGCTGCCCATCACCGAACGGCACGCGCCCAATGTGTTCGTTTCGGTGGTGGTGATGCGGGGACGGAGCGCGCCGCAGGGCTCGCTCGACGACCCCGGCCGTCCGGCGATCCGGGTGGGGTATGCCGAGCTCCGTGTCACGCCCGAGGTGAAACGCCTGCAGGTGACGGTGGAGCCGGCGCAGGGAGAGTATCGCCCGGGCGACAGCGCCCTCGTGCGGCTGACGACCCGGACCACGCGGGGCGGGGCGCAGAGCGAGGTGACGCTCTGGGCGGTGGACGAAGGGGTGCTGTCGCTCACGGGATACCGGACCCCCGATCCCCTCGACCTGTTGTACCGGCCGCGGGGGCTGGGGCTGACGCTGTCGAGCGGCCTCGTGAATGTCGCACCGCAGGTGCTGCGCGGGGAAAGTCGTGCGCTCAAGGGGCTGACCAATGCGGGTCAAGGGGGTGGGCGCGAAGGCGCCGACGTGCTCCGCTCGCGGTTCCAGACCACCGCCTTCTTCCTCGGCTCGGTGGTGACCGGTGCCGACGGGCGCGGCAGCGCGAGAGTGAAGCTTCCCGACAATCTCACGACCTTCCGTGTGATGGCGGTCGCGCTCACCGCGGGCGATCGCTATGGCAGCGGCCAGGCGCCGATGCTGGTGACCCGGCCCTTGCTGGCTCGGCCATCGCTGCCGCGGTTCTTCCGCCCCGGTGACGACTTCCTGGCCGGCGTGGTGGTGAATCAGCGCGCCGGTGGCACGCCGACGGTCACCGTGGATGCAACGGGGCAGGGAGTCACCTTCTCGGGATCGCAGCACCAGTCGGCAACGCTCGAAGCGGGCCGCGGCAAGGAAGTGCGTTTCCCGGTGAAGGGGCTCCCCGGCGACTCGGCCTCGTTCCGATTCGACGTGGCGGGGAATGGCGACCGCGACGCGGTGCTCACCCGCCTCCCGATCCGCCCCGCCTATCATCCCCGCGCCACCACGGTGGCGGGGATGCTCAGCGACACCGCGACGATCTCGATGATGCTGCCGGCCGGGCTCGATCTGGAGCGGACCCGGATCGAGGTGGCCACCGGCGTGACGCCGTTCGCGGTACTTCGCGGGCTCGATTCGGAGCTCCGGCTCTACGACTGGCTCTGCACCGAGCAGGTGGTGAGCACGATGACGCCGCTGCTCGCGCTCTATCGTGCTCAGCAGGTGAGCGGCGATTCGCTGGTCGGGAACGACGCCAAGGCACGACTCACCCGCGGGGTCGGGATGCTGCTCGGGCGGCAGAACGAGGATGGTTCGTTCGGTCTCTGGAGCTCGTCGGACAACTGGACATCGCCCTGGCTCACGGCGTATGCCGGTGCCTTCCTCGCGGATGCCAAGCGCGCCGGGTTCGCGGTCAGCGACACGGTCCTTGGCCGCGCCGCAGGTTGGTTGTCCGCCAAGCTTCGCGATCTGGGGCCCGTGCACTCGCCGGTGGCGTACTGGTATCACGACGTCCAGAGCCGGTTGCGTGAGCGGGTGGCCGCGGCCGACTTCGTGAGCCGGCTGGGGCAGCCCGACCTCGCCGCCGAGAACGAGCTGGTCCGGTCGGCCTCGCTCCTGGGCTGGGAGGATCGGGTGCGGCTGGCGCAGATCCTGGCCCGGCGGGGCGCGGTGCAGAACGCGCGCGCGCTGCTCGAGCCGATCTGGCGCACCGTCACGGTCGAAGGAAATCGCGCCGTCATTCCCGACTCGGCGGCGCACCGCTTCTACTTCTATTCCCGGATCCGCCCCGTCGCGCGGCTGCTGCAGGCCACGATGGCGGTGGACTCGACCCATCCGCTCATCGGCCCGCTGGTCCAGACCCTCGTGGGCCGCGGGCGGGCGGAGCGAGGGTGGTATCGGTGGTGGAATACGCAGGACGCCGCGTCCAGCGCCGAGGCGCTGGCGGAGTACGCCCGACGTCAGCGGTCTGCGGTGAAGCGCGGATTCACGGTGAGCGGGGGTGGTCGGACCCTGCTGACGTTGGCGCCGGGGGTGATTGGTGCGGAGCGCGACGTGAACGTCCCGACGCTCCTGACCCCCGTGGGGCGTGACAGCGTTCGATTGACACTTCGGCTCGCCGCGCAGGGCCCGGGGCCGTCGCTCTTCTACTTCGTGACGGTCAAGGATGTGCCGCAGGCGCTCCCGGTGACGCCGGACGACCGGGGGATCCGGGTGGAGCGGTGGTACGAGCCCATCGACCGACGCACTCCGATCGGCACCGTGACCGAGGGGGAGCTCGTCCGGGTCCGGTTACGGATCACCGTCCCGACCGAACGGCAGTTCGTCGTGGTCGACGATCCGCTGCCGGCGGGGCTCGAAGCGGTGGACTTGAGCCTCGCGACCGAGTCGCACGGATTCTCAGGGAACGACTGCACCTACGGCCGACGCGGCGGCGACGACGAGGCCCGGGGAGAAAGCTCGGGATGGGACTGGTACTACGGTTCGTGGGACGGGTGCTGGTGGAGCCCGTTCGATCACCGGGAGCTGCGCGATGACCGGGTGGTCTGGGTCGCGACCGTCCTGTGGAAGGGGGTGTACTCGATGAGCTACGTGGCGCGCGCCACGACCGCCGGCACCTTCAAGCGGGCACCGGCATGGGCGGAAGAGATGTACAACCCGGCGGTGAACGGGAGGACGGAGGGCGGGACGTTCACGGTGCGGCCGCGGTGACGGTCGGGCGGCGACCGAAGCGGCCCGTAGGAGCGCTCGGCGCGACTCGGCCGCGAGTAAGAGGTGGCAAGGCGGTAGGAGTCTTTTTCGCGCTCGTGTTGGCGGGTGCCTACGCCTGGACCTGGCTCCCGCTACCCCCCGATCTCCTCGCGCCCGCCGCCACGCCGGCGCTCACGCTCACCGACCGTCACGGTGCCATCCTCCGCACCACCCGCGCCGAGGACGGCTCCCGCGCGCGTTGGCTGGTGCTCGGCGAGATCGACCCCGACCTCCTCGCGGCGTTCGTCGCGGCGGAGGACCGGCGCTTCTACGACCACCACGGCGTCGATTGGCTCGCGGCGGCGAGGGCGCTCCGTGACAACGTCGCTTCGATGCGGGTGGTCTCCGGCGCGTCGACGATCACGATGCAGTTGGCGCGGCTCCTCCATCCGATCTCGCGCACCTTCCCGGGCAAGGTGAGCCAGACCCTCTGGGCCATCCGTCTCGAACGCCACCTCTCCAAACAGCAGATCCTCGAGCAATACCTCGATCGCATCCCACTCGGCCAGGCGACCCTCGGCGTCGAGTCGGCGGCGAGGCTGTATTTCGGGCGTTCGGCCCAGGACCTGTCTCTGGGGCAGGCGGCACTCCTCGCAGGGCTCGCGCGGCTCCCGACCTCCGACCCCCTCTCCGCACCCTATCGTGCGGGGCTCAGACGCGCCGAGGTGCTGGGAGCACTGGTGGAGCGGGGGTACGCAGACAGCTCTACCGCAGGGCGCGCGGCCCTCGAGCCCGTGGTCGCATACGACGGCGCGTCGCGCTTTCTCGCTCCCCATTTCACCAGCCAGCTCCTGGCACGCACACCCACCGAGTCGCTGGGTGGGACCTGGCGGACGACGATCGATCTGTCGCTCCAGACGGCGGTCGAGAGCGAAGTGCGCCACACCGTGGACCGGTTGAGCGACCGCGGCGCGCGGCAGGCGGCGGCAGTGGTGCTCGACAACCTGACGGGAGACGTGCTCGCCTGGGTCGGCTCCCCCGACTTCTGGGCCGACAGCTCCGGTCAGGTCGATATGGTGGTGTCCCCCCGGCAACCGGGGTCCACCCTCAAACCCTTCCTCTATGGAATGGCGTTCGACCGGGGATACACCGCCGCGAGTGTCCTCCCCGATCTCCCGATCACCTATTCCACCGTCATCGGGCCGTACCGGCCCAATAACTACGATCAGCGATTTCACGGTCCGGTGCGTGCGCGGGAAGCGCTGGCATCGAGCTTCAACATCCCGGCGGTCGAACTCGCCGAGCGCCTCGGCTACCAGAACCTCCTCCGCACCCTTCATCGGGCGGGGTTCGCTTCGCTCGACCGCGCCGCCGAGGTGTATGGGCTTGGCCTCGCGCTCGGGAACGGGGAGGTGACGCTCCTCGAGCTGGCGGACGCATACCGCGCGCTCGCGAGCGAAGGGGAGTGGCGTGCGGCCCGGACGAGGCTCCCACTCGATGGTCCCGGAAGCATCGGTGAAGGGGTGAAGGTGATGAGCCCGCGCTCGGCGGCGCTGGTGCTCGATGTCCTCGCCGATCCGGTGGCGCGCATCCCGGGGTTCGGGCTCGATACTCCGTTCGATCTCCCGTTCCCATTCGCGGTGAAGACCGGCACCAGCCGCCACTACACCGACAATTGGGCCGTGGGGGTGGCGGGTGGGTTCACCGTGGCGGTCTGGGTGGGCGATTTCAGCGGCCGGCCGATGGACGCCGTGAGCGGGATCAGCGGCGCGGGTCCGCTGCTCCATCGCGTGGCGCTCCTGACGGCCAAGGTGGTGCCGCCACGGGGTCTACCGTCGCCAGCACTATATGGTGGGGCGCTGGTGCGGATCTGCCGGGTCTCCGGGCTCGCCGCGGGTGACCGCTGCCCGGGAATGGAGGAGTGGGTCTTCCCCGACCAGGGTGTGAGCACACCCTGCGATTGGCACACCGCAGGTGGACTCCACCTTCCGGCCGAATACGCCGAATGGGCGCGACAGGTGCGGGTGGACGAGGGGGTCGGGATCGAGGTCGGCGTCACGCCGGCCCTGGTGGAAGAGAGATCGCCGGCTTTGGGGCCGTTCCGCATCGTCTCGCCCGAGAACGGTGACCGGCTCGGCGTACCTCCCGGCGTCGACTCGGCGTACGCTTCGATCGCCCTTCAGGGGGCAGGCGGCAATGGGGAGTCAGGAACGAGCTGGTACGTGGACGGCAGGAAAGTGCGCAGCGATCGGTGGGTGCTGGTGCCGGGGCGGCACCGGATCCTCGCGGTCACGGGGGCAGGGGAGCGGGATTCCGTGCAGGTGACGGTGGAGTAAGCGCGCGCTCCGCACCCATAATGCGCCGAACCCACG
Source organism: Gemmatimonadales bacterium (assembly GCA_039917855.1). Classification (GTDB taxonomy): domain Bacteria; phylum Gemmatimonadota; class Gemmatimonadetes; order Gemmatimonadales; family GWC2-71-9; genus CAMLHU01. Next base: position 5,686 of record JBDSIR010000036.1, on the reverse strand, counting down.
ATGCCCCGTGCCAGTGAGCGGGTCCCCCGCCACGGCAGTGTACCGTAACTGCAGAACAGGAACCCTGGAAACCCGGGAACCCAGGCTGGACGATTGTGTGGTCTCGGCGCGGAACTCTTGGTGGGACCACATGATCATTTCTCCTGGGTTTCTGGGCATCCTGGGTTCTTGTTCCCGATGAACCGACCGGTGCGAAGATGCTGGCTGGTCGAGCCGGAGTCTCATGGGTTCGGTCCATCGTGGGTTCGCGCGCGGCCGTTGCTGTTTATCTTTGGAGCGAACCTCCATTGGAACCCTTGATGCGCTGTCCGACCCTTCTGAAGGTCCTCTTCATACTCACCGCGATCGGGGCTCTCCCGTCGCGTGAGCTTGCCGCTCAGCGCGAGTGGACGGCCGAGCTCTTCGCCGGGACGGCGTGGAACGCACACACCCCGCTGACCATCTGGCAGGCGGGGCAGCCCGACATTCACGTGCAGGCGCGTTATCGCACGAAGCCGTGGACCGGTTCGCCCTACTACTCTTTCCGGATCGCTCGGTGGAACGGGGAGCGGGCCTGGGCCGTCGACTTTACCCATCACAAGCTCTACCTCGACAACCCTCCCGCCGAGGTCCAGCGCTTCGATGTGACGCACGGCTACAACCTGCTCCACCTGTCGCGGGTATGGCGCAGGCACGACTGGCTCTTCTCGGTGGGACCGGGGCTGGTCTTCACCCACCCGGAGAACACCGTGCGGAATCTCGCATTCGATCCGGAGAGCGGCGGAACGCTCGGAGGTGGCTATTACCTCGACGGCGTGTCGCTGATGGGCGCGGTGGGGCGACAGGTGAAGCTCACTGGACCGCTCTTTGTGACGGGGCTCGGCAAGCTCACACTCTCCAACGTCACGGTCCGTGTGGTCGACGGTGAGGCCGAGGTGCCGAACGTGGCGTTCCATTTGAATATCGGGATCGGGGTGAAGCTGTAGCTGCGACCGTTCTGCCGCCCTACCTCGTGTTGTCATCCCGAGCGGAGCGAGGGATCTTGCCAGTGAAGACCGAAGCCCGCAGGGATGCGTCGGATCGAGGACGGTGGATCCCTCGCTCTTCCTTCGCTGCGCTCAGGACAAGGCTCGGGATGACATTTTTCCAGAGGTCTCCGTGCGTCACGCCACGATCAGCTTGCTATTCATCGCGACATCCGCTGCCGCACAGGCACCCGACGTGGGATCGCTCGCCGAGCGGTTCACCCGGATGACGGCGGTGACCGGATTCGAGCAGGCGGCGCTCGATTCGGTGCAACAGCTGATCCCTGACTCGCGCCGAGATCGCGCGGGAAATGTGATCATCGACCGTGGTCACGGCCCGGCGACGTTGATCGTCTGCCCGTTCGATGAGGTCGGGTATGTGGTCGGAGGGATCCGGGAGGACGGATGGCTGACGCTCCGGCGCGTGGGGGCGCGGGCGCCGAGTGCGCTGTTCGATCAGTACCACGAAGGACAGCGGGTGACGGTCTGGGGGCGCCGGGGGGCATTGCCGGCGGTGATCGGAGTGCGATCGACCCACCTGACCCGTGGGCGGTCGGTGGGAGATGCGCCATTCACCGTCGACGATGCATATGTCGACATCGGCGCCTCGAATGCGGCCGAAGTGCGCGCCGCCGGGGTGGAGCTGCTCGCCCCCGTCGCGCTGCTCAAGCGGGTGACCCGCTATGGCATAGATCTCCTCGCCGGTCCCTCGGCGGGGCGCCGATCGGCCTGCGCAGCGCTCGTAGCTTCACTCGCATCCGCATCCGCATCCGCATCCGCATCCGCATCCGCATCCGCATCCGCATCCGCATCCGCATCCGCATCCGGTCGGGTCGTGGTCTCCTTCGCGGTGGAGCAGGAACTCGGCCAACGCGGCCTACGTACTCTTGCCAATGTCGAGGGCCCCTTCGCACGGACCTTCATCGTCGATGGCGGAGCAGGGAGCCTCGGAACCATCGGTGAGCGAAGGGACTCCACTGTTGCGCGGGTCCTGCCAGGGTTAGGGGCGGTCACGCGTTGGACGCTTCCGACCAGATACACCGGTACGCCGGTCGAAACGGTGTCGCTCGCGGATGCCGAGGGGCTCCGCAGTCGGCTCGTGGGCCTGATCGGAGGTGGCCGATGATGGTTCGTGTTGCGGCAGCACTCGCGCTGCTCGGGTCGATCGCACCCGGTCTGTCGGCGCAGGGCCGTGCCGTCGTTGGCCCGATCTCGGTGGCCGAAGCCCAGGAGGTGGTGTCGAAGCTGGTGGAGAGCTACGGCGTCTCGGGAAGTGAAGGGCCGGTGCGCGATGTGGTGAGGTCGATGTTGCCCAGTTGGGCGCGTCCGAACGTGGATAGCGCGGGGAATCTCTGGGTGGTAGCCGGGCTGGGGGCGCCCAAGGTGGTGTTCATCGCACATCTGGACGAGATCGGTTTCGATGTCACCGCCATCCGCGATGATGGGACGCTGGACCTCCGCACCCGCGGTGGGTTCATCGGCTCGCTGTATGAGGCGCAGCCGGCGCTGATCCACCTTGGCGCGACGACGATCCCCGCCGTCTTCCCCCCGCGCGATTCGATAGGAGCCACACCACGGCGCTCCCCCGGAGCGATCCGCGCCGACCCCGGCACCGGCTCGCGGGCCGCGACCGAGGCGTTGGGGGTGAAGGTCGGTTCGACGCTGACGATGCCGAAGTCATACGCCCGCCTCGTTGGGACCCGGGCCACCGGGCGGTCGTTCGATGACCGTGTCGGGTCGGCGGCGCTGGTGCTCGCGGTCCGGCGGATCGATCCGCGGGCGCTTCGGCACGGGGTGGCGTTCGTCTGGTCCACCCGGGAGGAGATCGGCCTTGAAGGAGCGGCCGCCGTGGCCGACTCCCTCAAGGACGGCCCGGCGGTGGTGCTGGCGATCGACACCTTCGTTTCCAGCGACTCCCCGCTCGAGCTCACCAACTTCGCCCTCGCTCGGCTCGGCCTCGGCCCAGTGGCCCGCGCGGTCGACAATTCGTCGGTCACCCCACCCGCCCTCGTCGACTCGCTGGTCGCGCTGGCCAGGCGTCGGGGGATCCCGTTCCAGACCGGTGCTACCAACGGCGGCAACGACGGCTCCACCTTCGCAGCGTACGGTGTCCCCGATGCGGCGATGGGGTGGCCACTCCGGTATTCGCACTCGCCGGCAGAAGTGATCGACCTGAAGGATCTGGTGGGATTGGCGCGGATGGTGGAGGCGGTGGCGAACAGCTGGTAGGAAGGGAGGAAGGGAGGAAGGGAGGAAGGGACGGTCCGACGAAGGAGCCGTCCCGAACGTAGTGAGGGACCTACCGGACCATGGTAGATCCCTCGCTATCGCTCGGGACGGTTCCTCTTTCGTCGCTGCCTACCCTCCCACCTTCCTCCCTTCCTCCCTTCCTCCCTTCCTACCCCTTCTTACCCTCTTGCGCCCTTGTTGGGTTAGTTGCATTATTATGCACTATGCAACCGCGCACCATCGCCCTCGCCTTCAGCGGCGGGCTCGACACCAGCTTCTGCGTCCCCCATCTCGTTGCACGGGGATTCGCCGTCCATACGGTCTTCGTCGATACCGGTGGCACCACCCCCGCCGACCGCGCCGCCATCCGCACCCAGGCGATGGCCGTCGGTGCCGTCGAGCATCACGAGGTCGATGCCCGCTCCGCCGTATGGGATGGCTTCGTCCGCTTCCTGATCCAGGGGAATGTCCTCCGCGGTGAGGTCTACCCGCTTTCCGTGGCGGCCGAGCGCACCCAGCAGGCGATGTCGGTCATCGATGTCGCCCGCCAGATCGGCGCCACCGCGGTGGCCCACGGTTCCACCGGCGCCGGCAACGACCAGATCCGCTTCGATGTCGCCTTCCGTGTTCTCGCCGGCGACCTCGAAGTCGTCACACCCATCCGCGAGCTCAATCTCCAGCGCGACCAGTCGATCGCCTATCTCAAGGAGCGGGGCCTCCCCGTTCCCGGGCAGGCCGGGAAGTACTCGATCAATCGTGGCCTCTGGGGCACCACCTACGGCGGCGGCTGGACCCACGACACCTGGGCCGGGCCACCGGCGGAGCTCCTCGACGCGCCGGCCAACGCCCCCGCCCCCCGCGACCTGGTCATCACCTGGGCCCTCGGTCTCCCGGTCGCGCTCGACGGGAAGTCCATCCACGGTCCCGAGCTGGTCGACCGTGTGAACGACATCTGCCGCTCCTACGGCATCGGCTTCGATATCCACGTCGGCGAAACGGTCCTCGGCATCAAGGGCCGAGTCGGCTTCGAAGCAGGCGCAGCGCTTCTGCTCATACGGGCACACCGCGAGCTCGAGAAGCTCGTCTCGACCAAATGGCAGCTTTTCTGGAAGGACCAGCTTGGTCGCTTCTACGGGGATCGCCTGCACGAGGGGCAGTGGTTCGATCCGGCCTGTCGGGACATCGAGGCGTACATCACCAGCTCGCAGCGGCGAGTGAGCGGGGAGACTCGGCTTCGCCTCTCCCCCGGCCGCTTCCAGGTCACCGGAACGCGGAGCCCCTTCTCGATGATGGATCCCGCCGTGGCCACCTACGGCGAGGAGAATCGCCTCTGGACCGGTGACGAGGCGGCAGGATTCGCGCGGGTGGCCGCTATCCCTTCGCTCCTGGCCCAACGGGCCGGGGCCAGGAAAGGCTGACGATGGTCGTCACGACCCGGGTGCGGCTCGACCGCATCGCTTCCGCCACCAAGAACGCGCGGCTCACCTCCGACGTCATCGTCAGCGACGAGATCGTCGCCGCCGAGGGACACGTCCTCGCTGTCAGGATCCTGGAGGACAAGAGCAGCTACAACACCGTGGAGGATCTCTCCGGCCGGATGGTCTCGCTCCGCAACGGCGACGTCCTCGCCGGTGTCCTCGGCTCGCGTCGGGCGTTGCGTGGGTACGCGGGCGAGGTGCCGACCGCCATCTCGGTCGGAGACATGATCAACGTCCTCAACCTCGGTGGCATCCTCGGCAAGTGCACCAGCGCCAACTCCGATATCGGGCCACCGTTCAGGGCGGAGGTATTGGGGTCGATACTCGCGTTCCCCGAGCTAGGTGACAGGGTCGGGCGTCCAGCGCATATCAAGGACGGCGCGGTGCCCACCGCCGACCAGCTCACCTCCACGGTGCCCGTGGTGTACATCGCCGGCACCTGCATGAACGCCGGGAAGACCGTGGCCGCGACCGAACTCGTGCGCGGGCTCGCGCGCGCCGGGTTCAAGGTGGCCGCGACCAAATTGACCGGTGTGTCGCTGATGCGCGACTCGCTGTCTATGCGTGACGCCGGCGCGCTCTGGGCGCTGACCTTCAACGACGCCGGTGCCGCCAGCACCCACGCTGGAATGACGGTGCCGGTGGCCAAGGGGATCTTCAACCGTCTCGCCAAGGATTCTCCCGACGTGATCGTGGCCGAGCTGGGGGACGGTATCCTCGGCGAATATGGAGTGCAGGACATCCTGGCCGACCCCGAACTCGCTGCCATCGGCGCCGCCTTCGTCATGGCGGCCCCAGACCCGGTCGGATGCTGGGGCTCGGTGCAGTTGATGCGCGACCGGTTCAACCTCCCGGTCACGGTGCTCACCGGCCCCGCGACCGACAACGAGGTCGGCAACGACTACATCAAGGCCTCCCTCGGTGTTCCCGCCTTCAACGCCCGCAAGCAGGCCGATGGCCTGGTCGAGTGTACGC
>JBDSIR010000035.1:0-36572 GCA_039917855.1 Gemmatimonadales bacterium | reverse complement strand
TCGTCGTCGCCATCTGGGCCTGCAATTTCATCGCGATGCGTCTGGTGCTGCGGGAGATCCCCCTCCTCGCGGTCGGCGCGTTGCGGTTCACGGCCGCGGCATTCCTTCTCGTGGTCATCCTGCGGATCGTCGAGGGGAGAATCGGCGCCCCCCGGGCGGTGTGGGGACGCTTGGTGCTGATCGGTCTGATCGGGAATACGATCTATCAGACCCTGTTCATGGTGGCCCTGCAACGCACCTCGGTCGGCAACACCGCGATCCTGCTCGCCACCTCGCCCCTGCAGACCGCGCTTCTCGGTGCGCTCCTCGGCGTCGAGAAACCGAGCGGACGGCTCCTGGGCGCGCTCGCCCTGGCCTTTGCCGGCGCGGCGCTCGTGGTCAGCGACCGAGGGATCAGCTTCGACGCCCGCACCCTCTGGGGCGACCTTGCGGCGCTCGGCGCCGGGACCTGCTGGGCCATCTCGACCCTCGGCGTCCGAAAGCTGCCGCCCCAGCTCTCTCCCCTCCGGGTCACCGCCCTGACGACCGTCACCGGTGTGCCGGGGCTTCTGTTGCTCGGCTGGCCCGACCTGATGGCGCAGTCGTGGGGCGGGGTGACCCCCGTGGCGTGGAGCGCCCTCGGCTACAGCGTGGTCCTTTCGATCGGGGTGGCCTATTTGCTCTGGAACGCGAGCGTGGCGGCCGTGGGCCCCAATCGCACCTCCATTTTCAACTGCCTGACGCCGCTCCTGGCGATGCTCATCGCGTGGCCCTCGCTCGGCGAGATCCCCGGCCCGGCGCAGTGGGCCGGTGGTACGCTCATCGTGGCGGGTGTCATCCTCGGTCGCTGGTCACCCGTGCAGCTGCTCAGCCGACAGCCCGCGTGAAGGCGATCCTCGCGCTCGACCAGGGGACCACCGGGAGCACCGCGCTCGTGGTGGGCCAGGATGGCCGCGTGCTGGGGCGAGGCTACCACGAGATCCCCCAGCACTTTCCGCAACCCGGCTGGGTGGAGCACGATCCCGAGGACCTCTTCCGGACCCTCGTCGCGGCAGGGAGGGACGCCCTGCGCAACTCGGCCGTCACGACCAAAGATCTCGCGGGCATCGGCATCACCAACCAGCGCGAGACCACGGTGCTCTGGGAGCGCGCCTCCCTCCGCCCCGTCGCGCGGGCCATCGTCTGGCAGGATCGCCGCACGGCGGAGCGCTGCCGGCGGCTCCGCGATGAGGGGCGCACTGAGTGGCTCGCCGAACGGACCGGCCTCGTTCCCGATCCCTATTTCAGCGCCACCAAGCTCGAGTGGTTGCTGCGCGATCCGGCCCTGCGACGCCGAGCGGGGGCGGGGGAACTCGCCGCCGGAACGGTCGAGACCTGGATCGTGGCGCGACTCACCGGGGGACGCTCCCACGTCACCGATCATACCAACGCCTCGCGCACACTGCTCTATCATCTGGAGCGCCGGGAATGGGACGACGAGTTGCTGGCGCTCTTCAGCATCCCGCGCGAGGTGCTGCCGACGATCGTCCCCTCGAGCGGTGTGGTCGGCGAGAGTGCCGCAGAGTGGTTCGGCCGGGCGCTGCCGATCGCCGGGCTCGCGGGGGATCAGCAGGCGGCGCTCTTCGGGCAGGGGTGCACGGTGTCGGGGGCGGCGAAGAACACCTACGGCACCGGTGCCTTCCTCCTCGCTTTCACCGGCAACGCGCGGGTGCGCTCGGCACACGGCTTCCTCTCGACCGCCGCGGTCGGCGCGGATGGCAAACCCGCCTATGCGTTGGAGGGCTCGGTGTTCATCGCGGGCGCGGCCATCCAATGGCTGCGCGACGGACTCGGGATCATCGCGCAGGCGGGAGAGTCGGAGGGCCTGGCCCGGAGCGTCCCCGACACCGGTGGAGTGACATTCGTGCCCGCCTTCGCCGGGCTTGGCTCTCCGTACTGGGAGCCGGAGGCCCGAGGCACCATCGTCGGTCTCACGCGCGGAAGTACCAAGGCGCATCTGGTCCGCGCCGCCCTTGAAGCGATGGCGCACTCGAGTGCCGATCTGATCGGCGGGATCACGGCGGATGCGGGCCGGCCGCTCGAGATCCTGCGGGTCGATGGCGGTGCCGCGGCCAATGACTGGCTGATGCAGTTCCAGGCCGACGTGCTCGGCACCGCGGTCGAGCGCCCCGACGTGGTCGAGACCACCGCTCTGGGTGCGGCGGGGTTGGCGGGACTTGCGTTGGGGGTGTGGCATTCGGTGGGGGAGTTCCAGCAGGGGAGGCACTACACTCGATTCACGCCGAGGTGGAATGGTGCCGAGCGTGAACGGCACCGGGGCGCCTGGCAGCGGGCGATCGGGGCGACGTTGAACTGGGCGCAGAGGCACAAGGCTCCGTGAACCTCGCGCGAAAACGCTAAGCCGCGAAGGTTCGCGAAACAAGAACTTGATGGGGGTGCACGACCGAGATCCCGACGATGCACCCCCATCAATCGATTTCGCGTATCTTCGCGCTTTCGTGTTTTCGCGCGAGGTTCACGGAGCCCGGCGCCCTCACACCTTCAAGGGCTGGGAAGCCGCCCGCGTAGCGCCTTCACGTTCTATGCAGCCAGTCATCCTGAGGGAGCTTCAGCTCCCGAAGGATCTCCGGGCGGCATTGCCGGGATCCTCTGTGCCTCCGAGCGGAACTTGGCACGCGGCGCCGACGACGTAGCGGAGTCCAACGAAGAATTGGCTGAGATCCTATCCGCGGCTGGGCACAAGGCGAGCCGTCGCCCGTGTTCGCGTCTGGGAGTTTGGTGTCACTGCACGGACAGTGCATCCCAACATCACGGGCCGGAGATCCTTCTGGGCCTGAAGGCCCCTCAGGATGACACCGGGCCGGGGTCGTTCCGCCGCTGCGCGGAAGGGTTCGATGACGGGGACGGAAGATCCCAAGACCACAAGCCGGAGATACTTCCCTTCGCCGCACTCAGGACAAGGCTCGGGATGACAGCTGTGTTGCAGGCGCCCAACGGCCCACCACTGACCGCTGTTCGATTTCTTCACGCCATCCGGAGTTAGCGGTGCTCGTAGCCCTCCCCATCTGGGAGACAGTTGGTTCCTAGACAAACGGGGAGGGCCACGAATTGATGGGGGCGCACGACCGAGATCTCGGCTGTGCACCCCCATCAAGTTCTTGTTTCGCGAACCTTCGCGTCTTAGCGTTTTCGCGCGAGGTTCACAGAGCCTTGTTGCACTGGGCACGACAGGGACGGTAGTCGATGGTCGGCAGCCGCCGACCACCGACTCCCATGCGGTCGACTAGAAGGCCATCCAGAGCCCGGCTGCGAGGCCGTTGGTACTCGGCGCCCCGGATGCCTGGGGCTTCAACAGGGTGTATTCCACCGTCGCGTGCAGGTACTCCGGCAACGTGAGCGGGAGGACGCTGCCCAGGACGTAGCGCCGCATGCCGTCCGCGCTGACATCGGCGTTCGGGTCCACGAACTCGTAGCGGCCGAAGAAGGTCATCTTGGAGCTCGGGACGAAGTATTGTCCGGAGGCCCAGTAGCCCGACCCCTTCATCTGGTCGGAGGCGAATGGGGAGGTCCCGCCGACCGGGAGGTCGCTGTCGCGCGCCAGGACTGCGCCGCCCAGGACTTCGACGTTCCCAAAGATCCGGCTCGCGCTGACCGCGACCCGCCAATAGCTCGAGCGGACCGTCGGCGCCGATGGGTCGACCCCCAGCTGCGAGCCGAAGTAACCGGCGAACATGATGCCGCCCCCGCGCTTGTCGAGGATCAGCTGGTCGGTGACGGCGAAGTCCTTGCGTGTGGCCATTTCGCCCAAGGCCCCGGGGATGGGGTCGAGGACCAGTGCGGAGATCCGATTGTGCTCGGTGGCCCAGAAGACCTCGGCTCCCGAGCGATCACCGGAGAACTGGAACGGCACCCCGCCGGTGACCGGACCTTCGAGGGGGAGGGGCGCGGAGAAGCCCACCATCCGGTCGAAGCCGGCGATCCCCACGCTCGCGAGCCAATGGCCCATGCCGACCTTGAATCCGCGATAGGAGTGCTCCCCACCCCAGACGCCACCGACCTGGGACGCCAGACCGAACTCACCGCCCTCCTCGCGTTCGAACTCGAACCAGCCGGTGAAGTTCTTCCCGAACGGCCCACCATAGAAGAGAGTCGCCTCCTCGGCGTCGAACGCGGTCTCTGCCGACTGCCCCGTCTCCTTCTGATAGTTGAAGGCGACCTGTCCCCGGGCGGAGATGTAGTTCGAGATCTGGGTCACTGTGACGGCCTCGCCGATCTCCTCGGGCATCCGATACCCCGCCCACCGGAAGCGGATGCCGGCGGCGTTGAGCCGGGGAGGCGCCGGGTAGTGACACCCCGAGCAATTCATGTTGTACTTGCGTGCCCACGCCGGGATCGCGTGGGCCTCTGAGGGTGTGGCGAAGGCGGCAATGACCGCCAGGGCCACGGCGCTGGAGAATCGCATACGGCCTCTCTGGGATGGAGCGGGGTGGACGGGGAAGAAGGTCATGGGAAGGTGTCGTGGAATTGCGGCGGCACTCCGGCAGGAGCGTGGCCCCGAAGGGAAGCGAGATACTGGGCCAGTTCCTCGATCTCCTGATGCGACAGCTTGGGATACCCGAAGGCGGGCATCTCGGAGTCGGGGTGGAAGCGCTTGGGGTTCTCGATGTAGCTGTGCATCCACGCTGACGAGTGGTGCAGTCCCACCTCGGTCAGGTCAGGACCCTGCTCGCTGGTCCCGACCCCCGCGACCTTGTGGCACGATCCGCACTGCTGTGTCTGGAACAGGGCACGGCCCGCCATCTCGGTGCTCGACAGGTGCCGCCCCCCCTCCGCCACCGAGACGGGGGCGCGCGCACGGATCGCGGCGTCCATGAGGAGGACCGATGACCCCAGGATCACGACGAACCCGGCCATCGACCAGGGCCGGTGCCTCAGGTTGCGCTTGCTGCCGGTATCCACGAACGGGAGGGCGATCAGCAGCAGCAACAGTGCCGTGGGGACGCCGACCGCCACTACCGTCTCCATTGAGCCGGGGACCAGCGCCAGGAGCTGATAGAGCGGGAGGAAGTACCACTCCGGCCTCGGGATGTAGGAAAGGTCCGTGGGGTCGGCGGGGCCGTCGAGATGCGGGGGGGCCAGGGTGGCGAGGAGGACGATGACCCCGATCGTCAGCAGGACGATCAGGACATCCTTTGCGATGACGTCGGGCCAGAATCGGGCCCCCCGTTGCTTCGTGGCCGCGTACGCGGGAGCGTAGTACGCGGGGTAGGACGGGTCGGTGGTGCGGGGCGGGGCCCCATCCTCGAGCGCCTTGGGCCTGGGCGCGATCCCCTGCCGGATCACCATGCCGAGGTGGGGGAGGAGGCACGCGACCAGGATGGCGGGGAGCCAGAGGACGTGGAAGGCGTAGAACCGGGTGAGCGTCGCCGCGCCGAGTTCGACACCGCCGCGCAGCAGCGACACCAGCTCTGCGCCGATGAGCGGCGTGGTCCCCGCGATCCCGGTGCCGACCTGGGTGGCCCAATAGGCCTTCTGGTCCCAGGGGAGAAGGTACCCGGTGAAGCTGAAGCCGAGGACGGCGAAGAGGAGTACAAGGCCGACCAACCAGTTGACCTCCCGGGGGTACTTGTATGCCCCCAGGGAGAAGACGCGGATCATGTGGGCGAGGACCAGCACCACCATGGCGCTGGCCCCCCAGTTGTGCATCCCCCGGAGGAGGGCACCGCCGGTCACCACGCCGTCGATGTAGCCGATGCTGGCGTAGGCGTGATCGGGGGACGGGGAGTAATAGGTCGCCAGCACCATCCCGCTGATGGCCTGGACTAGGAACACGCCGAGGGTGGCACTGCCGAGGGTATGCCACCAGGTGAGGGGGTCGGGGACCTCCCGGTCGAGCAGGGCGCGACGCAGCCCCTTCACATCGAGGCGCTCGTCGAGCCACCCGAACAGGCTTTTCATGAGTGTCTCACCCGAGCGCGATCTTGTCAGGTACGCCGGCCCGGAAATCCCGGTACGAGGCGTGGAGGATGCCCTTCTCGATCCTGGTCTCGAGGAGATCGAGCCCGCGCGGGGGAGGCCCCGCCAACACCGCCCCGGTCTTGGCATCGAACCGACCCCGATGGCAAGGGCAGCGGAATTCCTTCGCGGTCTCGTCGAAGCTGAAACCGCAGCCGAGGTGGGGGCAGCGGCCGTTGTAGACGATGAAGTTCTCCCCGTCCTCGGTGTAGACCCAGACGTTGTGGAGCACCCGATTCTCCACCCAGGCATCCTGGACGGTCTGCACGAAGTTCACGTTGACCGGCACGTCCAAGTCGAACTCGGACGCCTCACCGAGTCGGATCCAGTTCTCTGGACCGGGGCGCGACGCCAGGGGCGAGGCAAATGCCCGGAGCGCGGGGATCACCGTGAGCGCTGCCGCCGCCACCCCTCCGGCGGCCGAGAGGAGCTTGAGGAACGTCCGTCGGTCAGCCGCCATGGCCGCACTCGGTCCGGTTCATGGCGTCCGCCGCCGGGCGAAGGCCCGGATGTACTGCGCCACCGCGCGCATCTCCTCGGCGCTCATCTTTTCGCGGAAGGACTTCATGTCCTTGCCCGTGCCTCGGCGGATCACGGCCACGAGGGAGTCATCCGAGCGCCGGGCCATGAATACCGAATCGGCGAAGGTCGCGATATGCTCATACTCGTCACGCGCCCGCTGGGGCGGAACACCATTCGCGCCGTGACACGACCTGCAGTGCTCCCGGTAGAGCGCCTTACCATCAGGCTCCTGCGCCTGATCGGTCGTCGCCGCCAAGTCGCCCGTCGTACCCGGGTGGGCCGGGAGCGACGAACGCTGGAACTCGGAGCTGAGACTTGGAGCGAGGGGGCCTCCGGGACTCCGCGGGCCAGGCATGCCCTGCGCCAGGAGGAGTGACGGGAGGAGGACGACGAGGAAGAACGTCACGGCGGCGGATCTATGCCGGGAAGTGTTCGAGGCTGAAGGGGGTACCATGTGCCCATGCCCAGTATGAAGATGGAATCAATGTCACCCCCTCACGGTGAAAGATCTATGAAGACACCGATAAGATGCCCGGAGGGAGTTTCCCCCAGCCGGCCACCGGCTCAGGGGATCGCCGCGTGACACGCCGCGTCGCGGGGGGCGGATCTGGTCGTGCGGATTGTGGCAGGTGCCGCAGCGGGCGGCGTGGCAGCGCGCGATCGAGGCGCCGTTGGCGAGGGCGCAGGGAAACAGGGTTCCGTGAACCTCGCGCGAAAACGCTAAGACGCGAAGGTTCGCGAAATGACCTGATGGGGGTGTCCGGCCGAGATCTCGGTCGTGCGCCCCCATCAATCTATTTCGCGTATCTTCGCGCTTTCGTGTTTTCGCGCGAGGTTCATGGAGCGCGGCACCCTCACACCCTCAAGGGGTCGTCGCGTGACAGGCCACGCACAGCCCCGGGTTCTTGCGCTTGAGTCGGTCCGCGTTGAACCCCGGGCCGTGCGGATTGAAGCCCCGCCCCCGGGTGGCGGAATGACAGGCGAGGCAATCCCGTTCGGCGTGACAGGAAACGCAGCTCTCCAGACTCTGCCGTGCCGCCTGCCCGTGGCCCAGCACGAACGCCTGCTTCGAATCGTGGAAGCCTCCCAACAACCTGGCCGATGCCACCACCCCCGACTGGCGGTGGCAATCCTGACAGAACGCCTGGGTGTTGTGGCAATCCGCGCAGGAGCTCTGGCGTCCATACGCCTGGGCCGGGTGGCTCACCAGGAATCCGGTCGGGTGGTACCCATTCGCACCGCCGGCCGGGCCGGGGCGGTGGCAGTCGAGACAGTCGCTCCGCGCGTGACACGCCGCGCAGCTCTGCGGGCGGGCCGCGGCGGGGGGGCCGTGGCCTGACGCCCAACTCGCCTCACGATGCGACGGAGGCGGCGTGCGGATGACGGCGCCATCGCGCCCCGGTCGCGGATCATGGGTCGCCAGCGTCAGCGCCGCTCGCGGCGTGGTGGCGTGGCAAGCGCTGCAGCTCGGCTGGGTGTGGCAGGTGGCGCACACCTGGATCGAGGCCCGCGCCTGTCCGCCGTGCGCGCGCTCGAAATCGGTGCGTCGATGCGAGGCAGGGCCGCGCAGGTTCACGGAGAGGGCCAGTGACCGTCGGTCGGGGCCCAACGCCGAGATCGAGGGGAGGATGGCGCCGTCCAGGTGGCATTCGGCGCAGAAGTCGCGCGCGTGACAGGTCGAACAACTGCGGTCGCCGGCGCGGGCAGCGGCGGCGTGGCCACCATCCGCTCCGAACCCGGCAACGGCGTGGGATGGCGGGGCAGGGAAGCGGGCGACTTGTGCCGAAGTGAGTGCCGCCGGCGCTTCCGACAAGGGACGGTGACAAGTGGCGCAGGTGGAGTCGGGCTGGGCGAGGTGCTCCGCGGGGAGGCCGTGGCAGGCGAAACACCCTTGTGGCGTCGCCGCGCGGACCTGCATCCAGCGGGAGCCCGGATCGGCGTGGCAGGCCAGGCAGGTGCCGCCCTTCGGATGGGCCGCGTGGTCGAACTTGAGATTGGACGCGCGGGGTCCTTCGCGCGGTGACCAGGTCACCAGGCGTTGCCCCTTTCCGTCGTGACAGCTCGCGCACGCCACGTCGGCGCTGGGCAGGAGCGCCGCGCCGGCGTCCACTGCGCCCGCGTGACACGACACACACGATGGGAACAGCGTCGCGTGCGTGGAGTGGTCGAACCGATCGGGACCCCGGCGCGCCACCAGCGTCCCCACCCCCGAAGCGGTGAGCACGAACACCAGGGAGAGGAGCGACCGCGTCATCGGCCGCGCCGGGGCCGACCCGGGGGAAGCGGGAGATGATCGGCGTCGGAGACGAGGAGCCAGGTGATCCGGGCCGAAAGGCGAAGCTGGTCCCACGCGAAGGCCGCCGCGTCAGGGCGCGCGCGCGTTTCATCCCACCGATCGACGCCGAGGCCCAGGGTGAGGCGGTCATCGGCGCGCCAGTCGGCACCGGCGCCGAGCCAGTTCAGCGTCGCCACGTCGTAGCGATACTCGAGCGGCCGTTCAAGATGCCCGGCGTTGGCCCGCAGCAGCCAGCGGGGTCGGGGGGTCCAGGTAAGAGTGCCCTGCGCCGAATTGGCGTAGGCGCCGACACCGAACTCCCGCCGGATCTCGCCGTCGAGCGTGAGGGTGGGTGTGGCCGACCAGGTCGCTCCGACGCTCATCCGCCAACCGGTATTCACCACGCTCACGAGCGGGGTCGATGTCTCGGTGGGGTCGAACCAGTACCGTTCTCCGGTCGCTCGCAGGGCGATAGCGGGGTGCAGGCGCACGGCGATGCTGCCGTCGACGGCGTGATACGCCACCGGGCTGAACACCTGCCACACGCTCCAGAGGTCGAAGAGGGGGCGGTATTGCCGCATCCGCGCGGTCGCGTGCCAGCGTCCCAGCGTCGCGCGGCCACCGAGGTCCCAGCTGCCCCAGAGCCCGCTCGTGAGGTCATAGGTCGCCCCTCCCGACAGGCCCACGGTGCGCGAGAGGAGCCCTTCGGCACTCAGCGCCCCGCGCTCGATCGTCACGCCGCCGTCGGCGCCACTCGTTTCCCGATGGTATTGGGCCTGCAGCGACCCGCGCGTGGTGCTCCACTGGCCGGTGGCGCCGATGGCCCACTGCCGCCGGGCGGTCTGGAAGTCTCCCAACGGGTTGAGCGCGTCGCTCGTCGCGGTGAGGTTGGCGGAGCGCGCGAGCCCCCACCCTCCATAGACTGATGCCTCGAGGCCCCGCGTCGGACTTCTGATCCAGCCGCGACCGCCATCGATCCCCCACCAGCCGAGCCGGCCCGTGACCAGCTGTCGGCCGGCCCGGAGTTGATAGCGTTTCCGTTCGAGGTCGGCGTACCCCTCCACCAGTTCGAGCGTTCGATCGGGCCCGTACCACGGTTTGTCTCGTCCGAGGTCCACGCCAACGCGACCTCGCGTGTGCAGCGAGAGGCCGGTGAGCCCGAGCCCCCACGCCGTGGCGTCGATGGTCGTCACGGCGGGCACTCCGCGTGACTCGGCACCGGGCCGCCAAAATCGGCAGATCGGCCCGCCGTCGCAGTTGGCCACGTACCCATCCGGGGTCTCGGGTCCCCCGGTCGACCCTGTCACCGTGTCGGCGGCGGCGATGCTGTCCACCCGCCAGCCACGATAGCTCGTGGCCTGGGCGCGCGCATCGACGAGGACCCGCCAGCCCTGCGCCTCGACCGGGGAGGTGAAGAGGGCGCAGGCCATCAGCATGCAGCAGGAGAGCCGGGTCCTCACGGGCTCGCTCCCGCGATGAGCCGGGACCGGTACTGCGCCGGGTCGGCCTGCAGATGACAGGTGGTGCACTCCGCGTCAGGCTTATGGTCGCGCTGAGGAGTGTGGCAGGTCAGGCAGAGCACCCGGGTGGGGGCGAGGGTGGCCACGATGGCGGCACTGTGGCAGGCGGCACAGGCGCGATGGGCGTCCGCGGGCGGTGTGTGGGCCGGGAACGGTGCCGCGGCCGCGTGACACGCGGCACACGACACGCCCGCGTCCACATGGCGGTCGTGACACGCCACGCACCCTGTCACCTCGGCCACGGGCGCGAGCGTCACGGGGGTGCGATGGCACTCAAGGCAGTTGCGCGCCGAGTGGGTCGAGTGGGCGAACGCGACCGGACGCGCCAGAGGTGTGGTCCCGACGGTGGCGACAGTGACCGTGACAGGAGCCGTCGCGACGAGTTCGCCCGGTGCGTGGCAGGTGGCGCAGCTATTCCGTTCAGGGGATTGATGATGGCAGATCTGGCATCCGCGGCCCGGCTCGAAGGTGAGTTTCTTGGTGGAGCGGGGGTCGTGGCAGGCGATGCAGGCGAGGCGTTCGTGGCGGGCGTGGGCGAAGGTGTCCGCCGGCCACGGGGGGGGATCGTCCACCACGGGGGCGTCCCCTTTGCCGCGGGGTTCCTGCGGCGGCGGGGGGAGTGCGCTGGTGCGGAGGGCCGCCGTGGTGTCGAAGGGAAGGGGTGGGAGGAGTCCGGGACGCCCCCCCTGGCTCTTCTTCATCGCTTCGTGGCAGCCGGTGCAATCGCTCGCGTCCACCCGCGCCGCGTGCGGTTCATGGCATTGGGTGCAGGCGCTCGGCCGTACCGCGCCCTGATGGATCGCGCCGACGTGGAACGGCGTGTCGCGCCAGTCGGTGTGGCAGGAGGCGCAGGTCGAGTCGGCGTCGCGGGGCCTCGTCTGGTTGTGCGGATTGTGACAGGTCCCGCACTTGGCGTCGTGGGGGTCCTTCGAGAAGTCGAACGCGGCGGTGAGCTGCGCCATCCCGTGGCAGGCGAGACACTCCTTGCTGCCGGGGATCATCAACGTCTTGGCCGAGTCGGCCGAGACCTCCACCGTGTGCTCCGCCGTGAATTGGTGGCACAGGGTGCAGTGCATGTTGGTCTGGGCCGCCATCCGGCCCAACCGGATGTCGTTGGTGATGTGGCAGCCGCTCATCGCGCAGGTGCTGTCCTGTGGCACGAACCGATGGGCGCTGCGGGCGTGGCAGGTGAGGCACTGGACCCGCCCGCCGACCTCGGTCGTGTCCTGTGCCAGGTGCACCGAGTGGCCGGCGGTGGCTGCGATCGCCTGCCAGGTCTCCTTCGCTTCGCCCTGCACGTGGCAGCGCTCGCAGACCGCCTGCGGCACTCGGCCGTGCGGTGGCACGTCCTCCGGCCGGTCGGCGATCCAGAGCAGGATCTCCTTGGTCTGCGCGCCGATCTCGAAGGGATGGCAGGAATGGCACGAGAGTGTATCGTGCTTCCCTTCCAGCGCATTCACCAGCAGGTAATTGCCGGTGTCGGGGCGCACCCACGCCTGTCCGCTCGGAACGAAGATGTGGCATCCCTTGCAGAAGTCGTTGTCGTGCATCGTGTAGTTGTAGCCGTACCCCGCCGCTCCAACGGCGACCAGCACGATCGCCAGGTTCGCCCCCACGAACATCGCCTGGGCGCCGCGCGGTGCACCGCGGAACCAGCCGAACATCCAGATCCGACGGGTCCACATGTACCAGAAGGCGGCCGCCCCGGCGGCGCCCGCGAGGATGATCTCGAGTCCCAGGACCCACCCGGGCTGCTGGAACACGAACTGGATGAACGGGATGAGGGGGTCCGGGATGGGCGAATGCACCACCACCGAGTCGAGCGCGTCATGGACGACTTGTGGAGACGCTGAGACCGCCGCCCCGGAGGGGACGGCGGTCTGCAGTGCCAGGAGGAGCGTATGCACCGTTACCGGCGAGCTGCCACCCGTACTGCCCTGGCCGGAGGCGTGTACCGTACGGCGGGCCGTGCCAGCGCCTGATCCATGATCGCCTGGATCTCGGGCGGCGGCGGGGCCAGGCCGTAGGTGGCTTGGACCGCCGAGATGCTGGCACTGAGCAGGGCATCGTAGAAGAACGGGTTGTGGACCCCGTACGAGCCGTCCGCGTTGGCGTACTGGGCCTTCTCGGCCAGCATCATCGTGTTGAACAGCGCCCCTTCGGCCGTGGTCAGTGCGTTGGTGTTGTTGAACTCGGCCGGAGTGTTGGCGTAGACCCTGGGCAGGTAGCCGCTGTCGGCCGGGAAGGCGTCGAGCACCTTGTCGCCGTCCACGTCGTACCAGAGCTGCCGGATCAGGTTGCGGACCGTGGTCCGCTTGGTATTGAACAGGTTGGCCACCACCGACGCGCCACCGGTGTGGCAGGTTACGCAGGCCGACCAGTTCCGCGCCGTCGAGGTGTAGGCGCAGGTGTTGTCGGCGGTCGGCACCCCGTTGGCGTCGAGGCAGGGGTTCGCGGAGAACAGGTGTCCCGTCGAGGTCGCCTGGACCCCGTTCGCATCCGTCACCGTGAAGGCATTGACGTGGCACCCGGCGCAGAGCTGCGGGTTGGCGCTCGAGCCGTGGGTCGCATACGCGCCCGCCGAGTCGAAGAAGAAGCCCGGGGGCATCCAGCCGGCGCCTTCGCCAAGGAGGATGGGACCCTGGCTCGAGTGGGCGCTCCGTCCGCCACGGCTGAAGGTCGGCGTAGGCGTGCCGTTCCGGAGGTGGCACTGCATGCAGAGGTTCACCGTGGGATCCGGGACATCGATCGGGGCCCGGAGCTGCGCCACGTTGTTGCTCCCGTGCGGGTCGTGGCAGACGACGCAGACGATGGTCTTGGTCCCGACCGAATCGATGTAGCGGGTGTTCTGGTTGCCGTTGAACTTCCGGATCGCCGCCTGTCCTTCGTGGCAGCTCCGGCACTCCGCCCGCCCGGCCGGATAGGCCATCCCGGCCGAGTCGTTGTGGCCGGAGGCGGCCCACTGTTCGGCGAACGGGGTGTGGCTCCCCGAGTGGCACGAGGCGCAGGAGGCCCCGGCGACCAGCGGGCCGATGTGCGCCAGCGGCGGGACGCCCGCGTCCGGTGTGGTGGCGTGGGCGAATCCGGGGCCGTGGCAGCTCTCGCACTGGACATCGTGGTACGCCACGCTCTGGACCTTGTTATACCCGGCCGCGGAGTCGACGCTATTGCCGTTCTCGTTGACCGTATGGCACCCGGCGCAGTACGCAGGAGCGTTCACCGGCAGCGCCGCCCACGCCGAGGAGTGCGCAGTGCCCTCCCACTTGGCCTGGTGGGTCACGTGGCAGTTGCCGCAGGTGGTCAGCTTGGTCGAGGCGTCGTAATAGCCGAGGAATCCGCTGGCCGCATCCGGCGGCGGATTCACCGGATCACGTTCGATGTATTGGGTCTCGGTGCAGGCACCGACGATGAGTGTTGCGAGCAGCGCGCCGATTGCGCGAGTACGACGATCGAACACGAGAACTCCTCCGTGAGGCTACGGATGGTATATTGCCTGAAGAGCGCGACGCGGCAAGCGGAGATCGATTAAAACGTCGTGAAATTGCCTTTAGAGGGGAATCACCCATTGTGACTACTACTTGTGACGGATGCGGAGCGCCGGTCAGCGGCCGATTCTGCTCCTCGTGCGGGCGGGCCGTGGGCGCCCCGCGGGGCGCCGCGAGCCACTGGATGTACGCCGGCGGGAGCCTCGTCCTCGCGGTGGTCTTCGGGCTCGGCCTCCTGGTCGGCCGAGGGCGCGGTGGTGCCGCTGCGACTCCGGAAGGGGCCTCCGCCGCAGAGACGGGCGCCCCCCCGGTCGCGGCTCCCGATATCTCGAACCTCTCCCCCCGCGAGCAGTTCGACCGGCTGTACGACCGGGTGATGCGGGCCTCGTCCTCGGGTGACAACGCCACGGTCGAACGTTTCGCTCCCATGGCGATATCGGCCTACAGGATGCTCGATTCCGTCGACATGGACGCCCGCTACGATGTGGCCGTGATCAAGCTCCACGTCGGGGACATCGACGGGGCCAGGGTCCTGGCCGACACAATGGTGCGCACCGCACCCAGCCACCTTTTCGGGTACATGATCCGAGGCACGGTGGCCCGCTTCACCGGAGACTCCGCCGGGGCCCGGAAGGCCGGGGCGACCTTCCTCCGGAACTATCTTGGGGAGATCCGGAAGGCCCGGCCGGAGTACGAGAAACACCGCACCAGCATCGACTCGTTCAAGCGCCAGGTGGAAGCGGCGGGCTGAGCGGCCTTGTGCCGGGTCGGGCCTCCGAGCAAGTTTCGAGACACGCTTCGGAGGTCGCTGCACATGAAGGCTGGACACAAGTTCCTGCTCGGGGCCGTGGTGATCGTCGCCGCCGTCTCGTTCCTGATGATCGAAGGCGTCAAGCAGACCGGCGTCTATTTCCTCACGCCCACCGAATTGCAGGCCAAGACCACCACCGACCCGACCTTCTACGACGTCGGGATCAAGGTGGGGGCCAAGGTCGTGCCCGGGACGATCGTCCGGAGCGCCGACCATCGCCAGATTGATTTCCGGATCAGCGACGGCACGACGGAATACCCGGTGACTTACCGCGGGACCGTGCCGGACACCTTCACCGACGCCAACGACATCGAGGTCGTCGTCGAAGGGCGGCTCCAGCGCGACGGCGTGCTCCACGCGACCGATGTGCTCGCCAAGTGCGGCTCACGCTACGAGGCCGTGCCGCAGCCATCGGCGAGCTGAGATGACGCTCCTCGGCAATTTTGCACTCTGGGCCACCGCCTTGATCGCGCTCTGGGGAGCGGCGGTGGGGTTCTCCGGCCAATGGCAGACGCACCCCGACCTGCGCCGCTCCCTGACCGGGAGCGTCTACGCCTGCCTGGGTCTGTTGCTCACGGCCGCCTTTTGCCTGTGGCAGGTGCTGGCCGCGCACGATTTCAACGTGCAGTACGTCTCGGCCTACACCTCGCGGAACCTCCCGCCGTACTTCCTCATCTCCGCGTTCTGGGCCGGCCAGAAGGGCTCGCTCCTCCTCTGGGCCCTCGTGCT
The DNA here is from genome assembly GCA_039917855.1 of Gemmatimonadales bacterium. Lineage (GTDB taxonomy): Bacteria > Gemmatimonadota > Gemmatimonadetes > Gemmatimonadales > GWC2-71-9 > CAMLHU01. Next base: position 21,236 of record JBDSIR010000035.1, on the reverse strand, counting down.
CTCGCTGTTCGCAGCGCTGGCGCAGTGGCTGACCGCCCGCCGCCACGCGGACCTGCTCCCCTGGGTCGCCGGCATCACCAACGCCGCGCTGCTCTTCTTCGTGATGGTCATGATCGTCTCGGCCAACCCGTTCGAGCGGCTCCCCTTCACGCCGGACGACGGCAACGGCCTCAATCCCCAGCTCCAGCATCCGGCGATGATCATCCATCCGCCGATGTTGTATTTCGGGTACATCAGCGCCACGATCCCCTTCGCCTTCGCCATGGCGGCGCTGCTCTCCCGCCGGCTCGACACCGGGTGGATCCACGCCATCCGCAAATGGACCCTGCTGTCGTGGCTCTTCCTCTCGGTCGGCGTCACGCTCGGGATGTGGTGGGCCTACGTCGAGCTGGGGTGGGGCGGCTACTGGGCCTGGGATCCGGTCGAGAACGCCAGCATCCTGCCGTGGCTCACGATGACCGCGTTCCTCCACTCCGTCATGATCCAGGAGAAACGGGGGATGCTCAAGCGGTGGAACCTCACCCTGGTGGTGATCACCTTCCTGCTCACCATCTTCGGTACCTTCCTCACTCGCTCGGGTGTCATCGCCAGCGTGCACAGCTTCACCCAGTCGCCGGTGGGATGGTGGTTCCTCGGGTTCCTGATCGTGGCGGGGGTCTGGGCATTCACGCTGCTGTACACCCGCTGGCCCGATCTCGAGCCCGAGGCGGAGCTCGAATCGACGGTCAGCCGGGAGTCGGCATTCCTGTTCAACAACCTGCTCCTGGTCGGTATCGCCTTCTCGGTGCTCTGGGGCACGCTCTTCCCGATCATCTCCGAAGCGGTGCAGGGGACCAAGATCACCGTCGGTCCTCCCTTCTTCAACAAGGTCAACGGTCCCCTCGGCCTGCTGCTCCTCGCGCTCACCGGCATCGGACCGCTCATCGCATGGCGCAAGTCGAGCCTGGCCAACATCCGGCGACAGTTCGTCATCCCGGGGGCGGTCTTCGTCCTCTCGTTCGGCGTGCTCGTGGCCTTCGGCATGCGGAACCTGTCGGTGCTGATGTGCCTGGCCCTCGCCGCGTTCGTGTTCGCGACGGTGGTGCAGGAATTCGCCCGCGGTACCCGCGCGCGAATGCGGATGTACCAGGAAGGGTGGGGGATCGCGCTCGCCAACCTCGTGGCGCGCAACCGGCGCCGGTACGGCGGATATATCGTCCACGTCGGGATCCTCACCTACTTCGTCGCCTTCACCGGCGCCGCGTTCCGGGTGGATCGCCAGGTTTCGCTCAAGCTGGGTGAGTCGGCGGAAGTGCAGAGCCCGTACGGCTGGACCTACCGCTTCACGCACCTGGGCATCTCCCAGTATTCGGCGCTCAATCGCCGTGTCTCCGCGGCCAGCCTCGAAGTGAGTCGCGACGGCAAACGCCTCGGCCTCCTGGTCAGCGAGAAGCGGCAGCACGTCGACGCCTTCGACCGCCCCACGTTCAACCCCTCGACCGAAGTGGGGCTGATGACCGGGGTGCGCGAGGATGTGTACGTGGTGTTCGAGAGCTCGGTGGGCAACTCCGAGGCGGCCAACTACCGCTTTACCATCAATCCGCTGGTGGGCTGGGTCTGGATCGCCGGGTGCATCCTGACGATCGGCGGACTCATCGCGATGTGGCCCGGGTCGGGGATCGGACCCAAGGCCTCGGGCCTCGCCCCCCTGACCCAGAGCGGTTACGCCGCTTCCCTCGCCGGCACGGGGACGCCGTCGTGAGCGCCCCCCTCTCCCGCCGCCAACTCGTGGCGCTCGGCCTCGGCGCGCTGGCGCTGCCCGCGATCGCCAGGGGTCAGCAGCCGGCGCAGGGCACGCCGCCGGCGCCGGACCAGCTCTACGACCCGAACAGCCTCGAGCGACGCGACGCGATCGTCGAGGAGACCGCCAACGACGCCACGGTGAATGCCGCCGAGCATCGGCTGGCCTGTCCCTGCCCGTGCACGCTCGACATCTTCACCTGCCGCACCACCGACTTCACCTGCAGTTACTCGCCGGAGCGCCACAAGGAGGTCGTGGCCCTGGTGGAGCAGGGGATGACGGTCGATCAGGTCCTCGACTCGATGGTCCAACGGTACGGTGAGGAGGCGCTCATGGCACCGATCCCGAAGGGCTTCAACCTGGTCGGCTACGTCCTGCCGGCCTCGGTGGTGCTCGGCCTCGGTGCGGTGATCGTGGCCGTCCTCGCCCTGCGCCAGCGGTCGGCACAGATCGCCCTGGCGAGGGTGGGGCCTCCTGGTCCCCCCGCCCTTGGGGGAGCAGGAACGCTCTCGAATGAAGAGCTGGCACGCGTCGAGCGTGAACTCCGGGAGCTCGAGTCGTGATCGTCGTCGAAGCGATCCTCGCGTTGATGGTCGGCGGCGCGGCGCTCTCCTTGATCCTGATGCCGCTCCTCCGACCGACGCCCGAAGCGCCAGCGCCGGCGTGGGACCTGCCCGAGCTCGAGGAGACCCGGAAGGGCCAGGCCCTGCTCGCACTCAAGGAGATCGACTTCGACCTCGCGACCGGCAAGCTCTCCGACGCGGACCACGCCCTGCTCAAGCACAAGTTCACCGCCGAAGCGGTCGCGGCGATCCGCGAGGACGCACCTGCGGTCGCGGTGGTCTCGGCCGGGACGGTGGCCTCGGTCGGGACGGTGATCTCGGCCGGGACGGCCAAGCTACAAGCCTGCCCGACCTGTGGACCGCGTCCCGAGTCCGACGCGATCTTCTGCTCGACCTGTGGCCGGCTCCTGAGCAGCCACACCTGCGCCGGCTGCGGTGTGGCGATGGCGCCGGGGGCGAAATTCTGCGAAGGGTGCGGCCGGCCGGCGACAGCGTAAGTCCACACCGCTGAGCGGTCCGACCGACCCTTTTCGACCCGCCGGCCTGCCGGCGGGTCTCTTGCTCGGCCGGCCACCTCGCGATCACCGTCGAACGAGGGGATGACGGAGCGCCCGCCCGGTGCGCAGGGCACCGGGCGGGCGCGGGATCGGACCGGACCGGTCCTCCGTGCTTCAGGGCCGGAACACCAATTTGGCCGGGAGCGACATATAGGAATGTTCGATCTGGGCGTTGTCGAAGACGGCGACGCCGAAGGTGTACGTCCTCGTCAGGTCGTCGAACTGCACGTCATCGACGTCGCCGGTCACCAGCTTCCGGCGGATCTCCATGACCCATCCACCGGAGTTGTAGCGCCCGAAGGCCTCCACCTGGGCCCGCACACCCGTGGGCCCCGAGGTGATCATGTTCGCGATCTCCTTCCCCACGGGGAAGCCGGAGAGCTCGGTGGGCGTGAGCGCGACCTGTTCGGCGGCGAGGAAGTAGTAGGGCGGCACGTTCGCGGTCGGTCCGCGATAGGTCGGCGCGCCGTTGGTCGCCGGATTCGAGGCATAGCCGGCGGCGCCCGCATCGCTGCCCCGGCCGCCGTCAGCGGCCCCGGTGACTCCCCGGACCCAGTAGCGGACCGCCTGATCATCCATCCGGTAGTGCTGGTTGTTGCGGACCAGCTTCCAATGCCACATGTCGGCGATCTCGCCCGGAGCGTTGGTGAATTTCTTGGCGGCCTGGCTCTGGTCGGTGTAGTTGTAGGTGGTGCCGGGTCCCTCGCTGTTCGTCGGGTCGTGGCAGGTCACCGCGCAGCCGCCGGTCTCGAAGCCGGCCACGGTGCTCGTGCCATATGTGTTCCACATGATGGCGAGCTTGTCCTCATAGGCGAACCGGGTGGGATCCTCCTCATTGAAGTGCCCACCCATGTACTGCGCCCAGCTGTTGCCGACAGTGGGGAGCGGGGTCTTGGCGGGGAGGACCAGCCACGACCCGTTGGCCTGCTTGACCCAGGGCTGGCGGCGGTCGCTGTTCCCGTCGTCGGCCCAGCTGACACGCATGTAGAGGTACGTTGAATCGTACAGGGCCGTCACCCGCACCGAGGTCGCGTCGGCCCAGCCGCCGCCGATCATGTAGGTGGTGGAGGTGGCCAGGTTCCAGGCGGGGTCGAAGAAGCCGTCGACGACCGGCGGCGATGCTCCGGCCGGCAGCTTTGTGGCGTTGAGAAAGGCGCCTGTGCTGGCCGGTTGGGCCGCGATCCACTCGGCGATCGCGGCCCGGTCGCTGGCAGTGAACGAGGCCACCACCCCGCCACCGTGGGGCATCACGTTGGTGGGCTTCAGCAGGAGCAGGCTCTGGGTCGGATCGGAGGGGTTGATGAACCCCGAGTTGGTCAATTGGGCCGAATCCAGGTCGATCCGGAAGATCTGGCCCGACGTGGAGGCGTGACAGGTGGAACAGTCGGCGTTCAGGGTCGCCTGGACCGAGGCGAAGGTCTGTCCGCCCGTCGGTGCGGTGCTACCGTCGGAACCGCACGCCGCCAGCCCGATGGACATCAGAAAGGCCCCCGCGAAGGCCTGAGGACGACTCTTGATCTGCACCATATATTATCTCACGCTGAGGAGTGGCCGGAACGCTGAACGCAGTACATACGCTCCTCGGCTATGAGGTACTGCGGAAAGCCGTGTGAAGAACTCTTGGAAGCCTGACGAGGCCCCTGATGCGCGACCAGCATCAGGGACCTCCTCGCTTCGGTCGTGCCTCGGTCGCGTCCGAGTCGTCGGGTGAGGCCCGCGTCTTCGGCCGTCGTTTCCAGGGAGTATCGCACTTCGGTGGATCGATCGTTGCAGGGACAGGCGGGTGATCGCGAACGCGCGAGAGGGCGAAACTCTGTCCCGTGCCGGACCGCCGCCTCCTCGCACCCACCAAACACTGTTTCGATTGCGTGACGCACCGCGGGTCTCCTGGGCCGGAGCAGCGTTTCGCTGTTTCGCGGTGTCGCGACCCCCTGCTGGTCGCGGTGGCCGGGCCGGTGCCAGCCAGACCAGCAGGCGATCGCGAAAGCGCGAGAGGGCGAAACACTGATCCGCCCGGATCGCGGCCTCCCCGCACCCACCACATACTGTTCCGTTTGCGTGACGCACCGCGGGTATCCTGGGCCGGAACAGCGTTTCGCTGTTTCGCGGTTTCGCGACCCCCTGCTGGTTGCGACCGCGGACCACGTTCACGCCAGACCAGGAGGTGATCGCGAGAGCGCGAGAGGGCGAAACACTGATCCGTGCCGGAACGCTGCCTCCCGGCACCCACCAAATACTGTTTCGTTTGCGTGACGCACCGCGGGTATCCTGGGCCGGAGCAGCGTTTCGCCGTTTCGCGCTGTCGCGACCCCGCCTGGCCGAATGCGCCGGACGGGGTCGACGATCCGCTTCGCTCCGCTGCATATTCGTTGAGGGGCAACGCCGTCTCTGCTCTGGCGTTCAGCGTGGTCGGTGCCAGCCGAGTCCGAGACTCCATCGCCAACGGCTCATCCGTTCCTTCCCGATCTCGGCGCTCGTCTCCCGGTCGTTGACCCAGGAGGAGAGGGTGGTCGCCTCTCCCCTGATCTGCAGGTCGACGCGTTGACCGAGCGGTGTGGCGAGGGTGGCACCGGCGGTCGCTCCCAAGCGCCCCCGCCAGCTGGTGTCGAAGAGCCATCCCTGGTAGGTGGGGCCCGCATGGACAATGAGGGCAGCGCCCGCCGAGCTCCCCGCGACCGGCAGGCGGAGTTCTGGTGCGAGTTCGAGCATCGTGAATTCCGATCGGAAGCCCGCGAAGTAATCGCCAATGTGCGCGGTCCAACTCGTCTTCTGATAGGAAACGGCCAGTCCCAAGGCGAGCCCCCCGAGCGGTATCAGCCTCCGTACCGTGATCACGGCACCGGTGCCGGGTCCGGCAATGAGTCCGACCGTATCCTTCATTCCTCCCTGAAAACTCGTGACCCCCACCTCGGCGACCCACGCGCCGAGTTCCCTGTTCTGGGCCTGGACAAGCGTGGTCTCCAGGACGCAGCATGTCAGTGTGGCAAGCAGCAGACGCATGTGGCCTCCGAGCGTGGTGGTCATGAGCGGCACCCTGACGGTGCCGGGATGTCGTTCACTGCATCTTGAGCCCGAGCCATCCGTTGCGGTTGGCGTTCTCACCGAAGAGGCCCCAGCCTGCCTCACTGTTGACCAGTCCGGTCACCGTGTTCGCGATGGCCGCGCCGATGATGTCGTCGTTCGTCTGGAAGAAGTCGGCCGTCGCGGTCCAGAGGTCGTACCCGCTCCTGGCCGCCTTCACGTATTTGACGGCGCCGCTCGAGGTGTCCTTGGTCGCCTTGTAGTCGCGGGAGAAGCGGCTGACAGCGCTCAGGAAGTTGCTGATCAGGTCCCGGTCGACCCGGATCGTGCAGGCCTCGTCGTCGTCCTCGAGCACCAGCACCGAGAAGTCCTGCCCCGGGAACTGGGTGTGGAAGGCGCTCAATTGCGCCTGGGGGTAGATGAGGAGATTGCCTCGCCACGTGAGGTTGTCGGAGTCCCAGTAGACCTTGGCGGTAGACTTCTCGCCGATGCACCAGATCGTCTTGTAGGTCACCGTGTCCCCCGGGAGCTTGGGTGCCAGGATATGGACCTCAAGCTCGGGAGAACCCTTCAACCAACCTTCAAAGTCGTCCACCGCATTGAAATAGGTCATGTAGAGACCCGGGGGCGGGGCGGTCGGGAAGTAGGTCGGCGGGGGGGGATTGCTGTCGCAGGAGACCGGGTCGAGGCAGATCCCGCCGGAGGTGGCGCTTTGGGGTCCCGGGGGGGCGTCGAAATCGGTCTCCTGGGGCACCACCGCCAGCACCGGCGTAGAGGGGGGTGTCGTGGCATCGAGGACCATCCGGCGCCCCCGGGTGTCGAACGCCACCGGTGTTTCGTGGTCGTTCACCTCGGTGGCGACGAGGATATCCTCGCCCCCGGTCCACGCCGCGCGGTGGGCCGGCACGGGGAAGTAGAACTCGAGCCCATCGGCGGCTTCGAGATCGCGCTGGACCGTTCCCTCGTCGCTGCTGTCGGCCTCGGCGAGGGCGCGCACACCGCGTCCCCCTTTCTGCCCCAGCGTCCGGGCGAAGGGGAGTTTGTGTTCCCGGAACTGGGAGCCGTCGAGCGAGCTCCGCACCCAGGCGCGGAATTCGGGAGAACGCATCGCCTTGGCCACCCGCCGAGCCAGGCGTTCCTGGGCCGAACGCCGGTCGCCGTGCTCGTCACGGGGCACCGGCTGGACCTGACTTTCGTCAGCGAGGGACGAAGGGTCCCGCTGATCGGTGCAGGCCGCCGTGACCGCCAGACCTGCGATGAACCACCACTGGATCGCACGCATGAAGCCTCCTTGGTTGACGTGCGAGGCTACGATGCGCTTGCCGGTCCGATCCTCCGTCACCCTGCGAGCGCGGTCCGGCGCCGGAGAGTGCGGCGGTACCTAAAAACGAGAGAGGGAGGCCCGAAGGCCTCCCTCTCAGAACCGACGACAGGGTCGCGATGCTAGTGGAACATCACCGCCACGCCGACCTGGGCGTAGGAGGTCTTCCAGCCAGAAAGCACCACTGCATTGTTCTGGTCTTTCAGATCGCTCTTCCCGCCGCCGACGAATCGCAGACTCGGTGTGATCGAGCCGTTCCGGCCGAAGCGGAGGTCATAGCCGAGTCCGAGGATCAGCCCCGAAGCGACGGCGTCAAGCTTGTTGTTGTTGTCCTTGGCGGAGTACACCACGCCGGCAAGACCGCCCTGCAGCCAGAAGTTCCCCGAGGCGCTGGGATAGAAGTAGGCCGAAACGTTCACGTTCCCGACGTTCTCAGTGATGGCCGGGTCCTGCCAGAAGGCGTCCTTCTTGGCCCCTCCGGTCACCTCGACTCCCAGGCGGAGGCGAGGCGAAAGGGTGCCGCCGAACCGAAGATCAAGGGTCGGGAACGTCTCCTTGTCGATCGTCACGCAGCCGTCGCATTCGACCTTGGTCGAGGCGGCGCCAAGGCCGAAGCCCCACCAGAAGCCCGCACGCTCGGGCCCCCGCGAGATCGGACGGATATCCTGGGCCGCGAGTGGGGCGGCGACCGCACCGAGCAGCAGGACGACGAGGGCACTGCGGACGGACGAATGCATCGATCCTCCAGAAGTAAGGATGGAAATCACGCCGTCAATGTTGCCGACGACGCGGGGTCTGGCAAGTGGCATGGTGCTACCCCTCGAAATCCATCGCTTCGAGCTTCCGCATCGCGACGCGCAGCGGCACCACGGTCGCGATCGCGCACACGGCCATGACGACCGCCACGCCCACGAAGAGAGCGGCGGTCCCACCCCGCTGGCCGGCCTGTTGGAGGCGGATGTAGTCGGCCACCGGCCCCGCTTCGATCGCGATGATGAGACCGAGGAGCCCGACGATGGTCATCATGCAGACGAGTCCACCGAAGCTGGTCGGGATCTGCGCCACGTTCTCGGTCTCGAACTGGGGATACACCGCGCCGTACCCCAGGGCGATCGCGCCCAGGGCCAGGGTCAGGGAGATGATGGTGCAGATGCTCAGGGCCAGCACCGCGGGTGGCGCCTTGAGGCTGGTGCTGGTCAGCACGATGAGGATCACCGCGAGCACCAGCAACGGTCCCGTTCCCGTCCAGTACTTGCTCCAGATGAGTCCCCGGAGGTCGAGCGGGCTCGACCGCAGGAGCCAGAGCTGCCGTCCCTCCAGCGACACCGCGGGGAAGATGAAGCGCACCGCGATGGAGGCGAGCACGAACCCGGTGAGCCCCAGGTTGAGGAAGATCACCATCACCGTGACGTAGAGGGGCAGCCGCTCCCCGGTGTTGAGCGGGAGGGCGGAGATATTGAACAGATACACCACCAGAAGGACGGCGATGAGGATGAGCTGGCCCCACTGGGTCGAATCGCGGAAAAAGACCCGGAGGTCCTTCAGCAACAGCTCCCGCTGGGACGGACGGAGCGGCGCGAGGAGGAAGGTGAGCCACCGTCCCTGCTTGCGTTCCGCCCCCCGGACATCGCCCCCCTCCTGGGACCGGGTGTGCCCCGGGATATACAGCCGACGGTGTACCAGGGCGCCGAGCACCACGACCGCCGGGGCGGTGGTCCAGAGGAGCAGGAGGGGGAGGGGGTCGGCCACTCGCCCGAGCCAGTTCATCACGACGTCGGCCGCCCATTGGCTCGGCAGGAAGGGGCTGGTGGGCGCCTGCAGCAGGGTCAGGAAGTCGACGAGGTTGCGGAACCCTTCGGGCCGCGCGAGCTGTTCCGGCCGCGCGAGCCGGAGGGCCAGGACGAACGCCGCGGCCGCCAGGACCGCCACGATGGTCAGCAGGTCGCGGATCCGTCGCGCGGGGAATACGTTGACGAGGATGGTCGTCGTCGCCGCGCCGATCGCCGCGGGGACCACCAGCAGCGGGAAGAGTGCTGCCGCCGCGACGAACGGAAAGAACAGGCCACCGTCGAACACCGCGCCGTACGCAGCGAAGACCGGCACCGCCATCACCACGACCATCCAGCTCGAATGGAGGAGGTTCTCCCCCAGCTTGGCGACGTAGAACTTGAACCAGTCGACCGGAGCGGAGAGCAGGAGGTCGAGGTCGCGCGCCAGGAAGAACGACGAGAGCGCGGTGATCAGGTTCGACAGCAGCAGCAGCGACACGAACGCCAGCAGCGCCACGCCCAGGATCTTGCTGGCGATGAGCGGCCCGACCTCGGGCGTCGCCTTGAGGTAGCGGAGCACCCGCTCCATCAGGATGTACGTCCCGCCCCAGAACCCGCCTCCTACGACGAGCAGGAGCACGAGCTTCCCGCCGATGCCGTCGCGCTCCTGGCGGAGCCGCGACAGCGCGGTCCGCCATTTCGGTTCGATCACGCGCAGGATGCCGGCCTCAGTCACCGAAGACCCCGTCCAGCGACCGGAGCTCCGCCCCGCCGGTGAGCTTGAGGAAGAGCTGCTCCAGCGATTGTCCGTGGCTCTCGGTCTGGGACCGCACCTCGGCCATGGTCCCGACCGTGATGATCTTCCCCTTCTGGATGATCGCGATGCGGTCGCAGACCGCCTCGGCGATCTCGAGCGTGTGGGTGCTCATCAGCACCGTGCCCCCCCGGTCGCAGAACTGCCGGAAGAGATCCTTGAGGAAGCTCTGCCCCTTGGGATCGAGCCCCACCATCGGTTCGTCCACCACGATGACATCGGGACGATGTACCAGCGCGCTCGAGATGATGAGCTTCTGCCGCATCCCGTGGCTGTACTTCTCCACCAGCTGATCCTTCCAGTCGGTAAGCTCGAAGAGCGCGAGGAGTTCGTCCATCCGCCCCTCGACCCCTGCGCCCCCCTGGCCGAAGAGGCCGGCTACGAACCGGAGGAATTCCGCCCCGGTGAGCTTCTCGTAGACGTAGGGCCGGTCAGGGATGAACCCCAAGCGCACCTTGGCGGCCTGGGGATCCTTCTGGATATCGTGGCCCGCCACTTCCACCGTGCCGTGGGTCGGCTGGAGGATCCCGGCGATCATCCGGAGGGTGGTCGTCTTGCCGGCGCCATTGGGTCCGAGGAAGCCGAAGAGTTGCCCTTTGGGGACATGCAGGGCGATCCCGTCGACGGCGGTGAATGTGCCGTAACGTTTGGTGAGGTCGGTGAGGCGGATCATTGGATCTCGATCGGGGCGCGGCCGGTGGCGACCAGGCCCGCGGCCAGGGGGAACAGGTCGATCCACCGGCCCGTGGCGCCGGTGACCAGCCGAATATGCGAAGGGGAGGCGACGGCGCCGGCCTGGCCCGGATCCATAGGCACCCAGTCGCCGATGAAGAGCTCCACCCAGGTGTGGGTGCGCGGCCCCCGGGGGGAGAGAAGGAGTCCGCCCACGGTCCGCGCCGGCAATCCGATGCGACGCGCGAGGGCGACCAGCAGGATCGCCTTTTCTTCCGCCGTCCCCCGCCGGGAGGCGAGCACCACGCCCGCCGGGCGCATACTCGATCCCGCCGCGGGCGGGAGCGTGGTGATGTTCTGGACCATCCAGCTCTGCAGATGGAACGCCGCCTCGCGGGCGTTGGCCGTGGTGCCTCGCAGCGCCACCGCCAGCGCGGAGAGGGCGGTGTCGTCGGGCGAGAGCCGCGGCTCCGGCCACAGTTCCGGTGCGAAGCGGGGGTCGGTCATCGGGATCGGCGCGAGCGGACGCATCGCCTGCATCCCGCGCCACGAGGTCGGCTCGAAGGTCTCGACGGTGTCCCCCGCGATCCGCTGGGTCGGGCCGGCAGCGTCGAGCGGCGGATACTCGGCGCCCGGCATCCGGAGCGTCCTCCGGATCCGCACGGCAGAGCGGAGATCATTGAGGTCGGCGCTCCCGGGTGGCCGCAGCGTCGAGCGGCCGGTGAGGGAATCGCTCACCGCCCGATAGGCCACGATGGCGGGCTCGAATGCGTCCCGTTCGTACTCGAGACCGCCCCCCGTCCACCGGCGGAGCGGGAATCCATTCTCGTCGACCCACTGGTGCACCTGCACCGAGCGATCGGTCGCGCTGAGCCGCCACGCCTGCACGGTGTCGTAGCTCGCGATGCGGTACCGATCCTTCCCTAGTCGGATCACGCTGTCCGCCACGGTGAAGACCGAGTCGGCGGTGGCGGTCCAGGTCTCGCGCCGCCGGGCGAGGGAGGCGAGATCGATCGCCGTCACCGAGGCGGCCCGTCCCGGACGCGGCCGGGCGTACGTCGCGAGCCAGAGGGGGACCGCTTCGACGGGCACCGGGACAGTGTCGAGGATCGTGGTGGTGCGCCAGGTCGAGTCGCCGCTGGTGATGACGGCGCGAAGCGTGTCGCCGTCCACCCGAAGCACCCACTTCACGACCCCGTCGGGGTCGCCCCGCAGCGTCTGCGAGCGCCAGAGCCGGAGGTCGGTCGTGAGCCAGGCATTGGTCAGCACTTCCAGCCGCTGCTGTGCCGGAGCATCGCCGGCGGCCATCAAGAGTCGGCTCTGCAGCAGGACGAGCGCGGGACTCGTGTCGGTCGGCGCGAGAGTGTCCACCTGGAGCAGGGCATACCCGACCACCTGGTCGCCCATCCGCACCCGATAATAGGCGGCTCCCGGCGAGACCGCCTGATGGCCGACCACCGCGGCGCGGCCACGCCGCGAGAACTCGCGCAGGCCAAGCCACCCAAGGGCGCCGAGCCAGGCCACCAGGATCAGGATCGCGACGAAACGTCGACTCACCGGGAAGAAAGGGCGAAGATGGGGAGGATCTCGTCGCGGTCGCGTTCGCGCTCGACCACGATGGTGAGGGCCAGGGGGAATTCCGCCCGGCGGAGTGGATCGTTCCAGGTCGCGAGGAGGAGACGCGCGGCCTCCTCGGCCGGGAGCTGACCCGCCCCCACGCCGACGAGCGGCGTCGCGATGGACATCAGCTGCCATTGGGCCGCGCGCTGCCAGGCGCTGGTAAGCGCCCGGCGCACCGTGTCGGCGGAGACTTTCTGGTCGAGCGACTGGATCACCGCGTGGAGCACCAGCGGGGCCGTCAGGTCCCCGGCGCCGGTGATGACCGCGGCGCCGACGATGAGCGGGCTATTGAGCCGGCGGAGCTCCGCGAATCGGGGACCGGCCCGCTCGTCGAGCCGCGCCGCCGCGCCCTGGACCGGTTCGAGCCGGTCATCGGCGGGACGGAGGACCGCGTCGGCCCGCACGAAGGCGAGATCATCCACGACGACTTCGATCATCGGCCCCCCTCGCGCGCGCGCGTGTACATCGCCGCGGCCTCGTCCGTCCGACCGAGTCGATCCAGCACTCGGCCCAGGAGGTTGGAGGCTCGCGGATGCGAGGGCGCGAGTTCGAGGGCCCGGTGGAGCGCCGCCTCGGCGGCCGTGAGCTCGTTGAGCCCGATCAGCGCCTCACCCAGGGCGTACCATCCGGCCACGTTGAGGGGCTCGACCTCGAGCGCCCGCCGGAGCGTCGGCGCCCCTTCGGAGGGGAGTCCCTTCCGCACCTGGACGACGCCGAGATGGAATAGCGCGCTGCCATGCTGCGGCTCGCGCTTGAGGACCCGACGAAGGTCACTCTCCGCTTCGAGGTACTGCTTCTGCTGGCCCAGGAGCGCACCGCGCAGGACCAGGAGGTCGGCGGCGTCGGGTTCTCCCTTGAGTGCGGCGCCCAGCTGTTCCACCGCTCCCTCAAGGTCGCCCGAGTTCTCAAGCAGACGAGCGAGTTCCACCCGGGACTCCCGATGGGCGGGACCGAGTTCCAGGAGCTGGCGGTAGGTCACCGCCGCCTCCGCGGGCCGCCCACGTTGGACCTGCTCCCGCGCCCGGCGGAGCAGGTGGTCGATCTCCGTCCCTTCGCCGAGGGGGTCAGCGACCACGACGTCATCGCCCGGCAGCGCCGCGGCAAGCGGGCGGAGCGAGAACCCCTCATCCACCCCCGGCGGGATCGGCGCCGCCTCGAGGCCGCCGTCCGCGCCGAGGAGTTCGGAGATCGTGCGTTCCCGGTCGGCGACCCGGCTGGTCCGAAGGTGGCGCATGCTGAAAGGTAACAGGCGGCCGCCGAGGGACCGCCCAGAGAGCGATCCCTCGGAGGTGGCGCATCCGCGCTCCGCTCTGTAAGGTGCGGGGGTCCCTGGACCCATCCCGTACATCGGAGCGGAGCCATGATCGGCCTGCTGGATCACACGGAAGCGAATCGAGGGGGCAATGCGCTGGCGCGTCGGTGAAGGGCTCGCGGTCGGGCTCTCCGCCCTCCTCCTCTCCCTCGTCACCTACGCCTCGCCGGTGGCGGAGCGGACCCTCTGGCGTTGGTCCCGCTTCGACGCGATCGCCCTCGGCATCGTGGTGGCGATCCTCGGGATCACCCTCTTCATTCTCGGTCGCCCCGCGGCGGGGCCGATCGACCGTTCCCACGCTCCACGCGGCGCGCGCACATCCGCCTACCTGATCGATCTCGGTTGGGCGGTCTGGGGGTTGGGATACCTGGTGGGCTCCGCTTTCGAGTTCCCGACCCGGGGGCGGTTGCTCCGGCTCGATCTCATCAATTCCACGGTCCCGGGCGCCTCGTTCCTCGAGCTGGCCGGCGTCGCGATGTTCCTGACGGGGTTCAGCATCGTCATGTGGAATCGGGTGACCAGGCGCCTCCGGCCCCTGGTCGGACTCGGGATCATCGTTCTGCTGGCCGTGGTCGCCGGCGAAGGGTGGGCCCGCTGGGAAGCGATGTATCACCCCCGGGTCACTCCGCTCGAGAGCACCTCGCTCGATCGGTGGCGCCGGCTGAATGTCGAGCTCAACGCCGAAGGATTTCGAGATGGTCCGGAGGCGCGTGAAAAGCGGGAGGGGGTCCAACGTCTGATGCTGATCGGTGACGCCGCCGCCTTCGGGGCGGGGATCGCCGATCCCGCGGAGCGGCTCTCCGAACAGCTCGCTGCGAGGCTCGCCGTTGCGACCGGCACAGCATGGGAGTCGGTGAACCTCGGCCGGGTCGGATCGAACACGAAAGACCAGATCGCGATCCTCTCCGCCGCGCTGCCATTGGCCCCCGACCTGGTGGTGCTGCTCTACTCCTTCGACGACATCGAGTACTTCGCGCCGGTCCGCCGTCGAGAGCTCCTGGCCCAGCCGGCGGAGCGGTGGCAGGATCGCCTCAATCCGTTACGGACCCCGTACCTCAATTCGGTGCTGGTGCAGGAGATTGTCCTCGCCATCCGGTCACGGTACCCGGTGCTCCTTGGCTCGGGAATGCTCCCCGATGATCCCTACGCCGATCCGACCTTGCTCGCTCCTCACCTCGAGGACCTGAAGGCGTTCGCGCAGGCGGCCGAAGAGCAGGGGATCATGACGCTGATCGTTCCGATGGACATCCAGGTGGCCGCCGACCCGGCGCGACTGGCCCGGGACCAGGCCTTCGAGGCGGCGGCCCGCGCCGTCGACCTCCCGATCTGGGGGATCGACTCTGCCTTCGTGGGGCGCCCCCTTCGGCAACTCGCGGTGGATCCGGTCACCCTCCTCCCGAACGGGGTGGCCTTCCGCCTGGCGGCGGACGCCATCGTCCCGCGGGTCCTCTACCTCAACGGGGTGGGGACCCCCGCGGCCGACTCGATCCCCGGGAAGTGAACCGTACGGACCGCCCGGAGGGCGGTCCCTCGGCACTTGAAGCCGGGGGGAAAGTTGGATAATGTGCTTGGATGCCCCAAGAGCACCTTGTCGTCCGCGGCGCCCGCGAGCACAACCTCCAGAACATCTCGGTCACCATTCCCCGTGACCGGCTCACCGTCATCACCGGTCTCTCGGGATCGGGGAAATCCTCGCTCGCGTTCGACACCATTTACGCGGAAGGACAGCGCCGTTACGTCGAGTCGCTGAGCGCCTATGCGCGCCAGTTCCTCGGCCTGATGGAAAAGCCCGACGTCGACGCGATCGAAGGCCTCTCGCCGGCCATTTCCATCGAGCAGAAGTCCGCGACCCAGAACCCCCGATCGACCGTCGGGACCGTCACCGAGATCTACGACTATCTCCGCCTCCTCTGGGCACGCACGGGGACGCCGTATTGCCCCAACGACGGGACCGCGATCACCCGGCAGAGTCCGTCGCAGATCGCCGACACGATCCTGGGATGGCCGGAAGGGACCCGGATCGAAGTCCTCGCCCCGATGATCCGAGGCCGCAAGGGAGAATTCCGCGACCTGTTCGAAGAGCTGCGGAAGCAGGGGTTCATTCGCGTCCGTGTGGATGGGGAGACCTACGAGATCGACAAGGTCCCGACCCTCGTGCGCCGGCAGAATCACAATGTGGCGGTCGTGGTCGACCGCCTGGTGGTGAAGACCGCCGATCGCGGCCGCCTGGTGGATTCGCTCGAAACCGCCCTCCGGGCCGCCGACGGGATCGTCGAGATCGTTCGTCACGGAGGCACCCCCTCTCCCGACAGGGAGAGGGGGCCGGGGGGAGAGGGCGCGCGGGGCAAGGGCGCCGGCGCGCACAGCACCATCTTCTCTGAAAAATTCGGCTGCCCCACCTGCGGCCTCTCCCTCCCCGAACTCGAACCGCGGCAGTTCTCCTTCAATAGTCCCTTCGGCGCATGCCCCGAATGCCACGGTGTCGGCACCACCCGGGAGGTCAACGCCGACCTCGTTCTCGGTGATGGCCAGATCTCCATCCTCGAAGGGGTGGTCCTCCCCTGGGGGGAACCGAGCGGGTACCTGCGCAAGGTCGTGCTGCCGACCCTGGCCAAGGCGTTCAAGTTCGACCTCGCCGCCCCGTGGAGTGCCCACAGCGAAGCGGCGCGCCACGCGCTTGTCCATGGAATGCCGGGGAAGGTCCTCAAGTACGTGGCCGAGGGAGGGAAGCGGACCGAGTACGAGGCGGAGTGGGAAGGGGTGCTCAGGAACGTCGAGCGCCGCTACAAGGAGACCTCCAGCGACTCGATCCGTAACGAGCTCGAGGCCTTCATGGTCGAGAGCGCCTGTCCCGTCTGCAAGGGGCGGCGCCTCAAGCCCGAATCGCTGGCGGTGACCGTCGGCGAGAAGAGCCTCGGCGACGTCGTCGAGATGCCGGTGGACATGGCCGTCGGCTTCTTCGAGAAGCTTCCGGTCCGTGGCAACGGCCGCCCCGGCCTCGACGCTGACGTGGCCGGCCCCATCCTGAAGGAGGTCACCGACCGGCTCCGCTTCCTTAGAGATGTCGGGCTGGCCTACCTCACCCTCGGTCGTGGCGCGGCCAGCCTGTCCGGCGGCGAGGCCCAGCGGATCCGGCTCGCGACCCAGATCGGCTCCCGCCTCGTGGGCGTGCTCTATATCCTGGATGAGCCGAGCATCGGCCTCCACCAGCGCGACAACGCGCGCCTCCTCGGCACCCTCCGCGAACTGCGCGACCTTGGCAATACGGTGATCGTTGTCGAGCACGACGAGGAGACCATCCGCGCCGCCGACCACATCATCGACCTCGGTCCCGGCGCCGGCAAGCTCGGTGGCCACGTGGTGTGCGAAGGGACCATCGACGACATCCTCACGCACCCCACCTCCCTCACCTCCCGCTACCTCCGGAAGGAGCTGCGCGTCCGGATCCCGAAGGAGCGGCGCAAGTCGGCCAAGGGGAATGCGCTCAGGATCGTCGGGGCCAGCGAGCACAACCTCCGCGACCTGAACGTCGAGATCCCGCTGGGCGTGTTCACAGCCGTGACCGGCGTGTCGGGATCGGGGAAGTCGACACTGGTGAGTGACATCCTCTATCGGACGCTCGCACGCCACTTCTACCGGGCCAAGCTGGTGCCGGGGAAATACACCCGGATCGAGGGGCTCGACCGGATCGACAAGGTCATCGACATCGACCAGAGTCCCATCGGTCGGACGCCGCGGTCCAATCCGGCGACATACACCGGGCTCTTCACCCCCATCCGCGAGCTCTTTGCCCAGCTCCCCGAGGCCAAGATGCGGGGCTACGGGCCCGGGCGGTTCTCGTTCAACGTGAAGGGGGGCCGGTGCGAGGCGTGCGAAGGGGACGGCCTGGTCAAGATCGAGATGCACTTCCTGCCCGATGTCTACGTCCCGTGCGAGGTGTGCAAGGGGCGCCGCTACAATAGAGAGACGCTCGAGGTGCGCTTCAAGGGGCGGAGCATCGCCGAGGTCCTCGACCTGACCGTGAGCGACGCACTGGAGTTCTTCGCGTCGCAGGGCCGGATCGCCGAGAAGCTCGAGCTCCTGAACGATGTGGGGCTCGGCTACATCCACCTGGGCCAGGCCGCGACCACGCTGTCCGGGGGCGAGGCCCAGCGGGTGAAGCTTTCGACCGAACTGTCGAAGCGCGACACTGGGCGGACACTGTACATCCTCGATGAGCCGACGACCGGATTGCATTTCGAGGATGTGCGGTTGCTGCTCGAGGTGCTGCACCGGCTGGTGGACAAGGGGAACAGCGTCGTGGTCATCGAGCACAATCTCGATGTCCTCAAGACCGCCGACCACGTGATCGACCTCGGCCCCGAGGGCGGGAACGAGGGAGGCTATGTCGTGGCGGAAGGGACGCCGGAGGAGGTGGCGAAGGTCGAGGGGAGCCACACCGGGCATTTCCTGAAGCAGGCGTTGAGCTGACCCGGCCGAGGGCCGCCCGTCCTCGGGCGGCCGTGTGAAAGCCGTGATCGTGGTCGCGCGATTCATCGCGCGAGCCAAACTCTGCAGCCCTCTTGCCCCCTTGGCGGGGGTTCTTGCTTCAGATGTCTGCTGTGTGCGACGTCCTCCGAGTTATTGACTTCCGAAAGCCAAACCCGTATAAATACCGAAGAAGGTATTTTGGTGGAAGGGCTATTTGGCGCACCGGAGGCGACCTGCAGACCTGATTCGGGGGGTTGTATGGAAGAATCTCAAGGTGGCGGAATGCCTGAATACACAATGTCCATCCGATTCACGAAGGAGGGTAGGATGGTCACCTCGTATTCAGGACCCTGGCCTCACGGCGAGGGAGGAGCGGAAACAGCGGCACGACTTGCGGTGATTATTCTGCGCGGCTGGGGTGAGACCTGGTCGGATCCGATCCGTGCTGATGGTCTGGAGGGGGGCTTTGATTTTGTCGCGACGGGTCCCAAGGGCCAATTGAGGCTCCAAGTCACAAGGGTGCCAACGTCCCCTGAGCACGGTCGCGAGGTTGGTCGCAATGGTCACATCACCACTGAGTTTCGTCCGGCGGAACATGCGCAAGAGTTGGTCGACGCGATCCGCAAGAAGGCGTGTAGGTATGGACCAAAGGAGAAGGAGCGCTTGGTGCTAGTGCTCGATGGACACCGGAGCTTCAACTACGATCATCCGGCCACCATTGCGGAATTCCGATCACAGTCCCTTGAGGAGGCACGGAACTCTGGATTCGAAGACGTGTTGCTGGTGGGAAATTTCCGGTTGATCAATCTTTGCCATCCGCCCGAGGGTGAGGAGTGGTTCAAAATCGGGGCAGCCTAAAACTCGAGTCGCCGATCTCGATGGGCCGCCAGGGGCCTCCGGGCGGACGCGCAATTCTGCCCCGCGGCGC
Organism: Gemmatimonadales bacterium; assembly: GCA_039917855.1. Taxonomy (GTDB): domain Bacteria; phylum Gemmatimonadota; class Gemmatimonadetes; order Gemmatimonadales; family GWC2-71-9; genus CAMLHU01. The sequence continues at coordinate 2,409 of JBDSIR010000035.1, read as the reverse complement.
TCCGATTGTGGTGACGTGTCCGGCAAGGAATTGATCTACTGTTGGGCAGACCTACGGAGGACAGATGGAGCTTCGATTCGCGCACCTCGCTGACTATGCGGCTCAAGACGCCAGTGGCAAACTGACGATCGTGGGGGTGTTCGACGTCCTTTGGGATCAGCTCAAGGTGCGGCCGGTGCCGTTCCCACCCTGCTACCTGGTCGCAAGTTTCGCGGGCAGCCTGGCGGAGGGTTCGGACCATCCGCTCTCGATCGACTTCCTGGACGGGGATGAGCAGCCGGTCCGCCCCTCGATCCAGGGCACGCTCAAGCTCCGGACGACCGGTCCAGGATACCCTACGCGTGGCATCTTGCTGCTCGGCTTTGGGCCAGGCGCACTTACGCTTCCCGGGCCAGGGGACTATCGGGTCCGGTTCCTCGTCGGCGGCGTTGACTGTGGTGGAACACCCATCTCGATCCATGAGCCACCACAGAAGACATGAACGATGGCCCAATGGCGCAAGACTCTGGCGAGGATGCTCGCCGACACGAAACCGGTCGGATTCACCTACGATGAAGCCGCCGCCGTCCTGAGCCATTTGGGCTTTGAGCTTGCGCCATCGGCCGGTGGAAGCCATCGTTTGTGGCGGGGATTGTCACCCGAAGGAAACCCGGTGATGGTGGGACTCGTGGATAGGGGCTCGGGTGCGATGAAGCCCTATCTCGTGCGTCACATGGTGAGTCAGCTCCGCGCCAATGGGTTGGTCCCCGCTGACCTCGACCGATGAGGTATCGAATGCAGGATCAACAGTTGCAGCAGCTTCTCCGCCTGCCCTGGACCGTGGTCAGGGAGATCACCCCAGAGGGTGAGCTGCTCCTGAGAATTGCCGAGATCCCCGCGGCGATGGGGAGCGGCGCGACTCCAGGCGAGGCCGAGGCCGATCTTTGGGCCTCTCTCGAGGCTGCGCTGCGCGCCTATCTCCACTTCGGCGACCCTGTGGCAGTTCCGGCAGGTGGCGTCCCGGCGTGGCTGCAGGCCGGAGCCAACCCACCGGCCGCGACACCGCTTATCTACCAGGTGCCAGAGGGTGCGCTCACTGCCAGCTCGACGCCTGTATTCGAGGCATAGGCAGTCCGCCCCAACAAAAACGCAAACCCCCGCCACCCCAGCGGGGGTCTTTCTTTGCACCCCTCCATACTCCAAACTCTCAACTCTAGACTCCCCCCGGCCACCCGTACCCATCCTTCTTGCACGCCTCATAATTCGCATCCAGCTTCGGCCCCATCGAGATGATCGCCGCGATGCGCCGCACCATCTCGGTCACATACCGCGCCTCCTCCGGTGTCAGGTCTCGGCCCAGGATCTTCTTTTCCCGGTAGCTCAGCCACTTCTTGATGACCTGGTACCCGCCGAGCGTGTATTCCCACACCGGCTTGGGGACGTTGGCCCAGTGGGCGCGGTCGCTGAGGTAGATGTCGAGCGTGTCGCCGTGATCAGTGACCCGCCCCTTGCCCGGCATCACGATCCCTCCCTTGCCCGGATTCCCCCACCCGGCTTCGAGCGCCAGATCCCCTCGCGCTGGATCGAGCTGGCCGCCACCAACGGTGGTAAGAGGCCCGAACTTCATCTGGTTGTGCGGATACCCCGCTGCGGGGCCAAACGGGCGATCCACCTCTGGATCGAGCAAGAGCCGCAACTCCCACCCTAGCTGGAGTGAACGGTCGAAGAGTGCGTGGTCCTTCGGCAGCGGTACTCGGGGCCAGTCCTGCCGCAATGCTCCCGCATTCTCGGCACGGTACGTGGGAGAATGCAGAATCGCGAGGATGTGCCAGAACAGCGGCTTCTCCCGCGCGGCACCCATCGTTGAGAGGTACTTGACTCCTTCCTTCGAGAGGTTGGGCTTGGTGCCGGTGGGCGCTCCATCGAAGATCGACCCGGCCATCGCTTCTTCCTTTAAATAGAGCGGAAAGAAACTGGCGCTCCGGTCCATCAAATCGAGACAACCCAACGATGTTACAACTTGCGGCGGATCCCACGACCCGCGTGGCCTTTGCTGCGACACGATGAACTGATTGCTGGGATTGACGTTCGCAAAGAGGTCTGGGGATTTGCGCCCAAGGAGGTCACCCTCGGGTTCCCAATAGATCCACCGCAGGTCGAGCGGCCGAAATACGAATGGAACGAAATACTCTGGACGAACACCTCTGGCTAGCAGCAACTCGCGAGTAGCACGAAGATCAAAGTCGGCATTCGCCGTTTCAATCGCCTCCGAACAGATGGCTGCCATCGCCTCATGACTGATGCTCTTGTCGAAGTACTTCTCCATGCGCGCGAGCAACATTGCCCGGTCAATATCGACAACAAGGGCGTCGCGCTTGCTCTGAACGCCAGGGAAGTATGCGGGCATGAGGTCGGTTAATCGTGGCCACG
>JBDSIR010000034.1:0-5022 GCA_039917855.1 Gemmatimonadales bacterium | reverse complement strand
GAGGGCGTCGGCAGCGCCCCCTCCCCCCCTGCCCCCTCCCCCTTTCGGGGGAGGGGGAGTGTCTAGAGTCAAATGACTCACATTCAGCGCCGCCGGTCCGCTCCACCCCCGATGCGTCACCAGGAAGCCGCCGGTGGTGCGGAACGCCTTCTTCCCCTCCCCATCGCGGATCGTGACCGGGAGCGAGATCCCCGCAAGATGGGCGTATCGATGCGGCGTGAGCGTCAGCGGCGCGAGCGCCGGATAGGTCGGATGCATCGTATGTCCCAGCACCTCGAGGATCTTGAGCCCGATCCCATCGGAGCCCGTCTGCGGAACGGAGAGCCCTCCCGTCGCGATGATCACCTTCGACGCCTTGATGACACCCAGATCGGTCACCACTTCCCAGGTACCCTCGACCCTCGACCCTTCACCCTTCACCGGCCTCACCCCGATCACCGTCACTCCGAACGTGATCTCCACTCCACCGGCCCGAGCCCAGTCGAGCAGTCCATCGCGTACGTCGCGTGCCTTGTCGCTCACGGGAAAGAGTTTGCCGCTCTCCTCCTCGAGCTTCAGGGGGATGCCGAGTTCCTGTTCGAAGAAGGCGCGCTGGGCTTCGAGCGGCCAGCTGCGGAGGATCTGCTTGAGGATGTTGGGGCTGGACTGGGTGACGAATTGGGCGGGATCGACGGCGGAGGGGAGGATGTTGCAGCGTCCGCCGCCGCTGATGAGGATCTTCCGGCCGCCGTCCTTGGTGCGTTCGAGCAGCTGCACCGGGCGGCCACCTCCCGCGCGCGCCGCGAACCCGGCCGCGATGATCCCCGCCGCGCCGGCTCCGACCACGACGACAGGCGAAGTCATTGTGTTGGTGGCAGAGGACATTCACCACGTGTTGGTTGCAAAGGACATTCACCACGGAGGATCGGAGGGACACGGAGACGCACGGAGAACAGCAATGGCGTTGTGGGCTCTTGCACGGAGCTCCTCGTGAGGCCACAAGAATTCTTCTCCGTGCCTCTCCGTGGAACTCCGACCCTCCGTGGTGAACGACCTGTGCCACCAAGCCCCGACGCCACCTACCTCACCCCCACGGTCGCTTCGACGATCGCCGCCAGCTGCGCCAGTTCGAACGGCTTCTCCAGCACCGGCCGGTCCACGCGCGCCAGGAACGCCGCGGTCTCCGGGCTCGCCGTATCCCCGGTCGCGAAGATGAACCGGCTCAGCACCCCCGGTCGCTGGTCGGTCAGCCGCTCGTGCAGTTCGATCCCCGACATCCCCGGCATCCGGAGGTCGCAGAGCACCAGCCCATAGGTCTCCTCGCTCGGTGCCGCGAGCAGGAGTGCCAGCCCCTGCGCCCCATCCACCGCCTCGTCCACCGACCACCCCTGCCGCTCGAACCACCGGCGCAGCGCCATCCGCACCGACGGCTCGTCGTCGATCAACAGCACCGTCGACGGCCGCACGCCCGCGCCCCGCCCATATCCCGCGGACGGCACCGGCGGCACCAGCGCCGGCGGCACATTCCCCGCGGGCAAGGTCACCGTGAAGCGGGCGCCGCTCCCCGGAACATTCTCCACGTCGATCTTGCCGCGGTGCTGTTCCACGATGCCGAGCGAGACCGAGAGACCGAGCCCGGTGCCTTGTCCGGCGGGCTTGGTGGTGAAGAAGGGCTCGAAGAGGCGGGGCCGCACATCGGGTGGGATGCCGGTGCCGCTGTCGGCGACGCTCACCATCAGGTCGCCGGTCTGGGTGCGACGCGTCGTGAGCGTCACCTCTCCGGTCCGCCCCGCGGCGTAGGCGGCGTTGGTGAGGAGATTGGTGAGCACCTGCTCGAGCCCCCCCCGGTCGCCGGCGATGATCGGGAGGTCGGACCCCGTGATGAGTTCGAGCGTCGCACCCTGGCGCGCAAACTCCGGCGCCACGCCGCGCGCCACCCGCTCGACCATCGGCCCGATCGCCACCGGCTCGCGGCGCTCTTCCCGGCGTCCCACGAAGGCGAGGAGGTCGCGGACGATGGTCCGGGCACGCCGGGACTGGTCGCGGATCACCTCCAGCGCCTCCCGCTCCTGCGCCGGCCTCGGCTCCGACAGCAGCTCGTCGCTGAAGGCGAGGATGGCCGCGAGCGGATTGTTGAGCTCGTGCGCCACCCCGGAGACCAGCCGGCCGACCGCTTCCATCTTCTGGGTCTGCGCCAGCCGCTCCGAGAGCACTGTGCGGAACTCCTCGGTCTCGTGCTGCAGGTCCTCCATCAGGAGGAGCACCATTCCGAACGCCAGCAGCACCATCCCGACCGTGTCGACCAGCGTACTCACGCTCATCAGCGCCGCGAACGGCGTCGGGAAGATGCGTCCCTGTTCAGGGGTCCAGTAGGCGGAGCCGTAGTTGATGCCGTACATCGTCCAGAGGATCGCGAGCCCCGTGAACACCACGCCGGTGAGGGTCCGTCCGAGGGTGCGCTCCGCTTTCCCGCCCCGCAGGTAGAACCAGGCGGTGAGGCCGTACATCGGTGCCACCACCACCGCCTGCAGGGCGAGCGCCCCTTCGAAGGTCGGCACCACGAGGACCGTGAGCACGCCGTAGCCCGCGAGCACGCCGAGCCAGGTGGTCCACCGCGGCCGACGGATGTGCAGGAAAGTCATCGAGCCCGCGACCAGCAGGCCGACACCCCAGAGTTTGGCCACCTGGTAGCAGAGATACAGGAAGAGCACCGCCGGCTGACGCTCGTTCACCAGCAGCAGGTTGACCGGACCATCGGTGAGCAATCGGTAGCGGATCGCGAGCGCCAGGAACGCGAGAGCGAAGAATCCCCACGCCCGCATCCAGAACTTGAAGTACTGGCGATCCCGCCCTTGCCGTCGGACGGTGTGGAAGAGCAGCCAGAGCACCGTTGCGCCGGTCACCTGGATCAGGAGACCGGCGTCGGCGAGCGCCTGGAGGGGGCGGATGATCGTCTCCACGTCAGCGCTCCGTGGGGAGCCCGGCCTTGAGCCAGGCGGAGTAGCCCCCGGAGAGATTCACCACTCCCGCGATCCCGTGCGCCTGCAGCAGGCTCGCGGCGATCATCGACCGCGCCCCGCTGCCGCACTGGAGCACCAGGGGTCGGTCGGTGGGCAGTTCGCCGATCCGCCCGGCGAGTTCGGGGAGGGGGATGTGCGTGGCACCGTTGAGGTGCCCCAGTTCCCACTCGCTCGCGGCCCGCACGTCGACCACGTTGTGGCTCGCCTTGGCGAGCTCTTCCGCCGAGATCTGCGACACGGTGACGAGAGGGCGCTCCTGCTCCCGCCACCAGTCGATGGCGTCCACCGTCCAATACCCCGCGATCCTGTCGAGCCCGATGAGCGCGAGGTCGCGGACCGCCTCGTGGAGCCCGGCACCATCGCGGTCGGGAAAGATCAGGTGGATGTCGCGATCGTACGGCAGGAGCGAGCCGGCCCAGGTGGTGAAGCTCTTGTTGAGCGGGATGCTCAGGCTCCCGGGGATGTGGCCAGCGGCGAAGTCGGCCGCGCTCCTCAGATCGATAATGATCTTCAGGTGGAGGGTAGAGGGTGCAGGGTGCTGCACCGAGAGGCTCCCGTTCGACACCCTCCACTCTCCACCCTCCACCAATGCTGCAAAGTCGAGCAGCGGCGGCATGCGCAACCCACCCAGCACCTTGGGCCCATCCCGATTGAGACGCTTCATCGTCGCGAAGTACGCCGGTGGTTCGGGCTGGCCCGCCAGGACCCCCGCCACGAACGACTCCTCGTCGTTGGCCTGGAACGCCCAGTTCACCCGCTTCTCATATCCCACCGTCGAGCTCGGCACCGCCGACATCCCCTTGCCGCAGGCGCTCCCCGCGCCGTGCCCCGGCCACATCGAAAGGTGATCGGGGAGCGCGCGAAACGTGTCGAGGCTCTTCCACAGCACCTTCGCGCCCTGCTCGGCCGACCCCTTCACCTGCACCGCCTTCTCGAGGAGGTCGGGGCGCCCGACATCGCCGCAGAAGATGAAGTCGCCGGTGATGATCCCCATCGGTTCGCTGGTCGCCGCGCCGTCGGTGAAGAGGAAGCTCAGGTGCTCGGGGGTGTGCCCCGGCGTGTGGAGCGCGCGGACCCGGACATTGCCGACGATGATCTCGTCGCCGTCCTTGAGGAGGCGGGCGTGGTCGGCTTTGGCAAAGGCGTATTTCCACTCCGCGGGTCCGCAGTCGCTCAGGTGGAGCTGGGCCCCCGTGCGGGCCGCGAGTTCCCGGCTCCCGCTCAGGTAGTCGGCGTGGATGTGGGTCTCGGTCACCGCCACGATGCGGAGCCCGTCGCGTTCGGCCGCGCGCACGTACGGTTCCACGTCGCGGTTGGCGTCGACCACGAGCGCTTCGCCAGTGGCGACACAGCCGAGGAGGTAGCTCGCCTGGGCGAGCTTGTCGTCGAAGAACCGGTGAAAGATCATCGCCGGTACAAGATGTAGGCCGCGACCGCGATCAGGAAGAGCGCGAAGCCACGCCGGAGCTGCTGCTGGGAGACCATTGGCACCAGGGCCGCCCCGCCGAACACCCCCGCCACCGCCACCCCGGTGAAGCCTGCCATCAGGGTCCAATCCATCGTGACCTGCCCCAGGTAGCCGGCGAAGCCTGAAGCGGCGTTCAGGGAGATGACGCCGAGGGAGGTTCCGACCGCCTTCTTCATGTCGAGACCGAGCAGGAGGACCAGCGCGGGGACGATGAGGAAGCCGCCGCCGACCCCCACGATCCCGGTGAGGAGGCCGAGCGCGACTCCGATGGCGATGACTGCCGAGGGCCGGCGCCCTCTCCCCCCGTCCCCCTCTCCCTCTCGGGAGAGGGGGGGCGCGCCCTTCCACATCATAATGGCCGCGGGCAGCATCACCATCGCGAATCCGACCAGCTGCATCGTGGGAGGGACGTAGCGGGCGAGCCGGGCGCCGAGATAGGTACTGATGATCGCGGCCGGGGCGAAGGCCACCAGCGCCTTGAGATCAAGATTCCCCTTGTGCCAGTGGCGGAGCGCTCCGACCAGCGACGTGACGCTCACCACGCCGAGGCTCATC
>JBDSIR010000033.1:0-49879 GCA_039917855.1 Gemmatimonadales bacterium | reverse complement strand
GGGGACAACGTGCAGATGACGATCGAGCTGATCACGCCGATCGCGGCCGAAGAGGGGCTGCGGTTCGCGATCCGCGAGGGCGGCCGGACGGTCGGCGCCGGCGTGGTCACCAAGATCTTGGCGTAAGGCGGTCGGTAGTCCGTCGTCGGTAGCTACCGACCACCGACTACGGACCAGCAGGCGAGCACTGAGGCAAGCGACGGGACGCACATCGGCGTCCGCCGCCTCTGCCCTGAAGACGGAAGACCGAGGCCGAAGATGGCTGGCAAGATCCGGATCCGATTGAAGGCTTTCGACCACGGCGTGCTCGACCAGGCCGCCGCGGACATCGTGCGCACCGTCGAGAAGACCGGCGCGCAGGTGTCCGGCCCGATCCCCCTGCCGACGAAGATCGAGCGGTGGACCGTGCTGCGGAGCCCGCACGTGGACAAGAAGAGCCGCGAGCAGTTCGAACTGCGCACCCACAAGCGCCTGCTCGACATCAACGATTCGCGTCCGCAGACCATGGACGCCCTGACGAAGCTCGACCTGCCCGCAGGGGTGGACGTCGAGATCAAGGTGGGCTGAGGCCATGACCAGCGGACTTATCGGGCGCAAGCTCGGGATGACCCGGGTCTTCGCCGAGGACGGCACCAGCGTGCCGTGCACCGTGATCGAAGCGGGCCCGTGCCGCGTCCTGCAGGTCAAGGACGGCGCGGTGCAGCTCGGTTTCGGCGAGAAGAAGGCCACCCGGGCCCCCAAGGCGGAAGTGGGCCAGGCCAAGGCGGCCGGCCTCGAGGCGGCGCCGTCGGTACTGCGCGAGTTCGGCGTGGCCGGCGAGACCCCCAAGCCGGGCGACTCCGTCACCGTCGGCATCTTCACCGCGGGCGAAACGGTCAAGGTGACCGGCACCACCAAGGGCCGCGGCTTCCAGGGCGTGGTGCACCGGTACGGCATCGGCGGTGGTCCGGCGTCGCACGGCAATACCCGTCACCGGAAGCCCGGCTCGGTCGGCGCCGGCACGGATCCTTCCCGCGTCATCAAGGGGAAGAAGATGCCGGGGCACATGGGCGATGAGCGGCACACGGAGCTCGGGCTCAAGGTCGTCAAGATCGATGCGGATCGGAACCTGCTCTTCGTGCGCGGCGCGGTGCCGGGCTCCAAGAACGGGATCGTCCTCGTGAACAAGCAAGCAGGGAGGAGCCGGTATGCTTGAAGCGGCTCATTACTCGGCAGCTGGCGCGCGCCACAAGGCGCCGTTCGCCCTGCCCGAGGGTTACTTCGACGGGGACGTGAACGAGCCGGTGCTGCATACGGCCGTCCGCGCGTTCCTCAACAACCAGCGGCAGGGCAATGCCTCCACCAAGACGCGCAGCTACGTCTCGGGTGGTAACCAGAAGCCGTGGAAGCAGAAGGGGACCGGTCGGGCCCGTGCGGGTTCGAGCCGTTCCCCGCTGTGGCGCGGCGGCGGTGTGGTCTTCGGGCCATCCCCGCGCGACTACACCACCGACCTGCCCCGCAAGGTGAAGCAGCTGGCCCGGCGCTCGGCGCTCAACGCCCGCGCGCGTGAAGGCGCGGTCCACGTGGTCGAGTCGATCGCGTTCGCGGCCCCGAAGACCAGTCACCTGGTCGAGCTGCTGGCCAAACTCGGCATCGCCGAGACCAAGGTGTTGATCCTGACCGCGACCCACCGCCCGGCGGTGTGGTTGTCGGGCCGGAACCTGCCCCGGGTCGACGTCCTGCCGTACTCCGACGCCAGCGCCTACGACATCCTGTGGGCCGAGAACGTGGTGATCGAGGAAGCGGCCCTGACCGGCACCGATGCGGTCGCGAATCCGACGGCCCCGGAGGTCGAGGGGAAGGCGGCGCCGAAGGCCAGGAAGGCTCCGGCCAAGAAGGTGAAGGCCAAGGCGAAGGCCAAGGTGAAGGCGGAGAAGAAGGCCGCCAAGCCCAAGGCCGTAAAAAAGGCGCCCAAGGCCAAGGCTGCGTCCAAGAAGCCGGCGGCCAAGAAGGCCGCGCCCAAGAAAAAGAAGGGGGGCAAATAAATGGTCGCGCTTCGCGAGATCGTGGTGCGTCCGTTGCTGACCGAGAAGAGTTCGGCGGCATTCCAGACGCGGAAGGAATACACGTTCGAGGTGCACCCGCAGGCGACCAAGCCGCTGATCCGGCAGGCGCTGCGGGAGCTCTTCAACGTGACGGTGACGGACGTGCGCACGATGGTCGTGCGCCGCAAGTCGGTGACGCGGGGCCGCTATCACGGGGCGACCGCGATGTGGAAGAAGGCGATCGTCGTGCTGAAGGACGGCGACGTGATCCCTGTCTTCGAGGGCTGACGCCATGAGCATCAAGCAATTCCGTCCCGTCACAGCGGGCACGCGATTCCGGATGGTGAGCGGGTTCGACGAGATCACCCGCGGCACCCCCGAGAAGTCGCTCCTGGAGCCGTCCCCGAAGTCGGGTGGCCGGAACAACAAGGGGCACATCACGCTGCGCCGCCGCGGCGGCGGGCACAAGCAGCAGTATCGGCGCATCGACTTCAAGCGCGACAAGTTCGGGATCCCGGGCCGCGTCGCCGAGATCGAGTACGATCCGAACCGCACCTCGCGCATTGCGCTGGTGGTGTATGCCGACGGCGAGAAGCGCTACATCATCCACCCCGAGGGCCTCAAGCAGGGGGACGTGGTGATGTCAGGTCCGGGCACCGACGTGCGGCTCGGCAACGCGCTGCCGCTCGGCGAGGTCCCGCTCGGTACCACGGTCCACAACGTGGAGCTCAAGATCGGGAAGGGCGCGCAGATGATCCGCTCGGCCGGCTCGAGCGCCGAAGTGGTGGCCAAGGAAGGCGACTATGTGACGCTCCGCCTCCGGTCCACCGAGATGCGGAAGGTCCACGCCCGCTGCATGGCCACCGTCGGCCAGGTCGGCAACGGCGAGCACGAGCTGATCTCGATCGGGAAGGCCGGCAAGAACCGCTGGCTCGGGAAGCGTCCGAAGGTCCGTGGCGTCGCGATGAACCCGGTCGACCACCCGTTGGGTGGCGGCGAGGGCAAGAGTTCCGGGGGACGTCCGCCGGTGAGCCCATGGGGCAAGCGTGAAGGCCGGAAGACCCGGAAGCCGAAGAAGGCATCCACCAAGCTCATCGTGCGCGGCCGTAAGCGCGGGAAGGCGACCCAGTCATGAGCCGTTCAGTCAAGAAAGGCCCGTACGTCCAGGAAGCGCTCCTCAAGAAGGTGGGGCTCCTGAACGACAAGAACGAGAAGAAGGTCGTGAAGACCTGGAGCCGGGCGAGCACGATCCTGCCCGAGTTCGTGGGCCACACGTTCGCGGTGCACAACGGCAACAAGTTCGTGCCGGTGTACGTCACCGAGAACATGGTGGGTCACAAGCTCGGCGAGTTCGCGCCGACGCGGCTCTTCCGTGGGCACAGTGGCCGCCTCGTGGCCGACAAGAAGGCGAAGCCGGAGTAATGACCATGCAAGCGCGCGCGATCCAGCGGTTGGTGCGGCAGTCGCCCCGCAAGATGCGCCTCGTCGTGGATCTGATCCGCGGCAAGGACGTCAACGAGGCCTACGCCATCCTTCAGTTCAGCAAGAAGCTCGCGGCCAAGCAGATCGCCAAGACGCTGAAGTCGGCGGTCGCGAATGCCGAGCAGAAGGCCCTGAAGGGCAACGAGGCGTTCGACGTGGATACGCTCTACGTCAAGACGGCCATCGTCAACATGGGGCAGCCGCTCAAGCGGTTCACGGCGGCGGCGCAGGGCCGCGCCACCCCGATCCGGAAACGCACCAGCCACGTCGAGGTGATCGTGGCGCCGCGGGAGGCCAAGTAATGGGCCAGAAGACTCATCCGACCGGCTTCCGCCTCGGGGTCATCAAGCCCTGGGCGTCGCGCTGGTTCGCGACCAAGGAAATGCCGGCCCTCCTGAAGGAGGACGAGCTCATCCGCAAGTACCTCATGGCCCGGCTGGGTCATGCGGCGATCGCGCAGATCGAGATCGAGCGGAAGCCCGGCAAGGTGACCGTGACGATCCACACCGGGCGACCGGGGGTGGTGATCGGCAAGCGCGGCGCCGAGGTGGACAAGCTTCGCGACGAGCTGGCGCAGCTGACCTCGAAGGAGGCGGCCGTCAACGTCGAGGAGATCAAGCGGCCCGAGCTCTCGGCCCAGCTGGTGGCGGACAACATCGCCCGGCAGCTGGAGCAGCGGATCAGCTTCCGCCGCGCCATGAAGCGGGCCGTCCAGAGCACCATGCGGATGGGTGCCCTGGGGATCCGGGTGCGGGTGTCGGGGCGCCTCGGCGGCTCCGAGATCGCGCGGACCGAAGGGTATCGTGAAGGGCGGGTGCCGCTCCACACGCTGCGCGCCGACATCGACTACGCCACGGCCACCGCGAAGACGACCTACGGCACCATCGGCGTGAAGATCTGGATCTTCAAGGGCGAGGTGACCGACGATGTCGGCGGCCGGACCTACAGCTCGGGGAACTGAGCCATGCTGGCACCGAAGCGGGTCAAGTTCCGCAAGACGCACAAGGGCAAGATCAAGGGGCACGCCACCCGCGGCAACACCGTGGCGTTCGGCCAGTTCGCCCTGATGAGCCTGGATCCGGGCTGGGTGAGCAACCGGCAGATCGAAGCGGCGCGGGTCGCGATGACGCGGGAGATGAAGCGTGGCGGCAAGGTGTGGATCCGGATCTTCCCGGACAAGCCGATCACGAAGAAGCCGGCCGAGACGCGCATGGGCAAGGGCAAGGGCAATCCGGAGGGGTGGGTGGCGGTGGTGAAGCCCGGTCGGGTGTTGTTCGAGATCGAGGGGATCGAAGAGTCGTTGGCCCGGAAGTCGCTGGCGCTCGCCGCCTCGAAGCTCCCGGTGCTGACCCGGTTCGTGAAGCGGGAGGACTGACATGCGCATACGTGATCTGCAGGCGCTCACGGTCGAGGAGCTGAAGGGCCGGTTGGTCGAGCTCCGCGACGAGCGTTTCAAGCTGAAGTTCCGGTCGGCCACCGAGGCGATCGACAACCCCATGCGGTTCCGGACGGTCCGGCGCGACATCGCGCGCGTGGAGACAATCCTCCGGGCCCGCGAGCTCGCCCAAGCGTGAAGGACGCCACGATGACGGAAACGCAGACGGACGATCGCACCCGGCGGAAGACCCGCACCGGGGTGGTCACCAGCGACAAGATGATGAAGACCGTGACCGTGAGCCTGACGCGACGGTTCGCGCACGCGGTCTACGGCAAGCAGATCACCCGCTCCAAGACGGTCAAGGCGCGGGACGACCACGGCGCCAAGATCGGCGACACCGTGCGGATCATGGAGACCAGGCCCTTGGCGAAGACGGTCCGGTGGCGTGTGGTCGAGATCCTCGAACGCACAAAGTAGACCAGCGATTCATCGCGGGTGACGGTAGGCCCGCGATCGTTCGCGGGCCCACGACAAACCAGGGGAATTTATGGTCCAGCAGGAAACGATACTCAAGATCGCGGACAACAGCGGCGCCCGGCGGGCGCTCGTGATCCGCGTGCTCGGCGGGAGCAAGCGCCGCTATGCCGGCCTGGGCGACACGGTCGTCGTGGCGATCAAGGACGCGATCCCGACGGGGCAGGTCAAGAAGGGCGACGTGGCCAAGGCGGTCATCGTGCGCACCGTCAAGGAGACCCGCCGCAAGGATGGGTCGTACATCCGGTTCGACGAGAACGCCGCGGTCATCATCAACGATCAAGGCGAGCCCAAGGCGACCCGTATCTTCGGTCCCGTGGCCCGCGAACTGCGCGAGCGCAAGTACATGAAGATCGTCTCGCTCGCGCCGGAGGTGCTCTGACATGAAACCGCTGGTCTATAAGAAGAGTCGGCGCGACCGCACCGAGGTCGTCGAGCGGATGAAGATGTCCATCACCAAGGGCGACTCCGTCCAGGTGATCCGCGGAGACGAGAAGGGCAAGCGCGGCAAGGTCCTCCAGGTCTTCCCCAAGACGGGGCGGATCAAGGTCGAGGGCATGAACATCGTGACGCGCCACCTGCGCCCGACCCAGACCCGCGAGGGTGGGATCGTGCGGAGCGAGGCGCCCTTCCCGGTGAGCAAGGCGATGCTGCTCGACCCCAAGTCCGGGGAACCGACCCGCATCCGTCACCGAAAGGATGCCGACGGCCGGAGCGAGCGCATTGCCGTGAAGTCCGGTCAGGCGATCCTGAGGAACCGCTGATATGGCGACAACGACAACGACACCGACACCGGCACCGAAGCAGCAGCAGCCCAAGACGGGCGGCGGCAAGGGCAAGGAGAAGGGTGGCAGCAGCCTGCCGCTCGACGCCGCGCCCAAGGCCCAGGCGGGCAAGCCCCGGCTCCAGACCCACTACGAGACGGTCGTCCGCCCGGCGATCGCCAAGGAGTTCGGCCTCACCAACGCGCACCAAGTGCCGCGCCTGGTGAAGGTGGTCCTCAATGTCGGCATGGGCGAGGCGCACAAGCAGCCCAAGTTGCTCGACGCGGTGGTCGAGGAGCTCATGCTGATCAGCGGCCAGCGGCCGGTGACCACCCGGGCCAAGAAGGCCATCGCCAACTTCGGCCTCCGGGCCGGGATGCCCATCGGCGCCGCCGTGACCCTGCGGGGCGCGCGCATGTACGAGTGGCTCGACCGCTTCATCAACGTATCGATCCCCCGCATGCGCGACTTCCGCGGGCTCCCCAACCGGAGCTTCGACGGCCGCGGCAATTACTCCTTCGGCATCAAGGAGCAGATGGTCTTCCCCGAGATCGACTACGACAAGGTCGAGCAGATCCACGGGATGGACATCACCCTCGTGACCAACGCCGGACGCGACGACCTGGCCCTGGCGCTGCTGCGCCAGTTCGGCTGGCCGTTCCGCGGCGAGACCCCCGTGCGGGTAGGCTAGGAGCCCTAATGGCGAAGACCTGTTGGATCGAGCGCGCCAAGCGCACCCCGAAGTTCAAGAGTCGGACGGTCCGCCGCTGTCAGCGGTGCGGGCGCGTTCGTGCCGTGTTGCGGCGGTTCGGCCTGTGCCGGATCTGCTTCCGCGATCAAGCCCTCAAGGGCGAGATCCCCGGCGTTCGTAAGGCCAGCTGGTGAGGATGCTATCATGAGCATGACGGATCCCGTTGCAGACATGCTGACGCGTATTCGGAACGCCTGCCAGGCGAACCACCGTCGCGTCGACATGCCGGTGAGCAAGCTCAAGAGCGAGCTCGCGCGCCTGCTGAAGGACAACCACTACATCCAGGACTTCAAGCTCCTGGACGACGGCGGTGTGGGCGTCCTCCGGCTCTACTTGAAGTATCACAACGAGCTGCCGGTCATCCGCGAGCTCCTGCGCGTCTCGAAGCCCGGTCTCCGGCGCTACGTGAAGGCGCGGGAGATCCCGCGGGTCAAGAACGGGCTCGGTATGGCGATCGTCTCGACCCCCAAGGGCTTGATGTCCGACCGCGAAGCGCGGACGGCCAAGCTCGGTGGCGAGCTCGTCGCCCTCGTCTGGTAAGGGGGCCCATATGTCGCGTATCGGCAAGAAGCCCGTCACGGTCCCGGCCGGTGTCACCGTCTCGGTGAAGGGCTCGACCGTCTCGGCCAAGGGCCCCAAGGGCGAGCTCCAGCGCACCTTCCACCCCGACATGGCCATCTCGCTCGAGGGGACGACGATCACCGTCGGCCGCCCCAGCGATGAAGCGCGCCACCGCGCGCTCCATGGCCTGACCCGCTCCCTCGTGGCCAACATGGTCGAGGGCGTGGCGAAGGGGTACCGGAAGGTCCTCGAGATGCAGGGCGTCGGCTACAAGGCGGAGGCCAAACCGTTCGGCCTCATGGTCGTGGCCGGCTTCTCGCACCAGGTGAAGTACGAGGCCCCCAAGGGCATCAAGCTCACGGTCGACAACGCGACCGTGGTGAAGATCGAGGGCGCGGACAAGGAACTCGTGGGCCAAGTGGCCGCCGAGATCCGCGCCATCCGGCCTCCCGAGCCGTACAAGGGCAAGGGGATCCGGTACCAGGGTGAGCAGGTCCGCCGCAAGGCGGGCAAGACGGGAGCCAAGTAATGCGCGCCATCCATTCGCCGAAGACCCGGGCCGACCAGCGCTATCGCCGGCACCTGCGCGTCCGCAAGGCCGTGTCGGGTACCCTCGAGCGCCCGCGGCTCGTGGTGTTCCGTTCGCTGAAGCACATCTACGCCCAGCTCGTCAACGACGACACCGGGCTGGTGCTGCTCGGCGTCGCCGACACCTCCGAGGGGGTGACGTCCGAGGGCAAGGGCAAGATCAGCAAGGGCAAGGCGGTCGGCAAGCGCCTGGCCGAGCTGGCCAAGTCGAAGGGCTTCTCCCGCGTGGTCTTCGACCGCGCCGGGTACCGCTACCACGGCCGCGTCCAAGCGGTCGCCGAGGGCGCCCGCGAGGGCGGACTGGAGTTCTAGAATGACCGACGAGAAGCAGGCGACACCGGCAGCGACCGATGCGGCACCCCCGGGCGGTGCGCCCCAAGGCGGGGAACCGCGGCGCGGGGGTGGTGGCGGCGGACGCGGCGGCCAGGGGGGCGGCCAGCGCGGGCGTGGCGGGCCGGGCGGCCAGGGCGGACGCGGCGGCCCCGGGGGCGGCCGTGGGCGCGGGGGTCGCGACGACCGGGAGGCGAGCGAGTTCGTCGAGAACGTCGTCTCCATCAATCGCGTCGCCAAGGTCGTGAAGGGCGGCCGCCGGTTCTCGTTCAACGCCCTCGTGGCGGTGGGCGACGGCAAGGGCAAGCTCGGCGTCGCGACCGGCAAGGCGAATGAAGTGTCCGAGGCCGTCCGCAAGGCGGTCGAGGCCGCCAAGCGGTCGATGTTCGAGATCCCGCGCATCGGGCAGACCATCCCGCACGAGATCATCGGGCATCACGGGGCCGGGCGGGTGCTGCTCAAGCCCGCGGCCACCGGTACCGGCATCATCGCCGGCGGCCCGGTCCGCGCCGTGCTCGAGTGCGCCGGCGTCACCGACATCCTCACCAAGAGCCTGGGCTCGAACAACCCGCATAACGTGGTGCGGGCCACGGTCGACGGCCTGCAGCATCTGGTGAGCGTCAAACAGATCGCGAAGGAGCGCGGGATCGAGGTCGACCAGATCCCCTTCCGCGCCCGCCAGGAGGTCTAAATGGGTCGCAATCCAGTGGTGGGCCGTCAAGGTCCCGCCTATCACGAGGCCAAGTTCCCGGCGAAGCCGTCGAAGAAGGGCCTCACCGTCAAGCAGATCCGCTCGTCGATCGGGCATGCGGAGACGTACCGGCTCACCCTGAAGGCCATCGGGCTCCGGCACTATCAGCACCAGATCGTCGTGCAGGACAACCCGTCCATCCGGGGCATGCTGTTCAAGGTGCGGCACCTGGTCATGGTGACGCCGGTCAAGGAGGCGTGATGGCGCGCAAGAAGGAAGAGGCCACGGTCGCAAAGGTCACCCTCTCGACCCTGAAGCCCGCCGAAGGCTCCACCCACTACCGCAAGCGCGTCGGTCGCGGTCCCGGTTCCGGGCTCGGCAAGACCAGCGGCAAGGGGCACAAGGGCCAGAAGGCCCGCGCCGGCAAGACCGTGAACCCCGGGTTCGAAGGCGGGCAGATGCCGATGTTCCGGCGGATGCCGAAGCGGGGTTTCACCAATCCGTTCAAGGTCGCGGCCCAGCCCGTGAACCTGAAGGATCTGGCCAAGGTCACCGCTCCGGAGGTCAACCTGGAGACGCTGCATACCGCCGGCCTGATCAGCAAGGTGAGGCAGCCGGCCAAGATCCTCGGCACCGGTGAGGTCACCCGGGCCTATGTCCTGCGCGGCGTCGCCGTTTCGGCGGCCGCCCGCGCCAAGATCGAGCAGGCCGGCGGACGCATCGAGGAGTGAGCGCGTGACCGCCCCCAACATGTCGCTGGGCATCGACGGGGAACTCCGGCGCAAGCTGCTGTTCACCGGCCTCGCGCTCCTGGTCTTCCGCATCGGCGCCCATATCGCGGCGCCGGGCGTGAATGTCCAGGCGCTCTCCGATTTCATCAACAACTCGGCCGCGAAGGGCTTCTTCGGGCTGTACGACACCCTGGGCGGCGGCCTCACCCGGTCCACGATCTTCGCGCTCGGGATCATGCCGTACATCTCGGCATCGATCATCTTCCAGCTGATGGGCGGCCTGGTCCCCCAGGTGCAGAAGCTTCAGCGGGAAGAGGACGGGCGCAAGAAGATCACCCAGTGGACCCGGTACGCCACCATCGCCATCGCGCTGGCCCAGTCGTACACCTTCGCGTTGTTCGTCGAGCAGCAGATCCCCGGCGCGGTAACTAATCCGGGCCCCGGGTTCCTCGCCACGATGGTGATGGTGCTCACCACCGGCGCCATCTTTGTGATGTGGCTCGGTGAGCAGATCACCGAGCGCGGCATCGGCAACGGGATGAGCCTGCTGATCACCTTCTCGATCCTGGACCAGCTCTGGCCGTCCATCATCCAGATGGTGCAGTACGTCCAGACCAACGTCATCTCCGCCATCGGCGTGGTGGCCTACCTTGCCATCATCCTGGCGGTGGTGGCCGTGACGGTCGCGATGACCATGGCCGCACGCCGCATCCCGATCCAGGTGCCGCGCAAGGTGATGGGCCGTGGGCGCATTCAGGAGGGGAAGAAGACCTTCATCCCAGTCCGGCTGCTGACCGCCAGCGTGATGCCGATCATCTTCGCCCAGACGATCATCATCGTTCCGGGCACCCTGGCCAGCTTCGCCCCCGATTCGCCGGTCCTTCGGGAGCTCTCGAGCTTCTTCACCCCCGGCGACTACCCGTACATGATCACCTTCACGGTGCTCACCGTCCTGTTCAGCTACTTCTACATCTCGATCGTCTTCCCGACCGTCGACATCGCGGAGAACCTGAAGAAGCAGGGCGCCTTCGTGCCCGGCGTGAAGCCCGGCGCGGCCACCGCCGACTATGTCGACGGCGTGCTTGCCCGGGTGACCCTCCCCGGCGCCCTCTTCCTGGCCGGCATCGCCCTGGTCCCCTTCCTCGTCTCGAAGGGCCTCGGCTTCCAGTCGGCCTTCGGTGGGACCTCGGTCCTGATCGTGGTGGGTGTGCTCCTCGACACCATCGCCCAGATCGAACAGCATCGGACGCTCCGGAAGTACGACAGCCTCATGATGAAGGGCCGCGTCCGGTTCCGCGGACGCCAGCAGCGGTACATCTGAACTACGTGAGCAGTGAGCGGTAAGCGGTAAGCGGGGTTGGATGGGTTCGCCCTGATCCACCCCGCTTCCTGCTTACTGCTCACCGCTTACCACTCACCATCGGGAGTGTCTGCCCGTGACGATGGATATCCTCCTCCTCGGCCCACCCGGCGCCGGCAAGGGCACCCAGGGCGCCCTGCTGGCCCAGCGACTTGGACTCCCCAAGTTCGCCACCGGCGACCTCCTCCGCGACGCGGTCGCGCGCGGCACCCCCCTCGGCCTCATGGCCAAGGCGGTGATGGAAGCAGGGCAGCTGGTGTCCGACGACCTGATCCTCGGGGTGGTCGCGGACGAAGTCGCGGCGGCGCCCACGGGTGTGATCTTCGACGGGGTCGTCCGCACCATCCCCCAGGCCAAAGGTGTCCACGCCATCCTCGACCGACTCCGTCGCCGGATGGACCACGTCCTCTTCTTCGACGTGGCCGATGCCGAGCTCCTGGCCCGCCTGGAGAAGCGCCGGGGCGTCGAGCATCGCGCCGACGACGATCCCGCCGCCGTGGCCGTCCGTCTCAAGGCCTACCGCGACCAGACCGCGCCGGTCCTCGACTGGTACCGCACCCGCGGCACGGTCTACACCATCGACGCCGTGGGCACCGTGGAACAGGTGAGCGAGCGCGTCCGCCAGGTGCTCGGGCGCTGAGCCGCATGATCATCCTCAAGTCGCGCACGGAGATCGACACGATGCGGGCCGCCGGCCGCATCGTGTACGCCGTGCTGGCCGACCTGGTGTCCCATGTCCGTCCCGGGATCTCCACCTTCGAGCTCGACCGGATCGCGGAGGAATTCATCCGCGCCCGGGGTGGCATTCCCTCGTTCAAGGGACTCTACGGCTTCCCCGCGACCCTCTGCACCTCGATCAACGAAGAGATCGTTCACGGCATCCCGTCGAAAAAGCGGGTGCTGAGCGACGGGAACGTCTTCACCGCCGACGTCGGGGTGATGCTCGACGGGATCCACGCGGATTCCGCGCGCACCTATCCGGTCGGGGAGATCTCTCCCGAGGCCGTGCGCCTGCTCAAGGTGACGGAAGCGTCGCTGTATGCGGGGATCGACGAAGCGAAAGCGGGGAACCACGTCGGGGATATCGGCCACGCGGTCCAGAATGTGGCCGAAGGTGCGGGGTTCGGGGTCGTCCGCGAACTCGTGGGGCACGGCATCGGCCGCACCTTCCACGAGGAGCCGCAAGTCCCGAATTACGGGCGCCCCAAGCGCGGCCCCGTGCTCAAGGCGGGGATGACCATCGCCATCGAGCCGATGATCACCGCCGGAGATCCCGCCACCCGCACCCTCGACGACAAGTGGACCGTCGTTACCCTCGACGGGTCCCTTTCCGCCCATTTCGAACACACCGTGGTGATCACGGAGCAGGGGCCGGTGATCCTGACGACGGCGTGATGCACGACGCCTGTCGCTGAACGTCCTGAGGGCTCCAGAAATCTGGGGCCCTTGTCATTTCCGCCTCTCCCCCCGACCCCCTCTCCGCGAAGCGGAGAGGGGGAGGCGCGCCGTGCGTTCCCCCTCCCCGCTTTGCGGGGAGGGGGTCAGGGGGAGAGGCTCTTCAGCAGCCACTCGTGCATCCACGGATTCCCCGCCACCACACCGGTGTGCGCCGCGCCGATCGTATTCCCCTCGAAGTCCGTCACCATGCCCCCTGCAGCCCGCACCAGCACGATCCCCGCGGCGATGTCCCAGGGAGCGAGTTCCAGTTCCCAGAACGCATCGAACACCCCTGCCGCCACCCAGGCGAGATCGAGCGCCGCCGAGCCGGCGCGACGGATACCGCTGGTGCTCGCGATGACCCGGCGCATTTGAGCAAGGTACAGGTCGGCCCGATCGAGATGCTTGAATGGGAACCCGGTGCCTAGGAGTGCCTGCCCGGGATCCTTCAGGGCCGAGACCGTGATGGGTGTCTCCCCGCTCCAGGCCCCGGCGCCGAGCGCGGCGTGGTAGACCGCCCCCCGCGTCACGTCGTGGACCACTCCGGCCACCAGGAGCCCATCGAGCTGGGCGGCGATCGAGACGGAGTAGACCGGGAATCGGTGCAGGTAATTCGTAGTGCCGTCTAGTGGATCGACGATCCAGACGAGACCGCCGGAGACCAGTTCCGGACCCAACTCCTCACCGACCACGCGCGATCCTGGCGCCGAGCGCAGGAGCACTTCGCGGATCCGCTCTTCGGCCTCGCGGTCCACCGAAGTGACCCAGTCATGCGGGCTCTTTGCCTCCCAGGCGCCGGCGGCGGGTGGCACCGTGGTGCGGAGGAAGCCAGCCGCAGCCGCGGCGGCGTGTCGGGCGATGTCCCTTAAGTCCAAGGATGACAACATCTTGCGGCTTTCTTGGGTGACAGGTAGTTTCCCGCTATGGCGCGCATCTTCTCAGGCATCCAGCCTTCCGGCGAGCTGCACATCGGCAACTACCTCGGCGCGGTGAAGAACTGGGTCGAGCTGCAGCACAAGGAAGAGTGCCTCATCTGCGTGGTGGATCTGCACGCCGTGACCGGGAAGTACGAGCCGTCGTCGCTCACCCAGCGTACCCGCGACATGGCGCTCGGTCTGCTCGCGGCGGGGATCGATCCGGCCAAGGCCACCCTGTTCGTCCAGTCGCATGTGAGCGAGCACGCCGAGTTGCAGTGGCTTCTGACCACGGTCACGCCGCTGGGGGAACTCGAGCGGATGACCCAGTTCAAAGATAAGTCACAACGATTCGAGAGCATCCCCACGGGGCTGTTGGTCTATCCGGTGCTGATGGCGGCGGATATCCTCCTCTACCGCGCCGACGCGGTGCCGGTCGGCGACGACCAGGTGCAGCACCTCGAGCTGGCGCGCGAGATCGCCCGCAAATGGAACGCCGAATTCGCGCCTGACGCGCCGGTGTTCCCGGAGCCGAAGGCGATCGTCGGGACCGCCCGCCGCATCATGGGTCTCGATGGCCAGGCCAAGATGTCGAAGAGCCTCGGCAACACGGTGGGCCTGCTCGATGAGCCCGAGGTCATCTGGGAGAAACTCCGCCCCGCTCTCACCGACCCCGCGCGGAAGACCAAGAAGGACCCGGGCAACCCCGAGATCTGCAACATCTTCAGTCTGCACAAGCACTTCTCGCCGCCGACCACCGTGGCCGAGGTGGATCAGAAGTGCCGGACGGCGGGGTGGGGATGCCTCGATTGCAAGAAGGTGCTGGCCGACAACATGAGTGCGGCGTTCGCGCCGATGCGCGAGCGGGCGGCCGCGCTCCAGCAGACCCCCGAGACGGTCGATGCGGTGCTCGCCGCGGGCGCGGAGCGGGCCCGCGGGCTGGCGAAGGTCACGATGGCCACGGTGCGTCAGCGGATGGGATTCCTGCCGGAGCGGAAGGGGTAAGATGCCACAGGACAGCGCGAGTTCCGGGATCGAGAAGATCATCCGCGCGGCGGTCGAGCGCGGCGCCAGCGACTTGCATATCAAGGCGGGGGATGTCTTCCGCGCCCGGGTGAACGGCAAGCTGGTGGCGCTCACCAAACAGCGCCTCACCCCGGCCCAGACCCGCGCCATCGCGCTCCGGCTCCTGCCCGACGACGCGACCCGCAGCGCGCTCGAAACGCTGCACGACTACGACTGCTCCTGGGGGATGCCGGGGGTGGGACGGTTCCGGGTGAACCTCCTGCGCCAGCGCTCCTCCGTGATGATCGTAATGCGGGTCATCCCGTTCGCGGTCCCCTCGCTCGATGAGCTGGGGCTCCCGGAGGTGCTCAAGCGCATCGCGGAGTCGGAGCGGGGGCTGGTGCTGATCACTGGCGTCACCGGGAGCGGCAAGAGTTCGACCGTCGCGGCGATGGTGCACCACATCAACCAGAACCTCTCCAAGCATGTCGTCAGCCTGGAGAACCCGATCGAATTCCTCCACCGCGACATCAACTGCTCGGTGACGCAGCGCGAGGTCGGCGTCGACACGGCGTCACTCGAGATCGGGCTGCGCGCCTCGCTCCGCCAGGACCCCGACGTCATCGTCCTCGGCGACCTGCGCGACCAGGGCACCGTCGATCTCGCCATCAAGGCGGCGGAAGAAGGGCACCTTGTCATCGCCGCGATGCCGACCGCCGACGTCAATTCGACGCTGCAGCGGCTCTTCTCGGTCTTCCCGCTCGAGGAGCGGGACATCGGCCGGGTGCGGGTGTCGGAGGCGCTCCGGGCGGTGGTGGCCCAGCGGCTCATTCCCAAGAAAGACGGGGACGGGCGGGTCGCGGCGGTGGAGGTCCTGGTCGCGACCCCGCGGGTGCGGGAGATCCTCCGCGATCCGCACCGGTTCGAGGACCTCAAGATCGAAATGATCCGGGGGCGGGAAGAGGTCGGGAGCCAGACCTTCGGTCAGCACCTCGACGACCTGGTGGAGCAGCAGGCGGTGGCGGCCGAGACCGCCCGGGCGGCGCTGACGGCGGACCCGGAGGTGCAGGCCAGGGCAAGTGGTCCGAGGGGTGCGCCTGGAGTCTAGAGTATAGAGTCTAGAGTATAGAGCCTAGAGTCTAGAGTCTGGCGAGGCGGCGGACGGCATCAGAGCTTTTGAACAGCCTCTCCAGGCTCCAGGCGCCGGATTTGACAGCCTGAACACCGCGACTAGATTCCACCAGAGGATACACCGCACAGGCCCCCCATCGGGGCCTGTTTCGTTTTGTCCGGGAGTGGAACGTGTTCGATCCGAAGCACACCTGTCTGGTGGTCGTCGGCGCCCAGTGGGGCGACGAAGGGAAGGGCAAGCTCGTCGATGTGCTGGCCGAGCGGGCCGACTACGTGGTGCGGTACCAGGGGGGCGCCAACGCGGGCCACACCGTGGACCTCGGACCCACGAACTTCGTGCTGCACCAGATCCCGTCAGGGATACTGCACCCCCGGGTGCACTGTCTCATCGGGAACGGTGTGGTGCTCGACCCCGACCAGCTCTTCGCCGAGATCGACGAAGTGGCGGCCAAGGGGATCCGCATCGAAGGGCGCTTGTTCCTCTCCGACCGCGCCCACCTGGTGCTGCCGTACCACAAGCTGCTGGACCGGGCGCACGAGGCGAGCCAGCAGATCGGGACCACGGGGCGCGGTATCGGCCCGACCTACGAGGCGAAGATCGGCCGTCGCGGGCTCCGAGTGGCCGACCTGCGCGACTTGAGGCGCGCGCGCGCCATCCTCACCGAGGCGGTCGCCCGCGCCAACCACACGCTCGAGCTCCTCGGCGTGCCGGAACGGGCGTCGCTCGATGAGCACGTGGTGATGCTCGAGCGGCTGGCGCCGAGGATCCTGCCGCTCGCCAAGGACACCGGCAAGATCGTCTTCCGCGCGCTCAAGGAGGGAAAACGGGTCCTCCTCGAAGGAGCCCAGGGCGCGCTGCTCGATGTCGATCACGGCACCTATCCCTTCGTCACCTCGTCCAACACCACGGCGGGTGGCGCCTGCACCGGTGCCGGCATCGGCCCGACCTATATCGACGGTGTCCTCGGCGTGGTGAAGGCGTACACGACCCGGGTCGGGAATGGCCCCCTCCCCACGGAGGCTGAGGCTCCCGATGAGGATAAGCTGCGCAAGTTGGGGCACGAGTTCGGGGCAACGACGGGGCGGCCGCGACGCTGTGGCTGGTTCGACGCGATGGTGGTGCGCTACTCGGTGCGGGTGAACGGTCTCACCGGCCTGGCCGTCACCAAGCTCGACGTGCTCGACACCTTCGCCGAGATCCCGGTGGGAGTGAGCTACCTCAACTCCGACGGCACCCCCTGTGACGTGATGCCGGCCGATGTCGAGAGCCTGAACGGGGTCCGTCCGGTGTACGAGACCCTCCCGGGATGGCAGAAGGACACCACCAAGGCCCGGAAGCTGGCCGACCTCCCGCCGGCCGCCCGAGCGTACCTGGATCGCCTGCAGGATCTCGCCGAGGCGCCGATCCGGTATGTGAGCGTGGGGACGCGCCGGGACCAGATCATCGAGGTGTGACCTCACCCCCTGTCCCCCTCTCCCTGTCGGGAGAGGGGGAACGTCCGGCACATTCCTCTCCCCCGACAGGGGGAGGGGTAGGGGAGAGGGCGCACGATGGGCCCCCTCCAACTAATTTGCATCCACCAGCCCCGGCACTCCGGTCGGGGACTGAGCCTTCCACAAGGGAGCCCGGCCGACCGCCGGATCGCCCGACCGCCGGACCACCCATGGCCGAACAGACCCTGATGGACAAGATCGTGTCGCTCTGCAAGCGGCGCGGTTTCGTGTTCCAATCCTCCGAGATCTACGGTGGCCTCGGCTCCGTGTGGGACTACGGCCCCCTCGGCGTCGAGCTCAAGAAGAACGTGAAGGACCGCTGGTGGCGCGCGATGGTCCACGACCGCGACGACATCGAGGGGCTCGACGCCGCGATCCTGATGGCCGCCAAAGTCTGGGAGGCCTCCGGACACGTGTCGGGGTTCACCGACCCGCTGGTGGACTGCAAGACCTGCAAGGCGCGCTTCCGGGCCGACAAACTGGAGGACGCCCGCTGTCCCCAGAAGCCCTCCAAGAAGCCGGGGGAGCACTCCACCTGCGAGCTCACTGAGCCGCGACTGTTCAACTTGATGTTCAAGACCTTCATGGGGCCGGTCGAAGAGTCGGCCGCCACGATCTACCTCAGGCCCGAGACGGCGCAGGGGATCTACGTCAACTACCTGAACGTCCTCAACAGCTCACGCCAGCGGATCCCCTTCGGCATCGCCCAGATCGGGAAGGCGTTCCGCAACGAGATCACCCCCGGGAATTTCATCTTCCGGACCCGTGAATTCGAACAGATGGAGATGCAGTTCTTCGTGAAGCCGGGGGCCGACCTCGAATGGTTCGAGCGGTGGCGCGAGATCCGCCTGGCGTGGCATCATTCCCTCGGTCTCACGCCGAGCAAACTGCGCTGGCACGAGCACGGCCCGGGCGAGCTGGCGCACTACGCCAAGGCGGCGTACGACATCGAGTACGAGTTCCCCTTCGGCTGGAACGAGATTGAAGGGATCCACGACCGCACCGACTTCGACCTGAACCGGCACCAGGAGCATTCGGGGAAGAAGCTCGAGTATTTCGATCAGGCCGAGAACGCCAGGTACGTGCCGTATATCGTCGAGACCTCGGCCGGTGCGGACCGGGTGACACTTACCGTGCTGGTCGACGCGTACCGGGAGGAAGTCGTGGAAGGGGAGACCCGCGTCGTCCTTGGCTTCCATCCGAGCCTGGCGCCGGTCAAGGCGGGGGTCTTTCCACTGGTCAAGAAGGACGGGATGCCCGAGATCGCCGTCAAGCTCCATCACGACCTCAAGAAGCGGTTCAATTGCTTCTATGACGACAGCGGCGCCATAGGCCGCCGATACCGGCGGATGGACGAGGTCGGGACCCCCTTCTGCCTGACGGTCGACGGTGAGACCGCCGGAAGCCAGAGCGTCACGGTGCGGCACCGCGATGCGATGAACCAGGAGCGGGTGGGGCTGGATAAGGTGGCGGAGTATGTGGCGTCTCGGATACAGGGGTGACCGGTAACCCGTAACCAGTGACCGGGCCCTCGATGAGATCGCGCGAGCATGCCACCCCGCTCCTGGTCACCGGTCACCGGTTACCGGTCACCCAATGAGGTACGCCGACTTTCAGAAGATGGTCGCCACCATGTCCGCCGAGCTCCCGAAGGAATACTTCACGGGGGTGGCTGCCGTCGACGTGTCCTCCAAGACCGTGCCGCACCCGACCCGTGCCGAGATCTACACGCTGGGAGAGTGCATCCCGATCCCCACCGGCCCGGAGCAGGGGGAGGAGGGGGTCCACAGCCGTATCGTCCTGTACCATGGCTCGTTCCAGGCGTTGAGCCGAGTGGAGGAGGGGTTCGATTGGCGGGGGGAGGCGTGGGAGACGCTCACCCACGAGCTCCGGCATCATCTCGAGTGGCGGGCGCGGCGGAGCGACCTCGAGGCGTTCGATCGCGCGGCCGAGCAGAACTTCGCGCGCCTCGATGGAGAGCCGTTCGATCCGCTCTTCTACCTGGACGGCGAATCGGAGGCACCGGGGTGGTACCAGGTCGACGATGACCGTTTCCACGACCGGCTCGTGCGCCAGGTCCCGGCTCGGGTCGAATTCATCTGGCATGGCTCCGAATACGCGGTACCGGTCCCGAGCGGCACGACCCTGCCGGCGTTCCTGAGCGTCGAGGGGGTGGATGATCCGCCGCCGGGTGAGCTGGTGCTGGTGCTTCGGCGGAAACCGAGGGTGTGGGATCTGTTCCGAGCGGCTCCTCTCCCGGCGCAGGTCGTCGTGGTGGCAGAGAAGGGCGCGCGAACCCATGATGAGCTGAACCCATGATGTTCCTATCGGTTACTGCACTCCACGGCTCAGGATGGCGCCGGCCTTTAGGGAGGAGCCTCCTGGGTTCGGTCCTTCCTGGGTTCGCGCGCTGGAGGAACTATATTTCAGTTATGCGCTCTCCTGCGTACCTGTCGTTCTTCGCCGGTCTCGTTCCGGCCCTCCTCGCCGCCCAGTCCGCTCCTGCTCACCGGACCCCCGCGCCCTACAAGGTCGGCGTGGTCTCCGAGTCGGGGGATATCGTCAGCTGGTTCATTCCCGACGGTCCCCGCTTGGTGCCCGACCGGGTCGTCCCCGTCGGCCTGATGCCGACCGATCCCGACGGGCCGCACAACATCGCCGTCAGTGCCGACCAGCGGTGGTACTATGTCAGTATCGCGCACGGGACCCCATTCGGGTCGCTCTGGAAGCTCGACGCGGTGAACGACACCATGGCGGGACGGGCCCAGCTCGAGATGTATCCCACCACAATCGGGCTCACCCCTGACGGGGAGTGGGCGCTGGTGGCGAACTCCGATTTCTTCGGCGACCGCCCCAAGATCAATCCGGTGACGCTGGTCCACGTCCCGACCATGACGGCGATCAGCGATTTCCCCGCCTGCGACATGCCGCACGGGTCCCGGTCGAACCACGCCGGGACCGCGATCTACATCACCTGCATGCACAGCGACGAGATCCTGGAGTTCGACACCGGAAAACTCGCGATCACGCGCCGCGGCAGGGCGGGTCCTGGGACCCCGGCCGTGACGGCCGGGGCTACGATGGCAGGGATGGACCACGCGGCGCATTCGGCCGCCCCCACAACGGCCGTCCTACCTGATGGTTCCTGCCAGCCCACCTACGTCGCGGTCTCCCCCGATGACCGGTCGCTCTACGTCGCCTGCAATCACGCCAATACGATGCTGGTGATGGACGTGGCCACCCTGACCGTCCAGCGGACGGTCCCCACCGGTGCTGGCGCGTACAACGTCGAACTGTCGCCCGATGGATCGGTGCTGGTGGTGACGAACAAGAAGGGGCAGTCGGTGTCGATCATCAACGCGCGGACCTTCACCGAGCTCGCCCGGGTCGCCACCACCAAGCGGATCGTGCACGGGGTGGCCTTCAGCCCCGATTCGCGGTACGCCTATATTTCGCAGGAATCGATCGGTGCCGATCCGGGTGCCATCGACGTCATCGACCTGATCACGCGCCTGAAGGTGTTCACCATTCCCGTGCCGGCGCAGCCGACGGGGATCGTGGTCTGGCGCCGACCGAACTGAGGCTCTCGATGGTCCACGAAGCGGTCACGACCCTGAGCGGCGCCGAAGTGCTGGAGCGCGCGCGGACGTTCTTCGCCGAGCGGGTGCCGGCCAACGCGGCGTACCCCGAGAAGCAGGGACCCACCTGGCTCGTCCTTCGGGGGCAGGGAGGGGAGGAGATCTCGCTCGCCGTCTCGGCCGCCGAGGGCGCGACCAAGGTCCGCGGCTCGACGCTCCTCTTCGACCAGTCGGTGGCGCGCTTTCTTTCGACCCTGCCGACCCCCGTCACGGTGGTCGCATGAGTCCCGCCAAGGCCGCCGACCTCCGGGTCCGGGTCTCCGACGCCTGGAGCGACGTCGAGCTCCCCTGGTCGGAGGGCCTCCGCATCGGTGAGCTCAAGCTCCGGGCGCTCGTGGCCACCCAGCGGGCCGGCGACCCGGCGGGCTACGAGGTGAAGTTCCGCGGCGCCAGCGTCGCGGACGAAGGGATCACCATCGGCGAGCTCAAGGTCCCGGCGGGCGCGGGGCTCATCGTGCAGTTCAGGGGGCGGCAGGCGGTGCGGTAGGTGCGTCTCCGATTCTGCGTCATCCACCGAACCCACCCCTCCGTGCACCATTTTCGCGATCTGCAATCATCAGCATTGATACTGGCCCTCCTCGGCGGCTGCCTCCTTAGCGGCTGCCTGGCGCACACGACGTATGCCCCGACCAATACGACGCTCTGGACGGAGGAGGCGCCTCGCGCGGTGCGCGTCTACCTGGTGAACGATCCCATCCCCAAGCGGATCGGGCAGTTCAAGGTGACGCCCGATAGCGTCTTCGGGATCATCGAGGGGTCGGCACTCCCCGGTCACCCGCTCCAGCGTCTCGCGGTCTCGGTCGACTCTGTCGACCGGATCACGGTCACCAAGGTCGATGTCATCCGGACCCTACTGATCCCTCTCGTGCCTTTGATCATTGGATTCAACGTAGTGGGGACCTTCGCCGAATGAGCCACCTCCGACCGATGGGTGGGCTGCGATGGTTGTTGGTCGGGTCGCTGGCCGTCGCGGGTGGGTGCGGAGGCTCCGACGTCCTGAGCTCCGGGAGCACGTACAGCTCGGTCAGCACGGGCGACTTCAATTCGTGCGCCATTACCGATACTGGGGCGGCGCTCTGCTGGGGGAACGGAAGTGGCGGTCGGCTCGGCGGCGCGTTGACCAATCCTGGGATGCCCCAGCCGATTTTCGCCGGACCTCTCCACCTGGACACCGTGGTCGCCGGTTTCGCGATGGGGTGCGCGCTCGCCGAGGGAGAGGTGACCCTCTGCTGGGGCGAAGGGGTCCCCACGCCGATCCGCACAGGGAAGAGCGCGAAGTTCACCACCCTCGCAGTCGATGCAGCTGCGTGCGGGTTGACCCTCGACGGCGCGGTGGGGTGCTGGGACACGCCTGGAGATATGGCGATCATCATTGCACTCCCGGCGGCAGCGACCGCGATCGCGGTCTCGAGGGATCATGGATGCGCGCTCGTGGCCGACGCGATCTGGTGCTGGCCGACCCCCCACGACACGGCGACCCAGGCCATTGCGAGTGCCGGATTGGGACTCAGAGCGCTCACCATTGGATGGGGACACGGGTGTGTCCTCGCCACGGACAACGTGGCCCGCTGTTGGGGTTCCAATGGGAGCGGCGAGCTTGGGGACGGGACCAACTCCGGCAGCGCGACACTGCGCGTGGTGGTCGACGGCGGCCGGTTGCCGGGGGACACGTTCACCTCCCTGCACGCTTACGCCAACCGGACCTGTGGGGTGACGATGCTGCAGGGCGGCTTCTGCTGGGGGGCGGGACTCAATACCCCCCAGATCCTTTCGACGATCCGACTATGGAATTCGCTGAGTCCGGGGTCGACGCACGCATGCGGTTTCGCGAAGTTCGACGCCAGGCTGTGGTGCTTCGGCGAGAACGGGCAGGGGCAGTTGGGAAGTGGAGGCGTCGATACGTCGTTGCATCTGGTCCGGGTGGTAGGCCCGTGAAGCGCGCGACGTTTTTCCTGGCGCTCGTGGGTCTCTCCTGCGGACCACTCGCGGCCCAAGTGCACCACCGACGGACGGGGGTCGAGGTCGGTCTCGGCTTCGGGGCCGGGAATCTCTCGGTCGGTTGCCCGGAATGTGACAACGGGCGCTCCACAGGCCTGGCCCGTGTTTCTATTGCCACATGGAACTTCTCACCGCGCCTGGGGGTCGGCACGCAGGTCGTGGGAGTCGAAGGGGGAAGGAACGGTTACACCGAGCGCGAGTCGAGCACCATTCTTTTCGTTCAGGCGGTCCCGACTGCGAAGCTGCCGCTCATCCTGAGCGCGGGCGTTGGTTCGGGGAAATATGTTGCCCGGTTCGTCCGGTCAGCCGCTTCGACGGAGCGTTACGCGGCCACGGGGAGGGTCCTTCAGTTCGGACTCGGGATGGAGGTGCCCTTCGCGCCGGAGATCACCTTGGTCCCCCAGCTCACCTGGCGGAGTCATCAGGCGGGGCAGCTCGCCTCCGACAGTGGACCCCTGGTCGACGGATTGAAGGCCGAGGTGATCCAATTCGATATTACGTTGCGGTGGCGCTTCTTCCCGGCCGAACAGCGGGCAGTGCCATAGCATGGCGGCCCGGTTCGAACCGCCGCAGGCGCATCAGGGGCTCCGGAAGGGGCCCTCTTTGTTACCTTCCGGGATGCTCGCTCGGGTCTTTACCCACCTCCGCTGCATCGACCACGATCCCGGTGGAGGGTAGGCCGAGGGAGAGAAGGGAGTGCGGCCTGGAACTTGAGGTCACAATGTGTGACTTCAAGATGAGATCGATCTGCCACCTCGCATGGTCGAGTTGTCACGGGCATGGGGTCAGGAGATCCCGACAATGACAGCGGAGATCCTTCGGGCGCTGAAGCGCACTCAGGATGACAGGCGGAATGAATCGACCGCCGCTCCGCGGGGACTGGGCGTTGAAATGCCACCGGCTGCGTTGGCCCGATGACGAGGGTATGACGGGCCGGAACTATCGTGGGGCATGGCCTCCACTCGCACCCGCGGCACCGCCCTCGCCACGGTCTCAACCCTCGCCTCCCGGATCCATCTGATCCGGGGGATGCGGGTAATGGTGGGGCCGGATCTGGCCGAACTCTATGGTGTCGAGCCACGGACCCTGGTGCAAGCGGTCAAGCGAAATCGCGTTCGCTTCCCCAAGGACTTCCTGTTCCAACTGACTGCCAAGGAGGTCGCAAACTTGAAATCACAGATTGTGATTTCAAGTTGGGGTGGTGCCCGATCGCGGCCCTATGCGTTCGGCGAGCAAGGGGTGGCGATGCTTTCGAGTGTGCTTCGCTCGCCCCGTGCCGTGAAGGTCAATATCGCGATCATGCGGGCGTTCGTGAGGGTGCGCGCGCTCGTGGATGGCCACGCTGAGTTGGCGCGGAGGATAGACGCCCTCGAAGCGCGATATGACGGGAACTTTGAAGCCCTGTATCGGGCGATCAAGCGGTTGATGGCCGAGCCCGCTGAGGATCGGCCCCGACCGCGGATCGGGTTCCATGCCTCGGCGGGTCGGTCGACCGCGCGCGCTCTGCGGCGCTAGTTTTCAGGCGATGCCCGTCCCCGTATTCTCCCACCCCCGCTGCCTCGACCACGATCCCGGCGCCGGACACCCGGAGCGACCAGCCCGCCTCGAGGCGGTATTGCGCGGCGTGCGTGGTGCTGGGTACGAAGTGCGTGAGGCAGCGCCGGCCACGGTGGCCGCGCTCGCCGGCGTCCACCCCCCCGAGTACGCCGAGCTCCTCGAGCGCCTCTCCGCCGGCGGCGCGGCGATGATCGGGCAGGACACGATCCTCAACTCCGCCAGCTGGGATGCCGCCCTTGCCGGACTGGGCCAGATCCTCGCCGCAGTCGATCACGCCCACGCCGGCAAGGGGAACGCCTTCGCGGCGGTGCGCCCCCCCGGCCACCACGCCCTTGCCGATCGGGCGATGGGGTTCTGCCTCCTCGCCAACGCAGTCCTCGCTGCGCGCCACGCCCAGCGGCTCGGCCGCTCCCGCGTGCTCATCGTCGATTGGGATGTGCACCACGGCAACGGGACCCAGGCGCTCATCGAGCACGATCCCTCCATCCGGTTCGTCTCGATGCACCAGTGGCCCTGGTATCCCGGTACCGGCGCGGCGCAGGAGCGGGGGGTCGGGAATGTCTTCAACGTCCCGCGGCCGGCCGGCCTGCCGGCCATCGGACCGGGAGGATACGTCGAGTCGCTCTGGGGGTGGATCGAAGTCGCGGGGAAGGAGTGGTCGCCGGACCTGATCCTCCTCTCAGCCGGGTACGACAGCATGACCGGCGATCCCCTCGGCGGGTTCACCCTGGAGCCCGAGCACTACGCCACCTGGGTCACTCGACTTCGTGAGCGATTCGTGGGAGTGCCGATCGTGGGGCTCCTTGAAGGAGGATATGCCCCGGAGCGCCTGGCGGCGGGGGTGGTAGCCACCATCGCGGGGCTGTAGGGGCCCCGGGCGCCTTCCGCGCACGAGCTTATTACCTTTTCTGCCCATGATACTTCGGAACCCGACGCGTGGCGGCGTTGCGACTATCGCCTCCCTGCTCCTTCTGCTCGTCCTTCCCCTCACGTCCTGCGGTGGGAGCGATCCCTCCGACCCACCCGGGGCGGCCGTCGTGGCGGCGCTGCTGCTCAACCCCGCGGCCGATACCCTCGTGGTGAAGGATGGGATGACTCTCGTTGCGACGGCGCTTGACGTGAATGGCGATACCGTCGAGAACGCGGAGCTCGCCTGGTCGTCCCTGGATACTGCGAACGCGACGGTCGTCTCCGCGGTCGTGACCACCAAGAAGGTCGGGTCGGCACGGATCGTTGTCGCTGCCGGTGGGGTCGCCGACACGGCGACCCTCACGATCATTCCGAACCTGGTGATCGACCTGTCCGCTGGTGCGGGGTTGATGGTGGGCGATACCTTGCCGCTTGCCCTCCAGTATCGCGACAAGTTCGGTGCGCCTGTGGCGGTCACCGCGACCCCGGTCTGGACCGTCACTGCCCCGAGCGTGGCCTCGGTCGATTCGTTGGGGCGTGTTGTCGGTGCGTTTGCGGGCACCACGCTGGTCAAGGTCTCGGCGGCGGGGGCCTCCACTCAGGTGAGCGTCCGCGTCTTCGCCGCCGCCCTGGCCGACCGGGAGCTCGGATTCCGGATAGAACGGCCGCGACCGGTCGACGGACTAAGCGCGGGCGCGATCTACATGATCTCGGCGACAGGCGGAGACCTGACCCTGGTCTCCGATTCCAACGACTTTGTCGCGGTATTCGGCTGGGCGCCCGACGGCGCATCGGTGGTGGCGTACACACTCAACTACAACGGGATCGGTCGCTCGGGCACATTCGTTCATCCGCTCGGCACGGGCACCTTCACGCAGGTGTCCCCCCGCGGGAACGCCCCGCAGTGGTCGCCGGACGGCCAGCGGATCATCTTCGCGGAGCACGACCTCGGGAGCTCGAATGTCGATATCGTGTCTACGCTTCTGGATGGTTCGGGGCGGATCCCTCTGAGCAGTGGGGGCGGGATCGAGCACTTGCCGGCTCCATCCCCGGATGGTCGGTGGATCGCCTATCGTTCCGGCGAGCCCCCAAATGCTCAGATCGTGCTCGTGCGTCCGGACGGGACCGGCGCGAGAACATTGACGTTGCCTTTCAATATCACGGGGTTCGCCTGGTCTCCCGACGGCCGCTTCATCGCGTTCGACGGGAACAAGGGACCCTCCTCGAACGGGGCATGGGTCATCCGTCCCGACGGGACGGGGCTCACCTCCCTGACCCCTGATTGCACCAACGCCGGATCGTGCAGCGCAGTCACGTACCACGGCGTCCCGAGCTGGCATCCCGATGGCCACAAAGTGATCTACTTCCGGACGCCACCATCAGGGGAGTGGGAGCTGCGGACAGTCGATCGGGCGGGCACGTTCCTCCGCAGCGTTCCGAACAAGTGCGGACTGGGTCGATACTCGCCGAGCGGCGCCAGGCTCGCAACCATCGACACGATCGCAGACCCGAATTACTGCCGCCTTGTGATGATGAATGCGGACGGGAGCGGCCGTCAGCTGCTCGACCTCGCGCCGATCCCGGGTATCAACACGATCAACACCGTCAGCGATCTTCGCTGGCGCCCCTGACCCACTCGCCGAGCAGCGGATCATGTCCAAACTCCACCTCGAAGCCGAGGTCCAGGACCTCCGCACCCGCCACCCGTTCATCATCGCGCGGGGGGGAAAGACCGACTACCGCACCGTCGTCGTGAAGCTTCGCGACGCGGATGGGTTGGAGGGGTGGGGTGAGGCCGCCGGGATAGCGTACTACGGCGAGACCCCCGAGACGATCCTCGCCGCGCTGCAGAGTTACGCCACCGTGCTCCCCGAGACGCCGTTCGACCTGGAGACGGCGGAGCGGGGGTTCGAAGCGGTGCTCAAGGGGAATCCGAGCGCCCGGGCCGCCCTCTCGTCCGCCCTGCACGACATGGTGGGGAAGCGGTTCGGGGTGCCGGTCTGGAAGCTCTGGGGACTCGACCCGGCCAAGGCGCCGAAAAGCACCTTCACCATCGGGCTCGACACGGTCGAGAAGATGCAGGCCAAGGTCAAGGAGGCGGAGCAGTATCCGATCCTCAAGATCAAGCTCGGCACCGATCACGACCTGCAGATCCTCCGGGGGCTTCGCGACGTGACGTCGAAGGAACTCCGGGTCGACGCCAACTGCGGTTGGACCGTCAAGCAGGCGGTCCAGATGCTCCCGGTCCTGCAGGAATTCGGGGTCACGGTGCTCGAGCAGCCGCTTGACCCGCGCGATATCGACGGCATGGGAACGGTGCGCCGGCACGCCAGCCTGCCCATTATCGCGGATGAGAGCTGCCTCGTCGCGGCCGACATTCCGCGCCTGGTCGGCAAGGTCGACGGGATCAACATCAAGCTGGCCAAATGCGGCTCCCTCCGAGAGGCGCTCCGGATGATCCACGTCGCGCGGGCCCACGAGCTGATGGTGATGGTCGGGTGCATGATCGAGAGTTCGCTCGCCATCACCGCCGCGGCCCACGTCACCCCGCTGGTGGATATCGTGGATCTCGATGGCGCTGCCCTGCTGGCCGAGGATCCGTTCGTCGGGGCGACGATCACCGGCGGGCAGGTGACGCTCCCCGACAGTCCAGGGCTCGGGGTCCGACGCCGGTGACCTCGGCGACCACCTACGCCCAGGTCGCCCTCCCCCTCGCGGTCGCCGAACCCTACACCTACACCGTTCCCGATGCGCTCGCCGACCGTGTGGTGGCGGGCGCGCGTGTCGTCGTGCCGCTGCGCCAGCGCGAGGAGGTGGGCATCGTGGTCGCGGTCGACGCGCCGGCCCCGGCGCAGACGGCGCGCGAGATCCTTTCGGTCCCCGACACCCTCCCCGCCATCACCGGCCCGCTGCTAGAAACCGTGCGTTGGCTGGCCGGCTACTACGGTACTCCCCTCGGCATCGCGCTCAAGGCCGCCCTCCCCGGGGCGCTCTGGGGCAGCTCCTCGGTCATCGTCGAGATCGTGCCTGGCGCGCCGCGCAGTGGTGGGACCGCGGGCGAACTGCTCGACTACATCGATCGGAAGGGGGGCGAGGCCGAGGTCGGGACCCTGGCGCGGCATTTCAAGAAGCCGGTGTGGGAGGTGGTAAATCGGCTGGTCCGGGTGGGAACGGTCACGCTCCGGGTGGAAGGGCCGGACACCCGCGCCGAAGGGCTGACGGAGCGGGTGCTGGTGCTGACCGAGGCGGGGATGCCGCTGCTGGAGCGCGATCGCCGTTTCGCGCGCGCCAAGGAGCAACGCCGGCTCTATGAGACGCTCGAGGAGCTGGGGGGTCGCGCGTCGGTCACCCACCTGACCCATCAACTCGACTTCGGCGCCAGCGTCCTCAAGGCGATGCTCGACAAGGAGCTGGTGACGGTGGAGGAGGAGGAGAAGCTCCGCGATCCGTTCGGTGGAGATGTCGGTGTCGCACCGCCCACTGAACTCACCTCGGACCAACGAAGCGCGCTGGAGCAACTTGCCCACTTGCCCACTGGCCGACCTGCCCTCTTGCACGGCGTGACCGGGAGCGGCAAGACCCTCGTTTACCTCGAAGCGGTCCGCGCCACGCTCGCGGAGGGGAAGGGGGCGATCATCCTGGTCCCCGAGATCGGCCTTACCCCACAGACGGTAGGACGGGTGCGCGGCGCTTTCGGCGACCAGGTGGCGGTGCTGCACAGTGGGCTGAGCGACGGCGAGCGGGCCGACCAATGGCGGCTTCTCCGGCGGGGTGAACGGCGAGTGGTGGTCGGTGCCCGCTCCGCGATCTTCGCCCCGATCGACCGGGTCGGGATCATCGTGGTCGACGAGGAACACGAAGCGAGCTACAAGAATGGCGAGGCCCCCCGCTACCACGCCCGGGACGTTGCCGCGGTGCGGGCCCGGCTCGAGGGAGCACGCCTGGTCCTCGGCACCGCGACCCCTGCGGCCGAGACGTGGAAACGAGTGGAACAGGGGACGGTCCAGATCATTTCGCTTCCGGAGCGGGTCGGAAGCCGACCGCTGCCACCGGTCGAGATCGTCGACATGCGGAAGGCGGCGCGGGTCCGGGATACCGGTGCGGTGCCCTGGTCCGTGGTACTCGACGAGGGGATCGCGACCGCGCTCGCGCGCGGGGAACAGGCCCTGCTGCTGCTCAATCGGCGGGGCTTCGCGGCCTTCCTGCAGTGCGAGGAGTGCGGCGCAGTGGAGGAATGTCCCAACTGTTCCATCTCGCTGACCGTGCACCAGACGCCGCCGCGGCTCACCTGCCATTATTGCGCGTTCACCAAGCCGGTCCCGCGGGAGTGCGGAAAATGCGGGCACCCGGTGGTGCAGATGCGCGGCGTCGGCACCCAGCAGCTCGAGAAGCTCCTGGCAGAGCGCTTCCCCACGGCGCGGCTGGCACGGATGGACCTCGACACCACCAGCACCAAGTGGTCACATCACCGCATCCTGGGCGCGGTCGAACGGGGGGAGGTCGACATCCTCCTCGGCACCCAGATGATCGCCAAGGGGCTCGATTTCCCGAATGTGACGCTGGTGGGCGTCGTCGACGCCGATACTGGAATCCATCTTCCGGATTTCCGTGCGGCCGAACGCACCTTCCAACTCCTGGCCCAGGTGGCGGGGCGCGCGGGGCGGGGACCGAAAGGGGGACGGGTGCTGGTGCAGACCCGGGATCCTCAGCATCACGCGATCCAGCACGCGGCGCGGCACGATGTGAAGGGATTCCTGAAGCAGGAGCTCGCGCTCCGGGAGTCGCCCACCTATCCGCCGCACGTGGCGCTCGCCAATCTCCTCGTCACCGGCGAGGACGAGGATCAGGTGAGCGCCGCGGCGGCCAAGCTCGCCGATTGGTGCCATGCGCTGGTGGAGCGGACCGGACTCACGCTCAGCATCCTGGGGCCGGCGTCGGCTGCGCTCGCCCGGATCAAGGAGCGGTGGCGGTGGCACGTGGTCGTGCGGGGCACTTCGGAGGAGATCGGGCGGTTCGTGCGGTACGCGGCACCGCGGGTGGGGAAAGGGAAGCGGGAGGTGCGGGTGGTGATCGACCGTGATCCGGTATCCTTGCTGTAGTGGGCCAGAGGGCCAGAGGGCCAGAGGGCCGGTGGGCCGGGCGAGGAGTTGATCACAATCCAAATCGACGGAGCGTATGCGCTACCTGGTCTTGCTCATCCTTCTTGCCCACTGGCCCACTTGCCCACTGGCCGCCCAGCTGTTCGGCCCTCCGGACACGACTACGGGGCCCCCCAAGGGATCGACCGCGATCGCCTTCGGGGTCCAGGCGATGGAGGTCGATGCGATCAATCTCGCGCTTCAGGCCAATGGCTTCCCGTCGATGAACGAGACCGTGGTCGTTTCGGGCATGACGAGCACCATCCGGTTCGGTCGCTGGGACCTCGCCTTCACCGGCGGGGCGATCCTCGGGGGTCGTCACGAGTCCGCCGCTTGGCGCACTGAGATCTCGGGAGAAGCGATCCTGGTCGGGGTCGGTTTCGCCCTGATCGACGCCGGGCGGTGGCGGGTGGTGCCGAATGGAGGGGTGGGACTGACCCGGGTCGGGTTCCACGTCGAAGAACGGCGGGGTGGCACCGTCGACTCGACGCTGGCCGACCCCCTGCGCGGCACCGACTTGAGTGGCCAGACAGCGATCTGGCACGCGGGGCTCGGCGTGGACTTCAAGCTCGGGCGGTGGACCGGGCAAAAGGTCGGACTTGGGCTCCAGGTGGGGTACGCCAAGATGTTCGGCGAGACCGACTGGCGAGCCGACAGGAACGATCTTTCCGGCGGGCCTCACAGCGGGGTCGGGGGTCCGTACGCCCGGGTCGGCTTCAGATTCGCGCTCCCAAAGCGGCGAAACGCGATCCTCACCACGGTCGCCTCGCTCCTGCCCTGGATCGCTCGGTAGCGCCGGGCCCCCGCGAAGTAACGGATTTCCAACGCCGCGCATCCTGGCCAGTGGACCTATCAGGGAGTGCGGAGGTACTTCGAGAGGATGTTCGTGCTGGGCGGTGGGGCGGTGGAGCGGTAGTCAGGGCGGAGCTGCAACGGCCCCGGAGTCATCCCAAGCGGAGCGAGGGATCTTGCTTGCGGTGCCCTGTCGCAGCGTTCACGGCGACCGTGCACTGTTGAGAAGAACCCTCACTTCGCTCGGGATGACACCTTGCTTGGTCTCACTCCGACCCTGAATTGCCGCTCGCCTTACCGTCTTACCGCCTTACCGCCGTACCGCTTTGCCCACCCCAGCTCCACCCCTACGTAATAGTTCCGCCGCGGGCTCGGTTCGAACACCCGTCCCCCGAAGCCGTTCACCGTCACGCTCCCGACATACTCCCGGTCCCACACGTTGTTCGCGGCCACGAACGGCACCGCGTGGACGCCGCCGAGGGTCCCATCCCACCCGAGGCGCACATTGCTCACGCCGGTGCCCCATCCGTCGACCCGAAGAGTGTTGGCGTCATCGGCGTAGAGCTCGCTCGACATTGTGTGGTCGACGTCGAGCCAGAGCCCACCGGGGAGAGAGGAGCGAAGCCCGAAGCGTACGTACTCGCTCGGCACCCCCGGCAGCCGGCGACCGGTGAACACGGTCGTGTCGACGCCGGAGTTGGTGATCGCGACATAGTCGCTGAAGCGATAGTCGGCGTGGGTCCAGGCCGCCTGCAGGGTCAGGGAGCGGATCGGGTGCCAGGCGACACCGAGCTCGTACCCCTTGTTCCGGGTCTCCCCGGCGTTCCGGAAGAAAGAGCGACCCCCCGCCTCCGCGTAGGGCACCAGCGCGTCCTTGATCCCGATGGTGAACAAGGCGGCAGACCAGCTCAGGCCACTGCCCACCGCGCCGCGGGCGCCGAGCTCGAAAGAGAGGGCCCGCTGGGGCACGAGACTGTCGTTGAACCCTCCGACACCTGCCTGGGTGACGGCAAGTTCGGTCGTGGTCGGCGTCTCGAAGCCGGTGCTCACATTCACGTACGGGGTGAAGGCGGGCGACCAGCCATAGCTCGCCCCGCCGCCGCCGCTGAAAGAGGACATCATCCGGTCACCTGAGTTGTCCCCGTCGGTGAGCAGCTCGTCGGTGACCTTGAACTTCACCGCGTCGTACCGGAGCCCGCCGGTCAGGAGCACTCGTGGTGTCACCGGCCAGGTCAGCTGCGCGAAGGGGCCCACCTCGGTCACTTCTTCGCGCTGCTTGATGGTCGTCGTGGTCACCGGACCGACTGCCGGAACGGGGGTGTAGTTCCTGCGGTGATCGCGCATGGACTGGAGGTCCACGCCGAGGATGAGCCGGGGTGCGCCGGTGGCCGAGCCGAGGGGGCGCGAACCCTGAAGCCTGAGGCCGCCGGCGAGGCGGTCGATGAGGTTCCAGTTGTTGGTCGCCAGCGGATTATCGAGCGTGCGGGCGAAATAGAAGGCGGTCAGGTCGAACTCGGTGCCGCCTTCGGTGAAATGCCTCACCGTGGCCGACAATTGCCGCTGGACCACGTCCTTGGTGGCGTCGCGGTTGATGTTATTGGCCGGCGCCGAATCCCGATTGGCGGCGAGCTCGGCGGCGTTGAGCGCCCCGGGGTTCTCGGCCATGGGTTGGTCGCCCACGCCGTAGCGGAGCGCGACCGAGGTCGATCTGGTGGCGATCCAGTCGATCGCCGCGTTAAGTGAATTCCCTTCGAACCGGCTCTGCCGGCGGAATCCGTCCCAGGTGGTGCGGGAGAAACTGACCGCGCCGCTCACGCTCCCCGAGTGTCCCGACAGCCGGATCTGCCCTTTGCTCAGGCCGTACGACCCCGCCTCATAGCGCGCCGACGCCCCCAGCGGATCGGGGGCGGTCGGGAGACTCGCGAAGCTGATCACCCCGCCGGCGGCGTTGCCGTACATGGCGGAACTCGCTCCTCGGAGCACTTCGACCCGGCCGATGGTCGAGAGATCGAGGTTGGTGAGCTGGCTCTGGCCGTCGGGGAGGGTCTGCGGGACGCCGTCGAGGAGGATCTTCACCCCGCGCGAGCCGAAATTCGCCCGACTCCCCGCGCCGCGGATCGACAGCCGCTGGTCCACCGAGTAGTTGTAGCGGTTGGCCACGTACACGCCGGGGATATTGGTCAGCGCCTCGTCGAGTCCAAGGGTGGCCTGGCCGCGACGCACCGCCTTGCCGTCGAGCACCCCGACGGCCTGCGGCACCCGCGCCAAACTCCCGGGGGTGCGGGTCACGGTGACCGTGAGGGGCTCGACCTCGACCACGCGGGCCGAATCGGGGCGGGACGCGACCTGGGCCGCGGCGGCGCGGAGGGGCAGGACGGTCAGTGTGAGGGAGAGCAATGTGAGGGCAATGCGCATCTGGCTAAGCTACTGTCCTTCCGACACTTGCGCGAGGCGGCTAGGTTTCGCCCGGCATGAGCGAATCCTATCGTGGTCCCGACTTCTCGACGCCCGCCTTGCAGGCGGCGCCCGAGGCCAGTTTTGCCCCGCTCCCGGCTGATGGGGTCCTTCCGGAGGACTTCTTCAGCACCTCCAACCTCCCGACCTACGTCCGCCTCGGTGGGCGCTGGGTGATGCCGGATCGTCCCCGCATGGACTGCGTCATCGTCCGCCGGGGCGACCGGCTCGAGGTGAGCGAGCCCCGCCGCCTGAAGCAGGGCGACCAGATCGTGATGGGGCACGCCGAGGATGGCAGCGAGGGGATCTTCGTGCATGCCTCTGGATTCCTGGGCGGAGGGGCGGGGAAGGCGGAGTTCAAGTTCATGTCGACCGAGGTGAGCCGCGAGCGGCCGGTCAACTACGAGGAGCTCGCTGCCCGTCTGGGTCAGCAGGCCAAGGGGGGCGGCTACGTCCTCTGGGTCGCGGGACCGGCGCTGGTGCATTCCCGCGCGCGCCATGACTTCGAATGGTTCATCCAGAACGGGTACGTCGGCGCGGTGCTGGTCGGCAACGCGGTCGCGGTGCACGACATCGAGGCCGCGATCTACGGCACCACGCTCGGGATGGACAACAAGGGGAACCCGACCGACGGGGGGCATGGCACGCATATGCGTGCGATCAACAAGGTCCGCGCCCTGGGCAGCATCGAGAAGGCGGTGGAGACGGGGCTCATCAAGAGCGGAATCATGCACGCCCTGGTGACGCACAAGGTGCCCTATGTCCTCGCCGGCTCCATCCGGGACGACGGGCCCCTTCCCGGCGTGTACAGCCACTCCCTCGAGGCGCAGGACGCGATGCGCGAACACGCCGTCAAGGCGACCGGGGCCGTGATGGTGGCCACCGCGCTCCACGCCATCGCCGTGGGCAACATGCTGCCGGCGTTCTACATGGATGCGAAGGGCCAGCCGACGCCGCTGATGACGATCTGCGTCGACCAGGAAGAGTTCGTGGTCAACAAGCTCAAGGATCGCGGCACTCACCAGGCGTTCGGGGTAGTGACCAACGCGCAGGACTTCATGACGGTGCTTCGGGTGTACGTGGAGCAGTGGGCGAAGGAACAGCGATGACGGCGCCGACCGGGGGGACCGGTCCGCTGTCGCGCTGGGAACGCCTCGCCGACGAGGTCGCGCTCCAGCTCCCTCCGACGGAGATCGACGGGGTCTGGGTCTTTCAACCCCTGCGCAACGGCCTCCAGGAGGCGGGGACTGCCATCCTCTCCCGCATCGACGGCGACCGGCGTCGGATCTACACGGCGTGCTACGTGGCCACGATCAAGGGAAAATTGCGCGGGCAGTGGCAGTCGACGGTCGAGGAGGTCGGCAGCGGCCCCATCGAGGCGTTGGATCGCCTCCTCGCCGACGTCGAGAAGCGGGTGGATGAAGGTGCTCCAACGCCGGTACCGGTGTCGAAATGGTATCCGACGTCCGCCACGGCGCCCGGTGAAGCTCAGTAAGGAGCAGGCCGCCGAGCTGCTCGAGCGCTTCCGGCGCTGGCTCCGCGACCATCGCCTCCCGGTGACCCGCCAGCGTGACCTCATCGCCATCTCCCTCTTCGACGGCGAAGGTCACC
Organism: Gemmatimonadales bacterium; assembly: GCA_039917855.1. GTDB lineage: Bacteria > Gemmatimonadota > Gemmatimonadetes > Gemmatimonadales > GWC2-71-9 > CAMLHU01. Next base: position 14,607 of record JBDSIR010000033.1, on the reverse strand, counting down.
TCTCGGCCGAGGCGCTGCAGCGCCGCCTCAAGGAGCGCGGCCACCAGATCGGGACCGCCACCGTCTACCGCACTCTCGACATCCTCGTCGACGCCGGCCTTGCCCGCTCCCACGATTTCGGCGAGGGCACCCGTCGCTTCGAACCGAGCCCCGACCGCGGCGACCACGGCCATTTCGTCTGCACCCGCTGCGGCGGGGTGACCGAATTCACTCACGAACGGGTGGACCGCATGCTCGGCTTCCTGGCCGACGAACACGGGTTCCTGCTCCAGCGCCATCGCGTCGAACTGCACGGTCTCTGCCGGGAGTGCCAGCGCCGCGACCTCACCCAACTCCGCTCATGACCGAACCCTCCATCGGCATCGCCGTCGCCTTGCTGGCCGGCATCCTCTCCTTCCTCTCTCCCTGCGTCCTTCCTCTGGTGCCGAGCTACCTCGGCTTCGTGACCGGGATGAACGCGGCCGAGATGACCGATCGCCGGCGTGTGGCGATGATCCAGGCGACGCTCTTCGTGCTCGGGTTCACGACGATCTTCCTGCTCCTGGGGGCCGGCGCCACGGCCCTGGGGGCCGCGCTCGCCGCCCACAAGAGCATGGTGGGGCGGATCGGCGGGGTGCTGATCATCTTCTTCGGCCTCGTGACGATGGGTGTCATCAAGATCCCGGCGCTCCAGATGGATGCCCGGGTGCACCTCCAGGAAAAGCCGCTCGGCGTGCTGGGGGCGTTCCTGGTGGGGATGGCGTTCGGGGCGGGGTGGACCCCCTGTCTGGGGCCGGTGCTGGGTGGGATCCTCAGCCTTGCAAGCACTCAGGACACCCTGGGGCGCGGGATGGTGTTGCTCGGCGCCTATTCCGCCGGCCTCGCGATCCCCTTCCTTGTGGCGGCGTGGACGGTGGAGAGCTTTTTCGACTGGTTCCAGAATTTCCGGAAGTACCTGCCGTGGGTGCAGCGGGTGTCAGGCGCGCTGCTGGTGATCGTGGGGATCCTGTTGGTCACGGGGAAGTTCACGGAGCTGGCGTCGTATCTGAACGCCATTACCCCTGAGTTCTTGCGCAAGCGGCTTTAACGGCGCACCACGGAGGACACGGAGGGATCGCCTCCGGTCGCGTCACTCCGGTCTGGAGCCAGGATGACAATGTTTTGTGGTCCCAAAGGGAGAGCTCCCCTTGGGACCACATCACTTACTGCTCCATGAAAGCGATCTAGTCGTGAACGGAGCCCTCCGTGTCTCCGTGGTGCGCAGTTGGTTCATGAGCTTTCCAGCGCCTCCTCCAACTGCTGCCGCCGGATGAGCTCCCAGTACTTCCCTTCGCGCCGGATCAACTCGGCGTGGGTCCCTTCCTCGACGATCCGTCCCTCATCCAGCACGATGATCCGCGACGCGTCCTTCACCGCCGCCAGGCGATGGGAGACGATCACCGTCGTCTTTCCCGCCAGCGCCGAACGGAGGTTGGTGAGGATCGCGGCCTCGGTCTGGGCATCGACCGCTGAGAGGGCGTCGTCCAGCAGGAAGATCGGTGCGTCCTTCGCGAGCGCCCGCGCGATGGCGGTACGCTGTTTCTGTCCGCCCGACAGGTTGATGCCGCGTTCGCCCAGGAGGGTGTCATAGCCCTGCGGGAGCGAGGGGAGCGCCTCGGTGAGCTGGGCCTGCTCGGCGGAGCGCTCGAGACGTCCATCGTCGGGCATCCCGAAAAGGACGTTGTCGCGGACCGTGGCGCTGAACAGGAAGGTCTCCTGCGGCACATGGCTCACTGCGCGGCGGAGGTCCGCCAGGCGGATCCGGCGGATGTCGAGCCCGTCGACCAGGACCCGTCCCTCGGTGGGGTCGTATGCCCGCGTCAGGAGCTCCACCAGCGTGCTCTTGCCCGAACCGGTGGCGCCAACGACGGCGAGTGATTCCCCCGCCGCCAGATGGAACGAGATATCGCGCAGCACCCACCCGCGGTCGGCGGCGCCGGGGTACTTGAACGAGACCCCTTCCATCGCGAGGGTACGGGGGCCGGTGGCTTGGGGAAGCGGGGTGGGCTCGGCGGGCTCGAGGATGGTGGGGGTGGCGGCGAAGACCTCGTTGATCCGCTTCATTGACGCGGCGCCGCGCTGCACCAGGCTCACCGCCCAGCCAAGGGCGATCATCGGCCAGATGAGTTGGGCGAGGTACATCCCGAAGGCGACGAACGCGCCGATGGTGATCGCGCCGGCCATCACCTGATTGCCCCCGACCCAGAGGATGATGATCGTGCCCCCTCCCGCCAGCAGTCCGAGCGCCGGGTGGAACACCCCCGATACTTGGACCAGGGCCATGTTCCGCTTCTTGTACTCCTCGCTCAGCCGGGTGAACTCCGTCGATTCCGCCTGCTCCTGTCGGTAGGCTCGGATGATCCGGACGCCGCTCAGGTTCTCGACCACGTGGTCCGTCAGCACGCCGAAGTGCGACTGGATCGCTTGGGTGCGCTCGTGGATCCGGCGCCCGAACCAGACCATCACCACCGGGAGCACCGCGAGCGGCACCATCACCCACAGGGTAAGGCGCCCGCTTGTGGCCGCCATCATCGGGATGATCAGGATGGTCAGGACGAAGGTGTCGACCAGGTACATCATCGCCGGTCCGGCGACCATGCGGACGTTCTGGAGGTCGTTGGTGGCGCGGGCGATGAGGTCGCCGCTGGTGTGGCGGTCGAAGAAGGTGGCCGACTGGCGTTCCAGATGCGCGAAGAGCGCGTCGCGGAGGTCGGTCTCGACCTTCCGGCTCGCGCTGTTGAGGAGCTGGCGCATCACGTACCTGCAGATCCCCCCCAGCAGGGCCGCCCCGAGCAGCAGGAAGAGGACTCGATACAGCTCGACGCGGGGCGCGCCGGCCGAGATGGCGTCGATCCCGTGCTGGAGGAACCGGGGGATGAGGGTCCGGAAGCCGTTCGCCCCCAGGACCGCTAGGAGCCCGAAAAGGTAGGCCAGACGGTAGGGACGGAGGTACGGCCATACAGTTCGAAGGGAATCCATTATCCTTAAAGGTTACCGGGCAGGAAGGCTCGGACAAGTCACCCCAGGGAGGACCTACCTATGCAGACCCGATACCTCACCATCCTTGCCGCCCTCACCCTTGCCGCTTGCGGCAAAGGTTCGAGCGATGCGGCCAAGGCTGATAGTCTTCAGCGCGACCTCGCGATGGCCCCCGCCGACAGTTCCGCGGCCTTGAACGACCGGGCAGCGGACCGCCCCTCCACGCCGAGGCCCCCGGCCCCGCGTCCCGCTTCGGCGCTCGCGGCCGGGACGGAGTTCGTCGGCTCGGCCCTCGACTCCATCACCTCGCGCCGCAACAAGGCGGGTGAGACCATGCGGATGACGGTGTCCGCGGACGTGAAGGACGCCCAGGGCCGCACCGTGATCCCCGCCGGTTCCGTCGTGGCGCTCCGGATCGACGTGCTCGCCCCGGCCGAGAACGACAACGACAAGACCGGCAAGCTTCAGCTCACCCCGACGTCGGTCCAGATCGGCGGGCAGAGCTATGCCATCAGTGCCACCGTCGACTCGATCAAGTACTCGATCGTCGGCCGCGGGGTCACCGCGGGTGATGCGGCCAAGGTCGGCGCTGGTGCCGTCGCCGGCGGCGTGGCCGGTCGCGTCATCGGTGGGAATCGCCGTGGCACGGTCGTCGGCGCCGTCGTCGGCGCCGCGGCAGGTGCCGCCGTCGCCAGCAACACCAACGACCGTGACGTCGTGATCCGTCCCGGCAACTACATGCGGATCAGGCTGTCAGGCGCTTTCTCACGGTAACGTAGAAGGGCAACGGCAATGAGGCGCGAAGCATGAAGGCGCAAGGGATCGACTCCTTGCGCCTTCTGCATTCCACCAACTTTGCCCTTTCCCTTGCCCTTCAACTCAGTACCCCGCGCCCCCACCCCCCAATCTCGGATCCGACACTCCCTCCCACCCGGTCGCGGTCCGGATGATCGCCTCGACATCGCCCCAGCGCCCGCGATAGACCACGGTATGTCCCATCCGCTGAAGCTGAGCCACCGCGGCGGGCTGGAAGCCGTCGCGCTCGAGCCGGAGCTCGTCCGGCAATCCCTGATGATGCGTCCGGGGCGCCGCCACGGCATCCGGCAACGCCATGTGATGATCGATGACGTTCGAGATGACGTGGTAGACCTGGGTGATGATGGTGGGGCCTCCCGGCGTGCCGACGACCAGCAGAAGCCGCCCCTGCGGGTCGAGCACGATGCTCGGCGTCATCGCCGAGAGCATCCGCTTCCCCGGCTTGATGGCGTTCGCCTCGCCCTGGACCAGACCGTACATGTTGGGCTTGCCTGGAGCGGTGGCGAAGTCGTCCATCTCGTCGTTCAGGAGGAAACCTGCGCCGCCCACGGTCACCGCGCTGCCGTAGCTGTTGTTGAGCGTGGTGGTGGTGCTCACGGCGTTCCCGTCGGCGTCGACCACCGAATAATGCGTGGTGTGCATCCCGTCGATGCCGGGCTTGACCGAGTCCGATCGCGTCGCGTGACCCTCGTCGATCATCATCCGCACCGAGTCGGCGTAGACCTTGGAGGTGAGGCGCGCGCGGGGCACCTGCTCGAAGTCGGCGTCGCCCAGGTAGAAGTTGCGGTCGGTGAAGGCCCGCCGCATCGCTTCCGCCTCGAGGTGTAGCAGCTGGGGTGAACCGAAAGGAGGCAACGGCCCGAATCCTTCCATGATATTGAAGATCTCGGCCATCGTGATGCCTCCCGACGAGGCGGGAGGCATCGAGTAGATCGTGTGGCCCCGATAGTCGATGCGCACGGGGTCGCGCCACTTGGCCTGGTACGCCGCGAGGTCGGGCTTGGTGATGTAGCCCCCGCTCTGGTCCATCTCCGCCACGATCGAATCGGCCACCCATCCGGTGTAGAACCCGTCCCGTCCCCGGTCGCGGATGGTCATCAGGGTGCGGGCCAGGTCGGGCTGGCGGAAGGTGGTGCCCATGCGCGGAGCGTGACCGTCCGCCAGGAACTGGCGGCGGGAGGCCGGAAAAAGGTAGAGCCGATCGCGTTCCCCCTCGATGGAGTTCTGTCGGTACTCGTCGACCACGAATCCTTCCATCGCCAGCCGGATCGCCGGCGCGATGACCTGCGCGAAGGGGATCCGGCCGAACCGCCGCTGCTGCTCGACCAGCCCCGCCACCGCGCCCGGGACTCCCGCGGCGAGCGCACCGGTGATGCTCAGATCCGACGGATCGCCGTGCAGGTCGAGGTACATGTCGCGCGACCCGCGGGTCGGCGCCGCCTCCCGGTAATCGAGCGCCTGCACCGACCCGTCGGCGAGCCGGATCATCGAGAAACCGCCCCCGCCGATGTTGCCCGCCTCGGGATGCACCACCGCGAGGGCGAATCCAACGGCGGTGGCCGCGTCGATCGCGTTGCCGCCTGCCTGGAGGATCTGCCGGCCCACTTCGCTCGCGATCGGGCTCCCCGACACCACCATCGCCTGCGCCCCCTCCGTCACCCGCGCCTTCCCGGCATATGGCCAGGCGGCGTTGATCCCGCTGGTCGGGCCGGGGATGGGAGCGAGCGATGGGGAGGAGGGCCCGCAGGAAGCGAGGAGGAGGGCCAACACCGGGGCCCCCGCAGCACGCAGCATCCTTCGCTGCCGCTCAGGACGGGCTTCGCACGCAATACGATTCATCGGAGCTTCCCGGGGCAGAGATGCGCTGTGAAGGGGGAGACGCTAACTTAACGCGACCGTGCCCCCAGAGACACCTGCCTTCCTCGATCCCCGGCTCACCGAACGCCGGAATCCTCGTTCGCACGATCTGGACGCCTGCTCGAGCCTCGAGCTGGTCGACCTGATCAACGCCGAGGACGCGACCGTGGCTGCCGCCGTGGCGCGCGCTCGCGAGGAGCTCGCTCGGGTGATCGACCTGACCGAGAAGGCCTTCCGAGCCGGGGGCCGCCTCCTCTACCTCGGCGCCGGCACCAGCGGCCGTCTCGGTGTGCTCGACGCCGCCGAGTGCGTGCCGACCTTCTCGGTGCCGCCCGGAATGGTCATTGGCATCATCGCGGGCGGTGCTCCGGCGCTGCTCCGGCCGGTCGAGGGGGCCGAGGATGACGTGAACGCGGGGATCGCCATCCTCGACGGGCACCAGGTCGGTCCGAACGACGTTGTGATCGGGATCGCGGCAAGCGGCACCACTCCCTTTGTCCGCGGTGCCCTCGGCCGCGCGCAGGCCCTCGGGGCCAAGTCGGTCTTTCTCTCCTGCTCCGAGCCGCCCCAGCTCCTCCGCGATACCTGCGACGTCTGCATAACCCTCCTGACGGGGCCCGAAGTGCTGACCGGCTCCACCCGGATGAAGGCGGGCACCGCCACCAAGCTGGCGCTCAACATCATCTCCACCGGCGCGATGGTGCGGATCGGCAAGACCTGGGGCAACCTCATGGTCGACCTCACCGCCACCAACAGCAAGCTGGTGGACCGGAGCCAGCGGATCCTGATGGAAGCGACCGGGGTCGACCGTGCTCAGGCCAAGGCCGCCCTCGAGGCCTCCGGGGGTTCCGTGAAGGTCGCGATCGTCTCGTTGCGGCGGGGCTTGCCCCGCGAAGAAGCCGAGAAGCTCCTCGCCGCCCACGGCGGCAGCCTCCGCTCGATCGTGGGCGCTCCACCCGAGGTGACCGGATGACAGGACGTCCCGCGCTCGTCGTCGGCCTGATGAGCGGTACCTCCCTCGATGGGATGGATGCCGCACTCGTCCGGCTGAACAGTGCCACCGAGGCCGAACTGGTCGGCTTCGTGCATCGGCGCTACACCACCGAGCAGCGCGAGGAGCTGCTGCGCGCACTCGAGGGCGAGGCGACGCCGCGCGACTACGCGCGGCTCCACGTCCGTCTCGCGGAGTGGGCCGGGGAGGCGATCGAGCGGCTGCTGGCGCAGACCCGCGTCAAGGCGACCGATCTCGCCGGCATCAGCTTTCCGGGACAGACGCTCTGGCACGAGCCGACCGTGGTGAGCTGGCAGCTGGGCGAACCCGCGGTGCTGGTGGAGCGGTTCGGCGCCAAGGTCGTGTCCGGATTCCGGGCGAGCGACGTGGCCGCCGGCGGGCAGGGGGCCCCGCTCGTCCCGCTCGCCGATGTCGAGCTCTTCGGCGCCGCCGACCATCCTCGAGTCCTCCTCAACATCGGCGGGATGGCGAACCTGACCTACGTGGTGCGCCGCGGTCAGTACGAAGGGGCGTTCGCCTTCGACACCGGCCCGGGTGTGGCGGTGATCGACGCGGTCGCGCGGATGATCCAGCCCGAGCTGCCCTATGATCGCGACGGGAAGATCTCCGCCCAAGGGAAGGTCGACCCGAAGGTCGTGAGCGAGCTCCTCGCCGAAGCGTATTTCCACCTGGCCCCTCCCAAGACCACCGGGCGCGAGCATTTCGGCCAGGATTACGCCGAGCGTCTGTACGAGCGCCTGCCCGGGGCCGACGCGGTGGCCACGGCGGTCGAACTCACCGCCCGCTCGATCGCGCACGCCATCGCGACCTGGGTCCCGGACGCGCCGGAAGTGGTCGCGAGCGGCGGCGGCACCAGGCATCCGGGGCTCTGGAAGGCGCTGGGTCGCTCACTCGAGGTCCACCGGGAGGGAGTGACGTTGCGCCGGTTCGACGAGCTCTTCTTCGACGGCGACGCGAAAGAGGCGGCGGCCTTCGCCCTCCTCGCCTACCTCACGCTGCACGGACAGCCCGGCAATCTTCCCGGCGCTACCGGCGCGCGCGGGCCGCGTGTGCTGGGAGCCATCTCGGGCCCGTGACCGCGGCCCGCCTGGTCCTCCCCGCGCTCCGATGGGATCCGGAGCAGGGCTTCGATCATCAGGCCGTTGACCGCGCGCTCGCGCTCGGGGTCGGCGGCTTCATCGTTTTCGGCCTGAACGCCATCCAGGGCGGGCGCGGCGTTCCCGCCCGCACGTTACGCGCGCTCATCATCGACGCCACGGCGCGGGCGGGACGCCCCCTCCTCTGGGCCAGCGACCTCGAGCGGGGGGCGGGCCAGCAGGTGGCAGGCTGCTCGGAACTGCCGCCTCCCGCCGCGCTCGCGAGCCTGGGCGATCCGGCGCTGCTGCGCTGGGCCGGGTGGCACACCGCGCGGGAGGCGCACGCGGTCGGCCTCAATTGGGTGATGGCCCCGGTCTGCGACCTCGACCTCGAGCCGAAGAATCCGATCGTGCAGACCCGCGCGTTCGGCGGAGAGGCCGAAGGAGTCGGGGAGGCAGTGGCGGCGTGGATCGCCGGCGCCCGCGCGGGTGGCGTCCTCACCTGCGCCAAACACTGGCCCGGGCACGGACGCACGACGGCCGACTCGCACGATACGCTCCCCGTCGTCGAGGCACCGGCGCAGCTGCTCCGCGATCAGGACGAGGCACCCTTCCGCGCGGCGATCAAGGCCGGAGTCGACTCCGTGATGACCGCGCACGTCGCCTATCCGGCGCTCGATCCTTCGGGGTGCGCCGCCACCTTCTCCGCCCCCATCCTCGAACGGCTCCGCGCCGTCGGCTTCGAGGGGCTCATCGCGACCGATGCGCTGTTGATGCATGGGGCCGGGGCCGAGGAGCCGGGAAAGGTGGCGCTCGCCGCGATCGCCGCCGGGTGCGACCTGCTCTGCTATCCCACCGACCTCGAGGCGACCGTCGCCGCGCTGGTGGCGGCCGAACAGCTCACGGTGGAGGGACCGCGCATCCGGGAGTCGCTCGAACGCTACGCGCACGCGGTCCGGGAGGTCCACGCGCGCATCCATTCCGAGGTGTCCGACCTCTACACCGCCGACGGGGTCGCCGATGCGCTTCTGGCCGCCGGACTTCGACGCGGCGAGGTGAAGGGACCGATCGGGATGATCGAGGTCGAGGTCGTGGATGACGATCTTGGCGGCAAGTGGCCCGCGAGTCCGAACAGCCATCTGACCGATGCGTTGCGTGCGGCCAAAGCGCTGGAACGGATGGATGCGGATACGGATGCGTCTGCGGATGCGGCCCCATTGAACATCACGCATCCGCATCCCCATCCGCATCCGGCCTTTCGGTTGTTGGCGGCATTCGCTGAGCCTCGAGCGTCGAAAGGGCGCGCTGGCTTCAGTGCCGAGAACCGCGCCCGACTCGCCAATCTCGCGCCCAAGGCCGACCTGGTCGTGCTGTTCGGCCATCCGAGACTGCTCAAGGAGCTCCCCGGAGATCGCCCCGTCCTGATCGCCTGGCACCGCCAGAAGCTGATGCAGGATGCGGTGGCCCGGTGGCTCCGCGCTCGCCAGTGAGCCGCTTCGACTGGGCGGTGGTGGTCGGGTACCTCGTCGGCTCGATGGCCCTCGGCCTCGCGCTCGCGCGCCGGGGGTCGGGATCGATGGTGGAGTTCTTCGTCGGGGGACGCGCGGTGCCGTGGTGGCTCGCCGCCACTTCGATGGCTGCCACCACCTTCAATGTCGACACCCCGCTCTACGTGGCGGGGCTGGTCGCGCGGGCCGGGGTCGCGGGCAATTGGGAGTGGTGGAGCTTCGCATTCGCCCACGTCCTCCTCGCGGTGCTCATCGCCCGGCTCTGGCGCCGCGCCGCGGTGCTCACCGATGCCGAACTCACCGAACTCCGCTACTCCGGTCGCCCCGCCGCCCTCCTCCGCGGCACCCGCGCCTTCCTCTTCGCCGTCCCGCTCAATTGCCTCGGCATCGGCTACGGCATGCTCGCGATGCGGAAAGTGATCGTCGCGCTCGGACTGCTCGATGGGCTCACCTGGTTGCCGGGCGATCCGCAGCTCTGGGCCGTCGTCACCGTCGTCGGCATCACCCTCGCCTACACCACGGTGTCGGGACTCTGGGGCGTGATCGCGACCGACTTCCTCCAGTACATCCTCGCGATGGCGGGCGCCTTTGTCGTCGCGGCCTACGCGGTGCAGGAGGTCGGCGGACTCGGTCAGCTCACCGCCACGCTCCGCGCCTCGGGGCAGGGGGCGCGACTCGACCTCGTTCCCCTCGGATCCGACGCGATGGTGCCGCTCGGCACCTTCCTCGGCTACATCGGGATCCAGTGGTGGGCGTTCAAGAATTCGGACGGCGGCGGGATGTTCGTGCAGCGGCTCTCCGCCACCTCGAGCGAGCGGGAGGCGACCAAGGCGGCCCACGCGTTCAACATCCTGAACTACGTGGTGCGCACCTGGCCCTGGGTGCTGGTGGGGCTGGCCGCCTTGATCGTGCTTCCGGGGCTTGCCGATCCTGAGCTCGCCTACCCGATGCTGATGCTGCGCTACTTGCCCAGCGGAATGCTGGGGCTGGTCTTCGCGAGCCTCCTGGCCGCTTTCATGAGCACTGTCTCGACGCAGGTGAATTGGGGGGCGAGCTACGTCGTGCACGACCTGTACGGGCGCTTCGCTGGTGTCACCGACGAGAAGAAGCTCCTGCGGGCCGCGCGATGGACCTCGATCGGGATCACGGTGCTGGCCGCGGCGCTCTCCTTCGCGATGGACAGCGTGGGGCAGATGTTCCGCCTGCTGGTGCTGGTAGGGACCGGCACGGGGGCGCTGCTCCTGCTGCGGTGGTTCTGGTGGCGGATCAATGCCTGGGCCGAGATCACCGCGATGATCGCGGGGATGGTGCTGGCGGCCGTTGCAACCCTCGTCCCCGAGCTCCGCACCCTCCCCTTCGGCACCAAGCTCGCCTTCACGACCTTCGGCGCGATGGCCTGCTGGCTGCCGGTGCTCCTGCTGACCAAACCCGAGCCGGCGGCCACCCTTGATGCGTTCTATGCCCGTACGCGCCCTCCCGGGGCCTGGGGGCCAGTACGAGCCCGCACCGGGCTCACCCCGGCAGACTCCCTCACCCGGGCGGCGTGGGAGTGGCTCCTCTGGGTGACGGCGATCCTGGGCGGGACGCTGGGGATCGGGTGGTGGTTGCTGCGGTGAAGCTAGAGTCCAGAGTTCAGAGTCTAGAGGGGTGAAGAACAGAGATCCGTCCTGATCGGGACGGATCTCGGCTTTGCCCCCCTCTGAACTCTAGGCTCTAGACTCTCTACTGTCCCAGCAGCTCCGCGATGTACTTCGCCGGCTCGGCATACACGATCCGACCACCGGTCCCGACCTGCCCGCCGTACAACACGCCGACCACCATCCCGCGCGAGTCAAGGATCGGACTTCCGCTGGCACCGGTGGCGCCGTAGCCGTCGATCTGCACGACGTCGGGGGTCAGGCGCGACACGGTGCCGGCGGTGAGGGTGGCGACGGCCCCCGTGACCTGGAGGTCGTCGAATCCCTCGAGGTCGATCCCCAGCGGGAACCCGATCGCCGCGACCGGGTTGCCGACCACCGCGCCCCTCGGGCTGATCCCCGGGACCACCGGAGCACCGCCGCGGATGCTCACGCGGAGCAACGCCATGTCCACTTCGGCGTTGGGGTGCTTGCGGACCAGGTTCGCGCGGAAGAACTGATTCGAGTGGTTGAACATCACCCCGATCTCGACCGGGTCCTCTCCCTGTTCGGAGGTCACCACGTGCCGGTTGGTGATGAGATAGGCCCCGCTGGCATCGGACCGCACCGCGAAGGCGGTGCCGGAGAACTTCCGATCGCCGGAGAATTTCACGATCACCAGCGCGACGGCGTCGCCCGCGAGCGAATCGACGCGGGCACCGTCGAGGCCGGCCGCGGCGCGGAGCCCCTGCTGATGCGTGATCGCATCATTGAGCTGGCCGCGGAGCTGCGCCATCGACTTCGGGTCGCCCCCCGCTTCGATCTGGGACCGCAGCCGCTGGGTGACCTGCTGGGCGCTGTCGAGCGCCCCCTGCATCGCGGTGAAGCGGACCTTCACGGTGTCGAGCGCGCCGATGAGCGAATCGACCTGGGCGATCATCTCACTGCGCTGGCGCGCGAGCTTCGCCTCGTACTGGCTCTTCTGCCAGAAGTACCCGCCCGCCACCACGATCAGCAGGCCGAACAGCACCACCGTCGCCCGACGCAGGTGCTGGGTCTGTTTGGCCACCTCGAGCCGGATCCGCTGGGTGGTGCTCTTGTGCGGCAATGCGGCGGCGGTCGCGCCCGATAGCCGCGTCGCGGCGGCCGGCGGCGCTTCGCCCGCCACCTCGACCGCAACGACCGGTCCCTTGGTGCCGAAGCGGATCTGGTCACCCGTGTGGAGCCGACGGTCGGCCGTGACCTTCTCGCTGTTCACGAAAGTCCCGTTGGCGCTCCCCAGGTCACGGACGGTCCAGGTCTCGCCCGCCTTCAGGATGGCGGCGTGGCGGGTGGAGGCGTCGAGGTCGTGGTCGGGATGGAACTGCAGGTCGGACTGGGGATGGCGACCGAGGCCGATGTAGGCCTGGTCGAAGTGCTTGGAGAGGCCGTTCCGGGCTCCGCTGGTGATCGTGAGGGTGATCCTCATGCCCCACCGGTGAGGAGATACACCGCGAACGCGGCGCCGAGGGCGATCAGGAGGAGCACCAGCCCGATGCGCTTCGACGGGCTCTCCGGCTGCGGCTTCCTGGCGGCGATCGGCTCGGGCGCGGGGCTCCCCTTGTACACCGGCACCGGCTCGGTGGTGCTCTCGTGCTCGTCGAGAGGGTAGACCTGGTGACCCACCGCGGTCTGCCCGTCGGGGGGCTCGAGTCCCTCGCCGTCGAATCGGACGGCGATGGCGGTGATGTTGTCGGGGCCCCCCCGTTCATTGGCGAGGTCGATCAGGGCACCGCAGAACGCAGTGAGGTCGGGGTGCTTGGCCGCGAGCTCGCCGATCTCTTCCTTCTTGACCTGACCCGACAACCCATCGGAGCAGAGTACCAGGAGGTCGCCGCGGCGGAGCGGCTGGCGGGTTAGGTCGACCTTGACCCGCGGCTCCGGTCCCAGCGCCTGGAGGATGATGTTCCTCCGTTCGCTGGTCTCGGCCTCGGCTTCGGTGAGTTCGCCGGCGTCGACGAGGCGCTGCATCAGCGACTGGTCCTTGGTGATCTGGCTGGCCACGCCGGCGCGTACGAGGTAGCCGCGCGAGTCGCCGATCTGGCAGAGATAGAGGTCGGTGCCGAAGACCCCGGCGGCGGTCACGGTGGTCCCCATCCCGCGCGCTTCGGGATGATCGCGGGTGTAGCCGTTGATGCCGCCGTTGGCGAACTCGACCGCTTCCTTCATCCGGTAGGCGAAGCGCTGGGCGCTCACGTCGCTGTCGGCGGCCCAGACATCGCTCATGTGCTTGTAGATCAGGTCGGCGGCCATCGCGGAGGCCACTTCGCCGGCGGCGGCGCCGCCCATCCCGTCGGCCACCATGAAGAAGGAGCCTCGGGGGCCGACCTCGTGCTCCCGGACCTCGGGGAGGAGGGAGGCGCGCTTGGTCGACAGATCGGCCACGAGGAAGGTGTCCTCGTTGTGGTCGCGACTGCGACCGAGGTCGGTCTTGCCGAAGACGGAAACGCGGACGGGTTTGGTCACCGGGCTACTCCCTGGTCCAGGAGTCGACGCGGGTGCGCCGGGTGCTGTTGTCAGGCGTGAGCGAGAGCGCAGAATCGCCCCACGCTTTCGCACTCTGACGATAGCCATCGAGGAAATACATGTTGCCCACCATCATCGCAGCCTCCGCCCTGATCTCGACCGAGAGGCTCCGATCGGTCCAGAGTGCCTTGCCACGCGCGATGTTCGGGGCCCGGATCTCCGGTGAATCGTATGCGGCCTCCGTCAAGCTGTCGAGTTCGGCCCGGGTCGGGGCCCGCGTGGACGAAGTGCTCGGATTCGTGGTCGGTGTGTTCGGTCGCGTCGTCGGAGTGGTCCCCGGGTTCGTCGGGCGGCTCAGCGGCGCCACCGGGCCACCCGGTGTCACCGCATGCTTCGCGGTGTCGTTCGACACCAGGCGGGTCGTGTCGTTCCCAGCCACCGCCGAGCTGTCGGTCGGCCCGGTCGGCACACCCGTCGGCTTGTCCCGCCCGAACGCCGCGTACCCGCCCCCTGCCAGCGCCAGCACTGTCACTCCCGCGGCGATGAGCCCGACCGGACTCTTCTTGGCCGGCGCTGCCGAGACGTTCTCCCCGGGCTTGGAGATCCGCGTCTTCGGCATCGCCGAGGTGCCCTTGGCGGCACCCGCCACCATCGTCTTCATGTCGTTGGCGCCGACGATCATCGTGGCGCCGCCCTCGGGCGCGATCCCGACCAGCGCCGCGTCGACGTCCCGGGCGAACTCCACCGCATCGGCGTACCGGTCGGCGGCGTAGCGCGCCAGCGCCCGGTCCATCGCGTGCTGCAGCCCGCCGGGGAACCGTCCCGTCGGCAGCGCCTGCGCCAGCGGCATCGGATCGTCGGTGAGCCGCTTGATCATCGTCTCCTGGCTCGTCTCCGCCTGGAAGGGGAGGGTGCCCGTGATCATCCGGTAGTACACCAGCGCCAGCGAATAAAGGTCGGAGCGGCCGTCGAGCTTGTCCCCCGAGAGCTGTTCGGGGCTCATGTACTCGGGCGTGCCCACCACCAGGCCGGTCTTGGTGACCTTCTGCCCCGACTCATCCCCGCCGACGGCCTTGGCGATGCCGAAGTCGACGACCTTGACCAGATCCTTCCCGCCCTGCTGGGCGATCATGATGTTGTCGGGCTTGAGGTCGCGGTGCACGATGCCGGCGTCGTGCGCCACCTTGAGCGCGTCCGCTGTCTGGCGGAGGATCGTGGTG
>JBDSIR010000032.1:0-27879 GCA_039917855.1 Gemmatimonadales bacterium | reverse complement strand
TCCATCGTCACCTGTCCCAGATACCCCACGAATCCTGACGCAGCGTTGAGCGCAATGACGCCGAGCGAGGTGCCGACCGCCCGCTTCATGTCGAGACCGAGCAGGAGGACCAGCGCGGGGACGATGAGGAAGCCGCCGCCCACCCCCACGATCCCGGTGAGGAGGCCGAGCGCGACTCCGATGGCGATGACTGCCCCTGGCCGGCGCCCTCTCCCCCCGTCCCCCTCTCGGGAGAGGGGGGGCGCACCCTTCCACATCAAGATCGCGGCCGTCAGCATCACCACACCCAGCGCCACCAGCTGCACCACGTCGGGGACATACTGCGCGAGCCGAGCGCCGAGATAGGTGCTCAGGATCGCCGCCGGGGCGAAGGCCACCAGCGCCTTGAGATCAAGATTCCCCTTGTGCCAGTGGCGGAGCGCCCCGACCAGCGAGGTCACGCTCACCACGCCGAGGCTCATCCCGATCGATTCCTTGACGCCCATCTCGAGGGCGTAGCGGAAGATCGGGACCGTGAGGATCGATCCGCCGCCGCCGAGGAGGCCGAGGGAGAGTCCGACGAGGAGGGCGAGGAAGGCGGCGAAGAGGGTCACGAAGGGTAGGAGAATATAGCGGTCGCGGCTGAATATGCTTATATTCGTTGATAGTTGAATATCAAGGAGCCCATGTGATCGAGTTGTCCGAGAGCAGTGCCGGGGTGATCGCCGACCGGTTCCGGGCCCTGGCCGAGCCGATGCGGCTGCGCCTGCTCAATTCCCTGCGCAGGGGCGAGATGAGCGTGGGTGAGCTGGCCGAGCAGACCGGGGCGGGCCAGGCCAATGCCTCCAAGCACCTCCAGGTCCTCCTGCAGCAGGGGTTCGTGGAGCGGCGCAAGGAAGGGACGACCACCTGGTATCGGGTGGCCGACCCCGCCGTCTTCGAGCTCTGCTCGCTGGTGTGCGGCGGGATCGAAGAGGGTCTTGAGCGCCGCCGCAAGCTGTTGCGCCGCCGCGGCTAGGCGGTAGTGCCCTTGGGCCGGCAGCCGAAGAGCCGGGTCCAGCCGAGGATCAACTCCAGCGGACAGAAGTTGGTCAAGCTGGACTGGAAGAGATTGAAGCCCACGAACAGGGTGAACCAGAGCCAGAGCGGGCTCACCGTCATCGCCAGCACCACGCTCGCCATCACAAAGACACCGGCGATCCGCCGGATCAGCATCCCGTCACACATCGTCGTTCCCTCCCACTCAGAAGAAGTGTTCCACCGGCAGGGAGGCCACGTGCAGCCGCTCGCCGGGTGGGAGCGCCGCGGCCTCCTGCCGGAGCGCGTCGAGCACCTGGGCCGCGATCGCCGCCGGGACGACCGCGGTGAAGACGGTGACCTCGCCCGGCCAGGCCCGGGTCCCCTCACGTGGCCCCGTGAGCCCCTGCCCGCGCGAGGGCGCGAAGCGGGTATGTCCCGGCACCTCCTCGGCATCGAGCCGGTGGGCGATGCGGTCGGGGTCGGCACCGGCGTAGCTGAGGAACAGGAGATTCATCACACGACCTCTTCGGCTGTGGGCTGTGGGCTGTCGGCTCCCTGCCGGCGCCGGAGCTCCCAGTAGAGCAGCGGCACCACCACCATCGTGAGCAGGGTGGCCACCACGGCGCCGCTGATGAGCGCCACCGCGAGGCCCTGGAAGATCGGGTCGAGCACCATCACCATCCCTCCCACCACCACTGCCGCGGCCGTCAGCGCGATGGGCCGGAACCGCACCGTCCCCGCCTCGATCACCGCCTCGGACAGGCTCCGCCCCCGCGCTTCGGCCAGCTGGATGAAGTCCACCAGCAGGATCGAGTTGCGCACGATGATCCCCGCCAGCGCGATCATCCCGATCATCGAGGTGGCGGTGAAGAACGCCCCGGTGATTGCGTGTCCCGGCAGGATCCCGATGAGGGTCAGGGGGATCGGCGCCATGATCACCAGCGGCACCGTGAACGACTCGAACCACCCCACGACCAGCACGTAGATCAGCAGCAGCACCACGGCGAAGGCGAGGCCAAGGTCGCGGAAGACCTCGATCGTCACCTGCCACTCGCCGTCCCACTTGAGCGCCGTCTCGTCGAGCCGGTCGGGGGCGGTGGCGTTGTAGCGGCGGATCTCCGCCCCCGCCACGCGCACCGTGTCCAGCGTGGCGTTCATCGCCAGGATGGCGTACACCGGGGCCTCGATGGCGCCGCCGACATCGGCGGTGACGTAGATGACGGGCCGGAGGTTCTTCCGGAAGCGCGCCGACTCCCGGGTGGCCGAGTCGACGTGGACGAAGCGCGCGAGCGGCATGGGCCCCTGCGGCGTCGAGACCGGGATCGCCAGCAGTGCCTCCGCCGACGATCGCCGGCTCACGTCCAACCGGGGCACGATCCCGATCGCCTCGGGGGACGCGGGATCCACCAGCCGCCCCGCGGACGCTCCGCTCAATGCCAGCGCCAGGGTCTGCGTCACCTGCGCCACGCTGGCGCCCGCTTCGGCCACCCGGGCGCGGTCCACTCGCAGATCGAGCCGCGCCTGCGGGGCCTCGACCGTCCAGTCGACATCCACCACGCCGGGGGTGGCCTCGAACACGGCACGCACCCGCTTCGCCGCCTCGAGCCGGGTGGCGTCATCGGCGGCATAGACCTCCGCCACGAGGGTGGAGAGCACCGGAGGCCCCGGCGGGATCTCGGCGATCTTGGCGCGGGCATCGTACCGCCGCGCGATCGAGTCGACCGCCCCACGCACCGAAAGGGCGATCGCGTGGCTCTGCCGGTCGCGTTCCCCCTTGGGGAGGAGATTCACCTGCACGTCGGCCACGTTGGCGCCGCGCCGCAGGAAGTAGTGCCGCACCAGGCCGTTGAAGTTGAAGGGCGCCGCGGTGCCGGCGTAGGTCTCCGTGCTCCGGACCTCAGGCACCGTGCGAAGCCACGCCGCCACCTCCTGCGCCGCGGCATTCGACGTCTCGAGCGTCGCCCCTTCGGGAAGGTCCAGGATCACCTGGAACTCCGACTTGTTGTCGAACGGCAGCATCTTCACCTGCACCACGCCGAGCCCCACCAGCGCCATCGAGGCGAGGAGGAGGACCACCACGACGCCATAGAAGCGGTGCCGGGTGCGGGGGCGTTCCATCAGGGCGGTCATCGTCCGGGCGTAGCGCCGGCCGAACCCGCGTGCCGTCTCGGCCCCGTGCGCCGGCCCGCCGTCGGGCGTGACGTGCCTGGCGAGGAGCTTGAAGGCGAGCCACGGCGTCACCACGAACGCCACCCCGAGCGAGGCCAGCATCGCCGCCGTGGCGCCGACGGGGATGGGACGCATATACGGTCCCATCATCCCCGATACGAAGGCCATCGGGAGGATCGCGGCGATGACCGTGAAGGTCGCGAGGATCGTGGGGTTGCCGACCTCATCGACACCCTCGATCGCCGCGGTCGCCGCGGGGCGCCCTCCGAGCTTGAGGTGCCGGTAGATGTTCTCCACCACCACGATGGCGTCATCCACCAGGATGCCGATGGAGAAGATCAGCGCGAAGAGGGTGATCCGGTTCAGGGTGTAGCCCAGCGCGTAGTACACGAACATCGTGAGCGCGAGCGTCACCGGGACCGCCACGAGCACCACGAGGGCCTCGCGCCACCCCAGGAAGATGCCGATGAGCAGCGTCACGCTCAGCGTGGCGAGGATCAGGTGCAGGATCAGCTCGCCCGCCTTCTCAGCGGCGGTCTCGCCGTAATCCCGCGTCACCTCGAGCCCCACGCTCGGCGGCAACAGCGCCGCGCGCGACTCCTCGACCCGGGCCAGGACCAGGTGCGCCAGCGCGCTGGCGTTGGCCCCGGGACGCTTCGCCACCGCCAGCGTCACCGCGTGCTCCGGCCCCCCGCCCCGCACCGCGTGGCTCACGTAGTCCGCCACTTCGGCGGGCCCATCGACCACCCGCGCGACCGAGCGGAGGTAGACCGGCCGCCCCTGCCGCACCCCGACCGCCACCGCGCTCACGTCGGCGGCATTCCGAAGCTCCGCCCCCACCGTCACGAGGAAGCTCCGGTCGGCGGCGGCGAACTCGCCGGCGGGCAGCCGGGCGTTCGCGGCCTGCAACGCCCCCATCACCTCGAGCGGGGAGAGCCCCACCGCGGCGAGACGCGCCGGGTCGAGGATCACCCGAAGCTCCCGCGGCCTCCCGCCGATGAGCGTCGTCGCCGCGATGTCAGGGATGGTGCGGATCTCGTCCTCGAGGTGCGCCGCGACCTTTCGCAGCACATCGGGGCCGTCGCTCGCGGAATGGAGCGTGAGCGCCAGGAACGGCACGTCGTCGATCGAGTGGGGCCGCACCAGCGGCGGGAGGGTACCGGGAGCGGCTTGATCGGCGGCGGCGAGCTTGGCGTGCACCGCGCTCACGCTCCGGTCCTGGTCCTCGCCCACGCGAAATCGGACGGTGACGAGGGTCCACCCTTCGCCCGCGGTGCTATAGACGTATTCGACCCCGGGGATCTCCCACATCAGCTTCTCGACCGGCCGCGTGACCAGCTGCTCCACCTCCCTCGGCGTCCCTCCCGGCAGCGCCACCGTCACGTCGATCATGGGGACCGAGATCTGCGGCTCTTCCTCGCGCGGGGTGGCCACCAGGGCGATCCCCCCGACCGCGAGCGACGCGAAGGTCACCAGCGGAGTGAGCTTGGAGTGCAGGAACGCCTGGGCCACCCGTCCGGCGATGCCCATCGTCAGTTCCCTTCAGCGTCGCGGAAGACCACCACGCTGTCCCCGCCCGAGAGCCCCGAGAGCACCTCGACCAGTTCGCCGCGCTCCCCGCCCAGGCGCACCCAGCGCAGCTCGGCGCGCTGACGCTGCCAGATCCGCACTCCCGTGAGATCCCCCTGGCGCACCACCGAACGCCGCGGGACCAGGACCACGCGCCGGACCCCTTCCGGAAGGAAGAGGCTCGCCGCACCGCCGCTCGCGAAACGCCCGGCGGGATCGTGCACCACGGCATTCACCGTATACATGCCGCCTCCCTGCGCGGGGACCATCCCTTCGATCACCGCGACCGCGGGGAGATCCTCGATCCGCGCCTCCAGCGCCTGTCCGCGGTGCAGTCCGCGGGCGAGCGCCGGCGTGGTCGACACGCTGAGGCGAAGCCGGGTGCCGTCCTCCACCGTGACGAGAGGCGCACCCGGCGCGGCGAACGCCCCCGGGTCGACCCAGCGCCGGGTGACGATCCCGGCGAAGGGGGCCCGGAGCTCACCATACCGTGCCACCGCCGCGAGTTCGCGCTGGGCCCCCTGCGCCTGGGTGAGCCCCGCACGCGCCCGCGCCACTCCGGTCTCGGCCCCATCGAGCATCGCCTTGGGGGCGGCACTGTCGGCGTAGAGCGCTCGGATCCGGATGGCATACCGCTCCGCCTCGGCCGCCTGAGCCTCGGCCGCACGGAGTCCCGCTCCGGCCTGCTCCGCCTTGGCATCGAGTTCCCTGGTGTCGAGCCGGAGCAGGAGCTGGCCGGCCTGCACTCGGTCCCCCTCGTGCACCAGCACCGCCGTCACCGCTCCCATCAACCGGGTGCTCAGGGTGGCCTGCTGGATCGGCGCCGCGATACCGGAGGCCTCGACCAGAGCGGGGACCACGGAGTCGATCACGACGGCGAGCTCCGGGAGACCAACCGCCAGCGTGGCGCTCCGGGTCGAGGTCGCGTCATCGCGCCCGCACGCGGCGAGCGCGACGAGCAGGGTCGTGGTCGTCAGGACGATCGTGCGCTTCATGGTCATTCCTCGACGGCGGCCACCGCCGCCGGGTCGGCCCCGCGCGCGAGTTCGCGCGCCGCGAGAGCGATGATGGCATTCATCCGCGCGTCGGCCAGGCCGAGGCGGGTCTGGGTCTCGGTCGACTGGGCGCCGAGGAGTTCGGTGATGGCCGCAAGACCACCAGCGTAGCGGCGCGCCACCAGGCGGTGTGCTTCAGTACCCTGCTCTACCGCCTGCTCGGCGATACTGACCCGCGCGAGGGCCACCGTGACGTCGCTCTCCCGCGAGGCGAGCTCGAGATCAGCATTGGCGCCCGTCGCTTCCGCCAACGCACGCGCGGCGGCCGCACGAGCGCGGGTGCCGCGCAGGTCCGCCACCTCGGCGAACCCGCTGAATGGGGTCCATGACGCCATGACCCCCACCGTCCACGACTTCTGGCCGGCGAAGGGGGTGGAGGGATCATTCCAGTCGTATCGGCCGACCGCGTTGATGCGAGGAAGGAGGCGCCCCGCGGCCCGGGTAGCGTCGCGATCCGCGGCGCGCGCGGCCGACTCGGCCGCGGTGACATCGGCGCGGTCCTGTGCCGTGCCATCGGCGAGCGACGCCGCGACCGCGCGGATCCGATCGGCGGAAGGGAGCGTGTCCACCAGTGCGAATCCGGTGTCGGCGGGGGTGCCGAGCACCACTGCAAGCTGCTGGCGCCCGAGCGCGGCCTGGGCCCGGGCGCCGATGAGCTGGGCCGCGACCTCGCCGGCACGGACCTGCGCCAGGAGGAGATCGCTCCGGGTCACGAGCCCTTGATCGAGCATCGCGGTGGCCTGGCGCACGTGGTCGGTGGCCGCGGCGTCCGCGACCTCGAGGGTGCGCGCCGCCTCGGTCGCGCGGAGGGCACCGTAGTAGGCGTGGATCACCTGGAGCCGCGTGGTGGCTGCGGTCCAGGTCGCCTTGGCGGCGGCGGCCCGAGCCCCCGACTTGGCGGCGCTCCGCCCCGCGAGGGCGTCGGCGTTGAAGATCGGGACTTCCGCCACCAATCCGCCGTTCCAGTTACTTCGCGCGGCAGGGTCGTTGAGCAGGGCGGGGTCGAACGCCGCCGGGGTGACCGCGCGCTGGCGGAGCAGGAAGCCGAAGGCGTTGAGGGGATCGGTGGTCTGCATCCACCCCCCCTCCACTCGCAGGGTGGGGAGGACGCCCTGGAGGGCCCCAAGGGTGCGAGCCCCTTCGGCCGAGGCCTGGGCGCGGGCGGCCCGGTTACCGTAGGCGGAGCCCTCGGCGCGGGTCAGCGCCTCCCGCAGGGTGAGCCGCTGTGCAGACGCCGTCCGGGCCCCAAGGGTCATCGCCACGAGGAAGAGGGTGGGGAAGTGATATCTCATATATACAACTATATAGTTATAAAGCATATCAGTCAAGAGCCCCCCCACGGTGCGGGGCCGGCGCCGGCAACAGAAAGGGGTCTCCACCCGGAGACCCCTCATAACTCACTTACTTCCCCGCCCACTCGTCCCTGGCACTCGCCACTCCAGACTATCGATCGGCCATTTCGGGTCGGGGAGCCGAACCACTTCCAGCACCCTTGGCAGCCACCAGCGCCCCACCGCCACGGTCACTTCGTACATCTGCTGCCGCTCTCCGTACCCCCGCTGCAGCGTCCCGATGGTGTCCTCCACGGCAGCGGCCCACTGCGCGGGCAGGTAGAGCGACGACGCCACCGGCTCGGCGTAGATATGGTAGAGGGGCTTCTCCCCTGGCAGGGTGTCGCGCGGCCAGGTCTGGCGCGAGGCATGGAAGACGGCGGCCAGGACGAGGTGCTTGCCGTCATTCCACTCTGCGGCGAGGGCGGCGGGATCCTGCCCCACCGCGTCCATCGTGAGCCGGCTGGTGTAGAGCACCAGCTCCTTCATCCGGGAGACGAGCTCGTGGATCCGGCGGTCGGCGATGGAATCGGGGAGGCCGCTCCGATGGTTCGAGTCGATCCGGACCCGGAGCGAATCGATGGCGCCACGCCACCGGTCGGGATCGACGCCGACCACCATCCATCCCCGGTGCCCCCGCCCGGAATTGCACTGGTACAGTTCATGGCCGCAGGAGATCCCGAGGGCCGTGAGGCGCTCACGGGAGAGCGAGTCGAGATCCGGGGGGGTCGCCCAGCTCCAGGTGAGGGTGACGCCGGAGTTCTCGTCCCCCGTCCACCCGACCATCAGCTCGCGATGGGTGAGGAGGAGCGTCTGGCGCGGAGGCGCCGAACGGTCGAGCCCCACCTGCACCAGCGGGACCGCACTGGAGACCAACACGAGCGCCATCGGCGCCAGCCAGCCGTGCTTCATGCCGTCCTCCGGACCAGGGCGGTGCGGACCCGCTTGAGCGCCACCATCACTCCGATGGCGAGGGCCGCGAGCACCAGGAAGAAGAGCCACTTCGGCATCCAATCCCACCACCAGTCCACTGCCTTCACCAGGCAGAGGACCGTCAGGAAGATCATCCCGCCATTGGCCAACTCAGCGTGGCGATCACGCACTCCCCAGGCGATCACCAGACCCGCCACCACGAAGCCGACGACCTGGTAGATGTTCTCGATCGTGTGGTGGCTGAAGGGCAGCCAGCTCTGGTTCCCCGACACGCTCAGAATGAAGAGACCGAGGAAGAGTCCGATCATCCCCACCACGCGGTGGTCGACCTGCCACCTCACGCGCGAGACCTGCCTCGGCAGGGCGAGAAAGACCACACCGGCCACCGCGAGCGCCTCTCCACGCGTGAACAGATCGGGGAGCTCCTCGGCGCGGATGTACCCCGGCAGCGCGGTGAGCCAGAGACCGACTCCAACGAGCCCCGCGAAATGCGGGAGGCGGAGGCCGTACTGATAGCCGAGGAGAAGGCCGAAGAGCCCCCAGGCGAGGAAGGCGTGGGGGGTCGGGGGCAGATTGAAGATCGTGCCCAGCGCACCGAGATCGAGGACGAAGGCCGCGAAGGCTGCGAGAGCGGCGAGCGTCGCGAAGTAGCCGGTCCGCTCCCACCGATGCAGGAGATGGGTCACGCCGACGAGGATAAGTGGCCCGGTGACGAGGATCGCGACCTGGACTCCGACGCCGATGGCGCCCCAGAATCTATAGAAGAGGAAGAAGACCGCGCAGGAGAGCGCCACCGCGCCGACGAACGAGGCCAGGCGCATGCCGAGGGAGAGGCGGTCGTCGGGGGTATCGGTGAGCAAGGCCTCGTGATGGGCGCGGATCCGCGCGAGGGTCCCCTCGTCGAGGACGATCCCTTCCTCGGCGAGGGCCATCAGCTCGGCCTTGAAGGCCATGATCTGGGTGAGGCGGGACATGGGGCAAAGGTACGAGAAGAGAGTGCAAGTGGCGAGGGGGCGAGAAAGCATCAAAGGAGAAAGGGTCTCCGCATTGAAGGCCCTTTCACGCTTGCTCGCTTTCCCGCCCCCTCGTTCCTTGCACTCGCCACTCGCCACTGGACGAACCTCACCCCCCAACCCCCTCTCGGGTCCAACCTCACCCCCCAGCCCCCTCTCCCTTACGGGAGAGGGGGAGCCGATCTCTGCAATTGTGAGGTCGATGGCATCAGTGGGATCCTGCAGACGGAGTCACCCCCTCTCCGGTTTTCGGAGAGGGGGCGGGGGGGGTGAGGTGGAAAGCGAGGGGGCGGGGGGGTGAGGTCGCGGGCGGGGCGAGCCCCGCAATTCGCGGGCCAGCGGCCCACGCTACCTCTTCACGTACAACTCCCCGCCCTTCTGCTTGAACTCCTCACTCTTCAGCTTCATCCCCGCCGCGGCCTCGCGGATGTCCTGGGTGATCTTCATCGAGCAGAACTTCGGCCCGCACATCGAGCAGAAATGCGCCACCTTGGCCCCTTCGGCCGGGAGGGTCTCGTCGTGGTACGCCCGCGCGGTCACGGGATCGAGGGCGAGGTTGAACTGGTCCTGCCACCGGAAGTCGAACCGCGCCTTGCTCAGGGCATCGTCCCAATCCTGCGCGTTCGGGTGCCCCTTGGCGAGGTCGGCGGCGTGGGCCGCGATCTTGTAGGCGATGACGCCGGCCTTCACGTCGTCGCGGTCGGGGAGGCCGAGGTGTTCCTTCGGGGTCACGTAGCAGAGCATCGCGGTGCCATACCATCCGATCTGCGCGGCGCCGATGGCGCTGGTGATGTGGTCGTACCCCGGCGCGATGTCGGTCGTCAACGGACCGAGGGTGTAGAACGGCGCCTCGTCGCACCACTCGAGCTGCTTCTCCATGTTCTCCTTGATGAGGTGCATCGGCACGTGGCCGGGCCCCTCGTTCATCACCTGCACGCCGTATTCCCACGCGATCCGGTTCAACTCCCCCTGGGTCTTGAGTTCGGCGAACTGCGCCGCGTCGTTGGCGTCCTTGATGCTGCCCGGGCGGAGGCCGTCACCGAGGGAGAAGGAGACATCGTACGCCGCCA
Source organism: Gemmatimonadales bacterium (assembly GCA_039917855.1). Lineage (GTDB taxonomy): Bacteria > Gemmatimonadota > Gemmatimonadetes > Gemmatimonadales > GWC2-71-9 > CAMLHU01. The sequence continues at coordinate 17,740 of JBDSIR010000032.1, read as the reverse complement.
TGATCTCGCAGATGTCGCGGAAGCGGGTATAGAGGAAGCTCTGCTGATGGTGGGCCAGACACCACTTGGCGATGATCGAGCCGCCGCGCGACACGATCCCCGTCATCCGCTCCGCCGTGAGCGGGATGTACTCGAGCAACACCCCGGCGTGGACCGTGAAGTAGTCGACCCCCTGCTCCGCCTGCTCGATCAGGGTGTCGCGGTACGCTTCCCAGGTCAGGTCCTCGGCCACGCCGCCGACCGCCTCGAGCGCCTGGTAGATCGGCACCGTGCCGATCGGCACCGCGCTGTTGCGGAGGATCCAGCCGCGGGTCTCGTGGATGTTGTTCCCGGTGGAGAGGTCCATCACCGTGTCGGCGCCCCAGAGCGTCGCCCAGCGGAGCTTGTCGACCTCCTCCTCGATGGAGCTGGTGACCGCGGAGTTCCCGATGTTGGCGTTGATCTTCACCTTGAACGCCCGGCCGATGATCATCGGCTCGATCTCGGGATGATTGATGTTGGCGGGGATGATGGCGCGGCCGCGCGCCACCTCGCTCCGCACCAGCTCGGCGTCGAACCCCTCGCGGAGCGCGATGTACTGCATCTCCGGAGTGATCACCCCCGTCTTGGCGAACTGCATCTGGGTGACCGGTCCGGCGCCGGTCCCCTTGAGGACGCGACGGCGAAGCGTCGGCGGCATCAGCTCCTCCTTGCCGCCGCTCATCCCCCCCGTCTCCGCCACCGCGCGCGCCCGGATCCACTCGGCACGGAGGGCGGGAAGACCGCTCCGCACGTCGATCCCCTGGGGTCCGCTGGTGTCATAGACGCGGAGCGGTGGTTCGCCACCGGCGAGCCCGATCTCGCGGAACGGCACCTGCATCCCGTGAGGTCCGGGAACGGTGACCTTGGTGGAGCCGGGGAAGGCCTCCTCGAAGCGGATCGGTGCGTGGGGGACCGCGGTCTTCGCGGGACGGGCGGTGGTGGCCATCGGGACCTCCCAAAAGTCGAATGCGCCTCCGGCGGATCACGAGATCCGTGGAAGCGCGGCGTAGGCCGCCCATTTCATGGGCGGCTGAGCCGCGCTCCCTCCGCCGGTATCAGCCGGGTCAGGTTCCAAGGGACTGTCTCAACCTCCTAACGGAGCTTGGCCCTCTGGGCCGAGACCGGAGAGGAGGTACCCCTGGCGGCGATATGAAGGTAATTCCACGGACCGGACAGGTCCAACGCGACCCCCGCGGCGCAGCCGCGGTGGTGGTGATCGATCGGCGCTGGTAGGGGCGGGGCTTGCCCCGCCTTCCACGAATCGAAGCCCCGTTGTGGCGGCGCTCGCGCCGCCATCGCGCGGCGTAGCCGCGCCACAACGGCATCTTCACACGCCAACGGGCGGGGCGAGCCCCGCCCCTACACCAGCTCCTGCCTTCGCTTCAGTCGCACCAGGTCCCCCGCCTGCCCGGTCGCCCCCCACCCCGCGGCGCGGACGCGCGGGATCGCCTGGAGCACGAATGCCACCGCGGCCAGGGTCTCGAGCACCCGGCCCTCGCGCGTGGCGCCCAGGATCACGAGGATCACGCCGAAGTTGAGCGCCCCGACCACGAAGAGGACCGGAGCCAGCGCGCCGCGTCCCCCGCCGGCGGCGCGGCGGGGGAGGATCCAGTGGGCCACCCCGAAGGCGAACTGCATCATCCACCCCACCAGCATCATCTCGGCGTGGATGGGGATGAGCCGGGCGAGCGCCGGAAGACCGAGCGCGTCGCGCGACAGGATCAGCGCCCCGACCAGCGCGGCGAGCGCCAGCCAGACGAGGGCGGCGCGCACCGTCCAGGCGCTCAGGGTCGGCACGTCAGCGCACCTTCACGCGCGGCCAGAGATGCGCCACCCAGATCCAGACCGCCACGAGCTGGAGTGCTGCGGCGAACACCAGCCACGCCCCGGAGCTGCTCCCGCGCAGCACCTCTCCGACGACGCGGAGGATCAGCCCCGCGTTGAGCGCGCCCCATCCGGCCCACGCGAGCCGTTCGTCACCGCGCGGCGCGGCGACACTCGCGCGCGGGAACATCCAGTGCGCCACGCCGAAGATCAGGTTGGTGAGCCACCCCACCGTGAACAGGTGCAGGTAGGTCGGATATGGGAGCGCCGGCGCGCCGGGCCAGGTCAGCAGCAGCCCCACGAAGACCGTGATCGCGGCCCATCCGAGGGCGGTCTTGATCGACCAGCGGGTGACGGTCGGCATTTGCTAGAGATCCCGGCGTTGGAATATGTGGAATGCGGCAACGATCGGCCCCGCGGTCCAGGCCAGGAGCGCGGTCCCCGCTACCACCACCCCGACGCCCGACCCGAAGAATCGGGCGAACAGCGCGCCGGTGTACCCCAGCAGCGCGGCCCGGTCCATCTGCAGCAGCAGCAGCACGCGGCCAAGGTCGAGCGGGTCGAGGAGTATGAGCACGAGCAGTGGGCGTTCGAGCGGCCAGCGATCGAAGGTCATAGTGATCAGGAGCAACAGTCCGTCGAAGAGCACCGCTCCCACGATCCAGATGAGGAGGGCCACCGCGAGCCCCCGCGCCCTGTCCTCCACCCGCACCGCGACGACCAGCGCCAACGCGGTGGCCGTGAAGGTCAGGAGCACTCCGACCGCGAGCAGCGCGACGAGGGGACGCCAGAGCGCCGCTTCCGGGGCGGCGTGCCAGAGGAAGGGGAGACCGAGCCCCAGGAGCAATGCCAGCGCCAGCGGGATCGTGAGACCGAGATAGAGTGCGGCCAGCAGGGGACGCCGGCCGACCGGCTGCGCCAGGAGAAAGAGGGTGAAGCCCCGCGCCTGGTGGAAATACATCGTCCCGAACACCGCCCCGACCAGCGGCACCAGGAGCAGCACCACGTTGATGAGGCTCAGGACCACCCGCGGACCGCCGCCACCGAACCGGAAGAGCGTGTCGGTGAGCAGGAAGAGGAGGAGCGCGTAGCCGAGGATCGGGTGTGAGCGCGACCCTTCCTTGAGCTGGCAAGCCAGGATCCGGAGGAAGGTCCTCATGGCGTCGCCTGCGTCATCAACGCGGCGAGACCGCGTTCGAGGTCGGCGTGTCCCGTCGTGCGGGCGAGCTCGCGCGGGGGCCCTTCGAACCGGGTGCGTCCATCGAGCACGAAGACCAGGTGGTCGGCGAGCTCCTCGAGTTCTCCCGCGAGGTGGGAGCTGAGCACCACCGAGACGCCGCGCTCCTTGGCCCCGATGATATGATCCTTGAGCCGGCGGCTGGCGACCGGATCGAGCCCCGCGGTCGGTTCGTCGAGGATCAGGAGATCGGGCCGGAACAGGAAAGCGAGCGCGGCGTTCAGTTTCTGGCGCGTCCCGCCCGAGAGGGTCGCGACCTGCTGGTCGAGCGCGGCGGTGCCGGCGAACCAGTCGAGCAGCGCGTCATCCACCGGTCCGGTCGCGCCCCGGAGATCGCGGACCATCGCCACCAGTTCGCGGCCGGTCAGGTGCTCCGCAAAGCGCGCCGCCTGGGGCATGTAGCCGAGCCGCGCGCGGTAGCCTGGCGTGCCGTCGAGGGGACGGCCGAACACCTCCACCTGACCGGCGTCGGCGGTGACGAGGCCGAGGAGGATCTTGATGAGCGTGGTCTTTCCCGCTGCGTTCGGACCCACGAGGCCGGTGATCCGCCCGGCCGGAAAGGTGGCGTCGAGCTGTGACAGCACCGTGCGCGCACCGAATCTCTTGGTGACGCCGCGGACCCGCACCACCGGTTCGGCGGATCCAGGTTGCGGCGCACCTTGGTGCGCGACTCGTTCCAGGCGGAGCATCAGCGCCTCCCCCGCGCCACGGGGCGCTCGTCGACCAGGGTCTCGGGGGTGAGGACGGGAAGCACCGACTCCGCGAGGTCGAGCAGGTCGGCGAACGGGCTGCGGAGCAGGAGGATCGCCGCCTCGTGCTGCTCGACGATCAGCGCGAAGCGCCGCACCGGCCGGAACGGCACGTCCCCGACCCCGTCGTGGTCGAGATCGTACCCGTTGTAGCGGTCCCACCGGTTGCCGCTGAAAATGTTGGAATTGCTCCGGCCGTTGGTGGTCACGTCGAACGAATTACCGACGAATCGGTTCTTTTCGAAGCGATTCTCTTCCGAACTGGAGAGCAACCGTACCCCCCACCCGTTGTCGCGGAATTCATTCCGCAGGAACCGGTTGCGGCTCGCCCCTTCGGTGTAGAGCGCGACGGTATTCCCGGTGAAGCGGTTGTCGATGATATGGCTGTCGCGGATCTCCTTGAGCAGGAGTCCGTAGGCCGAGGGACCGGTCGCGTCGGCGAAGAGATTCCGTTCGAGCGTCACCGTGCGGGAGTACATCACCGCGACCCCCGCCCGGTTGGCGACGAAGGCGTTGTCGCGATAGGCGCAGTCGTCGGAGAACATGAAGTGGAGCCCGTACCGGCGATTCCGGATGCTGCGGTTCCCGGTCGCGGTGACGCGGTGGGAGAACTCGAGATAGATCCCGTCCCGGTGCCCGTCGACCACATTCGAGTCGATGGCGATGTCGGTCGCGTTCCAGAGATGGATCCCGTTGCCGTTCTGCGCTTCATCTCCGCCGGTCCCGTGGATCTCGTTCCCCGCGATCCGGCACCCGGTGGCGCGCTGGAGATACACGCCGAAGAATCCCCCCTCCAACCGGTTGCCCAGCACGCGGCAGCCGTGGGTCTCGATCACCTTGATGGCGGCCTGGTCCCGCACCATGCTGACGCCGGCGCCGCGGAGTACGAAGCCGGTCACCGTGACGTCGTCGGCCGTGATGACGAGGATCTCGTGACGCCCTTCTCCGTCGAGCACCGGCCAGCCCTGGCCCCGGAGGAGAAGCCCGGGGACGTGGATGATGGTGCCGTTGGTCGGATAGGTGCCCGCGAGGACCGTGACCGTGTCCCCTGTCCGGGCCAACGCGAGGGCGGCCGCGAGGGTCGGTACCGGCCCGCCGGGACGGACGGTGATCTCCCGGAGCGGGAGCGCGAGGCTTGCGCTGAGCGTGAGCGAAGCGAGGGCGAGCGCCAGCATCTCAGCGCGCTCCCAGTCCGCCGGCGCGTGCCGCCGCGAGCACCTGATCCCAGGTGAGCACCACGCCCCCCGTCTGGTGGACGAGCGCGGTGGCCGCGGCCAAGGTCGGCGTCGCAACCACCCCGCTCCCCATCGGGGTGCGGAACGCGGAACTCCGCACGAACAGGGCGGAGTCGGCGGCGATCAGGTTGCCGGGGTTGGTGTAGTCGATGACCCAGACCGAACTCACCTCGGCGGGCGGGGTCGCACCCGTCGCGAGGTGGTTCGCGGCACAGCCGGCGTCATCGAAGCTCAGCGCCCGTCCCCGTGTCGTCACCACCTCGGCGCCGAATCGGCGGTCGGCGAGGATCATGTGGCAGTGGCGACAGCTCTCTTCGTCCCAGCGGAGCGCGACCGGCACCGCGCTGCCACAGGCCAGCAGGAGGAGGACGAAGAGGACCGACCCGCGGGTCATGCGCGCCGCGCCCGCCGGTGTTCCAGCACGACGAGCACCACCACCAACGTCACCGCACCGGTAAGGATCCACCCACCGGAGGCGGGCCAGGAGTGGGCGGTGATGTTGAGCATCTTCTTGGCACCGAGGAGCGGGGGTTGGTAGGTCATCCCCGGCACCTTGATGGCGGCCATGGGGTCGAGTTCGTGGCCGTAACGATACTCCCACCACCAGAAGTCGGCGAGACCCGCGCCCGCGGCGGCGACGAGGATCGCCGCATAGGTGTTGAGTGCCCAGCGGCGGCCCGCCGCCGCCGCCAGGAGCCCGAGCAGGGCCAGGACGCCGATCGCGATCGGAAAATACCGGAGTTCCGGGATCTCCTCGGGCACGATCTTGTGCATCCCGATGTAATGATTGAGGCCGTTGAGGCTCTGGAGGTCGTGGGGATTCTGCCCGGTGACCCCGTCGATCGAGATGTAGAGCCCCAGCCCCTCCGGGTACTGCGGCGCCTGCAACGCGATATGCCAGAGCGGCAGCACATACGTCGTTGTGAGGAGCAGCGCCGCGAGCGCCAGGAGGAGCCGGGTACGCCGTGGCACGATCAGCGCCGCGGCGTGTTGGCCGTGAGTCCGACCGGCGACCCGCGGGGGGAAACGCGCACGTACCCCTGCATCTCTTGGTGCAGCGCCGAACAGAAGTCGGTGCAGTAGAACGGGAAGACGCCGACCTTCGAGGGCACCCAGGTGATCGTCCGGGTCTGGCCCGGCATCACGAGGATCTCCGAGTTATTGATCCCGGTGACCGCGAAGCCGTGGGGCACGTCCCAGTCCTGCTCGACGTTGGTGATGTGGAAGTAGACCGTGTCGCCGAGCTGGATCCCTTCGATGTTGTCGGGCACGAAATGACTGCGCACCGCCGTCATCTTGACGTGCACCACTCGGCCCACGCGGCTGATGCCGGTCTCCGCCTCGCCGTGCGCGGCCCAGGGATCGGTGTTGTGCGCCAGGTCGTATACCTTCAGCTGACGATCCTGGATCAGCGCCGCCGGGAGGGCCTGGGCGTAGTGCGGTTCCCCCACCATCGGGAATTCCGACAACAGTTGCATCCGGTCGCCGGTGATGTCGATCAACTGGGCCGACTGGGTCAGCTCCGGGCCGGTCGGGAGATAGCGGTCCTTGGTGATCTTGTTGAGCGAGATGACCCAGCGCCCCCACGGTCGCCGGCTGTCCCCGCCCGGGATCATCAGGTGCCCGATCGCATAGTAGGAGGGCGTCCGGTCCAGCACCGTGAAGGTGCTGAGACTCCACTTGGTGATCTCGGAGCTCACGAACATCGAGGTGTAGGCGTTCCCCTTCCCGTCGAACTCCGTGTGGAGCGCCCCGAGGCCCGCATCCGGGACCTCGCCCGCGATGATCGCATCATAGTGAAGCACCGGGATGCCATTGATGATCGTGTCGACCGCGTTGCTCTGGATGGCGGCCTGGATCTTCGTGAACGAGAAGACCGGGATGATGGTCGAGAGCTTCCCGCCCGCCACGATCAGCTCGCCGCTCGGGTCGACGTCCACCCCGTGCGGCGACTTCGGCGTGGGCAGGAAGTACACCATTCCCGGGCAGGTGGCCGGGCTCACGACGGTGACGGAGGTGCCCCACTCCGTGCGGGCGATGTGGTCGGCGCCGACGGTATTGTGAGCGTACCGCGCCGGTTCCCGCGTCCCCTTGCCCTGCGCCACGCACCGTTCGGCCACCTGCCAGTTCACCGCGGCGATGAAGTCCTTGTCCCGCTGCGAGGCGTTGACCTCGAGAAGGGTGTGGGACTGCTCACTGTTGTACGAGGTGAAGAACGCCCAGCCGTGCGACGGACCCTTGCCGGCGTGGGCCAGGTCGTAATCGTACCCCGGCATCCGGATCTGGAAGGCGAGTGCCATGTGGCCGGTGGCGCTGTCGATCTTCACGAAGCTCAGTACTCCGGCGAAGTTCTCGCGATACGTGCTGATCGACACGTCGCGCTGCGGCGTGGGCACGCTGAAGCGGGTGGCCGCCACCGCGTACTCGGTGTTCTGGGTCACGAAGGGCGACGCGTGGTTCCCGGCCGAGTTCGGGATCTCGATGATCTCGGCCGTCTCCATGGTGGTCAGGTCCATCCGGGCGATGCGCGGGGTGTTGTTGCCGTTGATGAAGAGCCAACGGCCGTCGGGCACGCCGTCGGTCATCGAGAGTTCGGGGTGGTGCGCGTCGTCCCACGGTACCATCCCGTAGCTGGTCATCAGCATCGGGCGGGTCTGCTCGCTGTACCCGTACCCGGTCTCCGGATCCTGGGAGAAGACCTTGATGGTCTTGAAATGACGGCCGGACGGCAGCCCGTAGATCGAGACCTGCCCGCTGAAGCCGCCGGACATGAAGGCGTAGAATTCGTCCTTCGAACCGGGTGCCACGTAGACCCGCTGGGCGGCGTCGGCGGCGCTCGCGGGGGTGTTGGTACGGGGCCCGCAGCCTGCGAGCGCGATGCCCGCCACGACGACCAAAGCCGCGTGGCGGAGCGAAAGGGAGCATCGAGTGTGCATGGAATGGTTCCTCGGGTTCACTGGGCCGGCGGCGCCGGCGGGGGCGGCAGGGTCCGGAGGTACTCCAGTAGTTCGCGGGCCTGTTCCGGAGTCAGGCCCAGATTCGGCATTTCCAGCAGGAAGGAGGTGAAGAGCTTCTTCGCCTCGGGGTGCCTGCGCACCATCGTATCGGGCGCGAGCATCATGTTCATCACGTACTCGGGCGTGCGGTGACCGACGATGCCGCCCAGCGCCGGACCCACGTACCGCTCGTCGGACTTGTGGCAGCTGGCGCATTTCAGGTCGAAGATCTTCTTCCCCTCCGCGGCCTCGTGCCGGTCGATCGCCGTCAGCACGATCGCCTCGGTGATCGGCCCGATGCCGTGCTCGAGCTGCCAGGGAGTGAGGTCGCTGGCGGGGGAGGTCCCAGGGGGCGATCCAGTCGGCGGAGCGCTCTCCCCGCCGCACGCCGCGATGAGCAGGAGAACGAGGAGAAAGGAGCGAAGCGACGACCTGCGCACGAGGAACTCCTGCCGTTCGAGTGATCGCTGCGGGATACCCGTCCCGCTTGCCGGGGTGATAATAGGATATTATCATCCGATTAGCAAGTATCTACATTCCGGTCCGGTCCCCGCCCCAGGATCCCCATGCTGTCACAGACCGCCGAGTACGCGCTTCGCGCCGTCGTGCTTCTCGCCGAGCAGATGCCCGGCACCCCCGCGCGGGTCGGCGAGCTCGCGGAAGCGCTCGACATCCCGCAGAACTACCTCTCCAAGACCCTCCACCTGCTCGCCCTCACGGGGGTGCTCCGCTCGGCCCGGGGGAAGGGGGGCGGTTTCATGCTGGCCCGCCCGGCGTCCGACATCACCCTCTTCGACATCGTCGATCCCTTCGACCGACTCGGCGCCCGCCCCGCCTGCCTGATGGGTCAGGGGGAGTGCTCGGAGGCCCAGGCCTGCGCCGCCCACGCCACCTGGATAGCGGTCTCTCAGCAGGTCCAAGCCTTCTTTCTGCACACCACCCTGGCCGACCTGGCCAAGAAGGGTCGCGCAGCCATCCCGCGCCGGGTCCCTCGCGCAGGACGGACGAAGAAGATGGTACCGAGATGAAGAACGCTTCCTGAAGTAGCTCTGAAGGTCTGTTCACGAAGCCATGGATCCGGCCCGAACGGAGTGCGGGGCCTGCCCTCCGCTGAGCAGGTCCCTCACTCAGTTCGGGACGGTTCCAGCCGCTACACCAACGGCGGCGCCGGGGGTGCCGGTTCCGGAGCCTGAGGCGATGCTGCCGCCGGCCCACCGGCCCCCTGGCCCACTGGCCCACTTCCCGCCGGGGCCACGATATCGGTCTTGTCGTCGACCACCACGCTCCGAAGTCCCCACTTCTTCATCATCGCGACGAAGGCGCGGGCGGCGGTCTCCTCGAATTCCCGTCCGATGCCGTTCTCGATGTAACTCAGCACCTTGTCCGACTCCCACGCGCCGCGATACGGCCGGTTGGTGCGGAGCGCATCGTAGAAATCGCAGATGTGTACCAGGTGGCTGGCGTGGTGGCAGTTCCGCGGATAGTGCAGATGCGGGTAGCCGGTACCGTTGAGCACGATGTGGTGCTCGTACGCCACCGTGGCGGCGAGGTCGAGCCGCTGCTCGCGCTGCAGGATGATCCGGGCGCCATCCACAGGATGCAGCCGCATCACGTCGCGCTCCTGCTCGGTGAGCTTCCCCGGTTTGATCAGGATGTCCTTCGGCACCCGCACCTTTCCCAGATCGTGCAGCAGGCCGGCCACGCCGTAGTTGCGCACGTCCTTGGCGCCGAGCTCGAGGAATTCCGCCAGCGCCATCGCCAGCACCGAGACGTTGGTCGAATGGGTGGTGGTGTACTGGTCGAATTCCTTCAACTGCAGCAGCGGGATGATCATCTGGCTGTCGGAGTGCATCGCCACCGAGAGCGAGCGCACCACCGCTTCGGCCTCCATCAGGGGCAGCATCGATGTATCCCGCACTTCCTGATGCATCCACCGGACCGCGTCGGCCTCTTCCTGTAGGTTGTAACCGATGGTGGCCGTCGCGGGGAGGTCGGCCCGCTGCTCGCCGGTCATTCCCCGCACCCCGATCGCCCCGAACCGGATGCTCGATCGCCGCTCGGTGCGCGCCAGTGAGGTGTCGACAGGTTGGGAGGTGTCGATGGCCGCGATGGCGACCCGCGCCAGCACCGTGTCGAGGAAGTCCTCGTACTCTTCGCGCATCACGCCGATCGACATCTCCAGCCGCTCCACCCCCGCACCCGCGAGCCGTCCGGCCCAATCCCAGTCCTTCAATTCCTGCAGTCCGCGGTTCTGGTAGATCACTTCGCCGCCCAGGAACGAGAACCCCGGCGTGGGATCGGTCTCGCGCAGCCGCTGCAGGAGATCGAACGAGCCGTCGATGGTGCGCTCGCGCGCCGGATGGCCGTCGCGATAGAGCGCCATGGTGCTGATGGCCTGGGCCATCGAGTGGAGGAATCGGACGGCGTCGGCGCTCATCCCTTCCCTCCCCGGCGCCGCCCGGCGGTGCGCACCTGCGGGTCCTCCGACTTCTCGGCCAGCGCCAGCGCGGCGGCGGCGTCCTCGTCGTTGGTCCAGAACTGGGCCAGGACGCTGAGGGCGGCGAGGAGTTCGGGCCCCTTTTCGTGGAGCCGGGCGCGCCGGAGGAACCCCCCTTTTACGATCGCGGCCTCGAGCAGGATCGGCAGCGTCTCGAGGCGCCTGAGCCCGCCCACCGCGCGGAGCGCCAAGGCCCGCATCTCGGGCGAACGCGCCGGATCACCGGCCAGCATCTCGAGCCTCACCGCCATGACCGGCGGGCACCCTTCGGTGGCGGCCGCAAGCGCCATTCGCTCGATCCCTTCGTCCGGGTCGGCGAGCGCCTGGGTCAGGGCCGCCGAGCGCTTGTCTGGCAGGCGGAACAGCAGGCGGTATGCCTCGCGCCGGACCCGCGGATCCTCGTGCCGGGCCCACGGCTCGGGGGTGAACCCGTCGGGCCACGTAGGCATCGAGGCAAGGAGCGTCAGCATGTTGCGCTGGACATACCACGGCGTGTCGGAGAGGCGCTTCACCACCTCCGGGCCGATCCCGGTGCCGATCGTCGACACCCGGTCGTGGAGCTTGCGGCGCACCGCGCGCTGTTCGGCGGCCGCGTAGGCGTCGAGCAGCGGCTCGGCCGCGGCCGCGCCCAGGCGGCGCGAGAGCCGGTCGACGTTCTCGAAATCGATCGCCGATTCGTCCGCCAGGAGCGCGGTGAGCCGCTCCGGGGTCACGAGATAGTCCAGCAGGGTCGTCGCCGCCTCATTCCGGCGCGGGGGTTTCTCGAGCACGTCGAGTGCCGTGCCCATCCGCCCCTCCGTCACCAGCTTGTCCACGGCGCGCATGACCGTCTCGCCGAGCCCGTCGACCTCGATGGCCATCTTGATCAGCCGCTCGGGCTCCGCCTCGTGCTCGCTGCTCGGCGCGACACGGTCGGGGCGCTCACGCGACATCCCCTCGAGGATGTCGGTGTACGAGTTGGGATTCGGGTCGTCGAGGTCCCAACCGGTCACGAGCTTCCGGACGCTTTCGCGGAGCTCGCGGTCGGCCCCTTCGCGGGTCTCCACCGCCCCGCCTACCTCCGCGTGCACCGCCAGCTTGTTGAGCAAGCGCACGAGCGAATTGCTCATATTATGGGACCCCGCATCCGCGGCGGCTTTCACCAGCTCCATCACCGCGTTCACCGCCATCCCCTGGGTGGCGTCGAGCACGAAGCGGGAGCGCTGGTGGAGATCACCTCCCATCTCGAGGAGGCGCTTGAGCGTGTCGGGCCGGAGCGAATTCACCAGCCGCGAGACCCGCCGATTGAGCGCGCTCCCCTCGGGGTTGGGATCGGTCTTGAGCTCGTCGGCGATCTGGAGCAGGTAGCCGACGATCACCTGGTCGTAGGTCCGTTCGGACTTGTGCTCGTCGATGGACTTGGCCACCTCGGTGGGATCGGTCGAGGCCGGCCTCGGCGGCGCACTTCCGTCGTCGCTCGCGAGCGCCGCGGAGGCGAGACCGACCCAGAGCTGGCCCCCGCGCCCCTTGTCGGGCCGGAGCTCTCCTTCGCCCTCGCTCCCCTCGATCAGCTCGAGCTGGTCATACGCGAGCGGAAAGAGCCAGATGTTCTGCCAGCGCCGGAGGTCGCCCGAGGCGGGGCGCCCGAGCGGCTCGCTCGTGAGGTAGGGATCCTGCACCAGGAGCGCAAGAAATTCCGAGACCTCGTGGTCCTCCACCTCGGGCATGATCTTGATCGCGCCGAGTTGATGCCGGTGGAGCTTGAGCGCGAGCTCGCGCAGGAGCGGGTTGTCGGGGTCGGTGGCCACCCCTTCGATGACCAGCTGCTTGCGCGCCACGCCGATGCTCAAGGACGGCCGGGTCGCGAGGAGTGCCCGGACCCGGTCGTTGAAGCCCACGAGAGCGGTATTGAGGTGGGGATGGCCCGTCGGGTACATCTGATTCTTGTGCAGCGCGATCGAGAATTCGACCAGGAACGATGCCAGATCGCGCGACAAGACTTGGGTCCCTGCCGGTACAGGTGCGCCCCCCTCGGCCGGCAGGGGAGTGCCGGTGGTCGGGTCGGTCATATGGCGGTGCGCTCCGGGGGACGGGGCATCGCTTCCAAGCTAATGGCCGGCTTTGGCGCCGGAGAGGGGTGATATACTTGACATATCAACTATTCATCTGCAACATATAGCCATGCCGCACCGCCCGCTCTCTGTCGCCCGCGAGATCCACCAGACCCGCCCCTTTCAGTCGTCGGGGCACGAGACGGTGGTGACGCTCGCCCGCACCGCCGCCGTGATCGAACGCCGGTTCGCGGCGGTCATGGAGCAGTCGGCCCTGACCCTCCCCCAGTACAACGTGCTCCGGATCCTCCGGGGGGCCGGCGCCGAGGGGCTCCCGACCCTCGCCATCCGCGACCGCCTGGTGGACCTCTCCCCCGGGATCACCCGGCTCATCGACCGGCTCGAGGCCGCCACCCTGGTCACCCGCGACCGCGACGCCACCGACCGGCGTCAGGTCACGGTGCGCATCGCCCCGGCGGGCACCGCGCTCCTCAAGAAACTCGACGCCCCCATCGACGCCGCGGAACGCGCGGCCGTCGCCCAGTTGTCTGCGGCCGAGCAGCGCACGCTCGTCCGCTTGCTCGACCTGCTGCGCAACGGGTCCGCCGTTCCGGCGACCGACCCTTGACCACTTTCAGGAGTCCGCTCATGAAGAAGCTGCTTTTCTCCACCTCCAATGACGCCGGGCTGGCGCTCATCCGCATCGCGCTCGGCGTCGTGATGTTCCCCCACGGTGCCCAGAAGGTCCTCAGCTGGTTCGGCGGCTACGGTTGGACCGGGTCGATGGGATGGTTCACCGGGCAGCTCGGCATCCCAGCGGTCTTCGCGGTGCTCGCCATCCTGGCCGAGTTCCTCGGCTCGCTCGGGCTGATCACCGGCCTCTTCGGCCGCATCGCCGCCTTCGGCATCTTCTGCAACATGGTCGTCGCGGTCTACCTGGTGCACGCCAAGGTCGGCTTCTTCATGAACTGGAACGTCACCCCCGGTCGGGGCGAGGGCTTCGAATTCCACATCCTCGCCGCCGCGATGGCGCTGCTCATCATCTGGAAGGGGAGCGGTGCATACTCGGTGGACAGGGTGATCGCGAAGCAAGTCTAGAGCCCAGAGTTTAGAGTTTAGAGTTTAGAGTTGAGAGAGGGGCTCCGTATGCAACGGGGCCCCTCTCTAGTCTCTAGTCTCTAGTCTCTAGACTCTAGACTCTAGACTCTAGACTCCGTCAGAGACGGAACAGATACGACAGCTTGGTGAAGAACCCGTCCTCGGTGCGCTGGAGATCGCTGAACTTGTAGGCCTGGTCTCCGGTGTACAAACTGCCGTAGCCGATGAAGAGCACGGTCCCGGGGGTGGGACGGTAGGAGAGGAGCGCGTCCACGCTGACGTCGTGATCGTTCCGGGCCCCTGCGCGCACCAGTCCGCTCGGTGTCTGGATGAAGATCGGATACCCGGTCCGCGAGTCGTCGCGGAGCGAATCGGTCTCGGAGCGGATGTACTGGCCGATGAGCCGGATGAAGAGGGGGCGCGCCACCTGATACTCGAGGGTGACCCGGGGGATCTGGGTGATGTTGACCGTGCTCCCGTCGGACCGCCGATCCACGCGCTGCCAGTTGTGCGTGAAGCCGAGACGGATCTGGTCGGTCGGGCGCCAGTTGACGCCGAGCTGGCCGATCCAGAGCCAGGACGAACTCCACTCGTAGAAGTTCTCGTCGTGACCGTAGAGGGCGAAGCCGAAGGCGTTGAACTTCTGGTACGCCGGCGTGCTGACCTGCACGAGGACTTCGCTGTTGGGGATCGTCGGCGTCCCGGTGAAGGGGACGGTGTCTGTGGGGCTCGCGACCCGGTACCGGCTGTACAGTGCGTCGTCGTACCCGAAGGTCTCGACGAACCAGTTGACGTTGACGTTCCACCCGCCGCGGAGGACGGCGTTGGTGTTGAGGTGGAGCTTCTTGTCCTGGATCCCGGTGTTGTTCACAAAATGGGTGTACTGCCAGGTCCCGTCGAGCACCAGGCCGGCGGTGAACTGCTGCAGGAACGCGGTCCGCGGCCAGTCCCAGGTGTAGTTGTTGTCGATGTTCCACTTCACGATGCCGGGCCGGCCGATGAATCCGCTCCGGGTGACGAACTTGTCGCTGATGCCGTTGAACGTGGTCCGGAATCCGTACCGCCGGCCGTTCCGGAGGAAACGCAGCTGCCAGAGCGGGGCGGTCTCGACCCCCGCGCCGTCGTCGGTGCGGCTCCCGGCGAGCTGGAACTGCGCGGCATACAGCCCGCCAAAGACGTACCGCCCGTCGATGCCGAGGACCCGATTGCTCCCGCCATCCTCGGTGCGGTCGGTGTACACCATCCCGAGGCTGGACGAGCGTCCGAGGTCGCGCTGCAGGCGCGCCATCAGGACGTGCGGACGATCGGCGCCGCCGATGGAGAAGTCCTCACCATCGAGCCCGGCAATGAGCCCGATGTTGGTGTTGGCCGCCTTGCCGGTGAGCTTCACGGCGCCATCGGGCAGCCGCAGCCGACGGGTGTAGATGAGATTATTGGGGGCCGCGAAGAGCTCGAGACCATCAAGGAAGAAGGGGCGGCGTTCCGGGAAAAAGATGGCGACGCGGGGATCGAACTGGATCTGGCCGGCGTCGGCTTCGACCTGGGAGAAGTCGGGGTGGACCGTGCCGTTGAGCGTCAGGTTCTCGGTGACACCCCATCGAACGGTCCCGCCGAGCTTCCAGTCGTCCGCGGTGTAGTTCCAGTCACTCCCGGCCGGGGCGCCGTCCCACCGACGAGTCAGTTCCGGCGTCGCGTCGACCACCACGCCACGACGCATCCCGGTCAGCCCGCTCAACGCCCCGGACTGGGCCAGGAACGAGGCCGCGGCGCGTTCGGTGGGCGTCCAGGTGTCCTCCTCTCCGGCGTGCTGGACCTGGCGCACCACCTGGAATCCCCAAGTCTGAACCTCGGCCGGCTGATACCGAAGGCTCTTGAAGGGAACGCGGAGCTCGACCTGGAACCCCCAGGATGTCACCTGCCCCTTGGACTGGAAGACGAAGTCGGGCGAAAGATCGGTCGGTTCCCGTCCCCCGGACGCGCTGGTCGAGAAACTCCCCCCGCCTCGTCCGAGCTCGATCAGCGATCCGTCGCCCTGCACACCGAGCGGATTGACCGCAAGCATGATCGCCTGACGCCCATCGTGGTAGGTGTCGAGGAAGAGCTGGACATTGTCGTCGTTGAAGATGCGGTCACGATCGGCGAGGGTCGCATTGGCCGCGCCGTGTGATTCGTAGGCGCGGATACCGAAATGGATCGCCGTCGGCGAATACCAGACCAGGACCACCGTGGAGTCCACTGCGGCGCCGCCAGCCGGCTGATAGCGGGTGAAACCGTCGAGCCGCGCCGCCTGACCCCACGCCGGCTCGTTGAGCTCGCCGTCGACGATGATCGCGACTTCGAGACGGGGCGGCTGGATCGTGATGCGGGAACTGTCGGGAGATTGGAACGCGACGAACGCGGACAGGACGAGGAGCACGCGGGGCCTTGGACGGGGTCGGGAGAACTACGGGGGGTACCCAGGTCAGGATTCAGCCGAACCGGCCGGTAGAGTCCCCGTTCACCGTGGAACGCGCTCGAGCAGAGCGCGGACCGCGGCGATCTCATCTTCATTGATGGTATGCGGCATCCCGGGGTAGATCCGGGTATCGACCACCGCGCCGAGGCGGGTGAAGAGGTCGCGGGTCTCGTGCACCCGCTCCAGCGGGATGTGGGGATCGACGTCGCTGCATCCCAGAACGACGGGGGTCCCCGCGACACCCCTCGGTCGGTCCCAGGTAGTGCCTGGTGGCCCGATGACGCCGCCCGAGAGCCCCACTACCGCGCCCCACCGCCGGTCGGAACGCACCGCGAATTCGAGCGCGAGGCAGGCCCCCTGACTGAAGCCGAGGAGCACCTGATGATCGGGCGTGATCCCCTCCTCGGTGAGGCCGTCCGTCACTGCGCCGAGCGCGGCGAGCGCGGAGTCGAGGTGGGGCTGGTTCCGGTCGATCGGGGTGAGGAAGGAGTAGGGATACCAGATGTGGCCGTTGGCCTGCGGCGCCAGCCAGGCGAAGCGTGCATCGCTGAAATGCTGGGCGAGATCGATCATCCCCTCGGCGTCGGCCCCACGGCCGTGCACCAGGACGAGCGCGCCTTTCGCGTCGGCGATCGGCGTACCGGCGACGAGGAGGTGCGCGCGATGGTGCGGTCCTGTGATGCTCAGCTCGGTGTTCAATTCAGCTCACAAGAACAGCGCATGCAGAACTGCGGAAGTGGCAGAACGCCCAGCTCCCCAGCTAGATCCCGCCGTGGGAAGGAGCGTTCTGCTCATTCTGCACTTCTGCATGCGCGGTTCAGTTACCGAGATGCGTACACCCGGCTCGTCCCGTCGTGCTGGAAGAGGAGCACGTCATAGTGCTGTGCTGCCACGCCGGGGGCCTCCATTCCCGGCGAGCCGACGACCATCCCCGGCACCGAGAGGCCGCGCGCCCGCGGCAGCTCACGCAGCATCCGGGTGATGAGGTCCGCGGGGACGTGTCCCTCGACCGCATATGCGCCGACCAGGGCTAGGTGGCAGGAGCGCATCGCCTGGGGAATCCCGGAAGTGGTCTTGAGCTCCTCGAGGCGCGCGCTGTCGGCGATGTCGATCACCTTCGGCTCGAACCCGTTGGCGGCGATATGTTCGATCCACTTGCCGCAGCAGCCGCAGCTGGGGGACTTGTAGACCGTGATCGGGGTCTTCTTCAGCGGGGTCCAGGCCAGCACCCTGCGCGGCAGCATCATCCCGGCGGCGGCGAGGCCGGCGAGGGCGAGGAATCGGCGACGATCGGTCATGAGAATACCCTGTGAATGACACTTGAAGGATATAGTGGGGGAGCCGGTTCTGCTGCTCGCCCTACCTCACCCCCTAGCCCCCTCTCCCTTACTACCTCACCCCCCGACCCCCTCTAGCCTCTCCCCCCGGCCCCCTCTCCCCCCGGCCCCCTCTCCCCCCGGCCCCCTCTCCCTGTCGGGAGAGCAACTGTCTTGGCTTAGGCATAGTGCCAGGGCCTTCCGGTGCGCAGGATGGTGTTGAGGAGGACGAGGAGTTTCCGGGCCACGGCGGTGAGGGCGACCTTGGCCGGCTTGCCCGCC
>JBDSIR010000031.1:0-22528 GCA_039917855.1 Gemmatimonadales bacterium | reverse complement strand
TGAGGAGTCGGCGGCCGTTGCCTGAGCTGCGCATCACGGTCGGCGGCCTCCTGACCGAGGCGCGCGCCCGTCTCCGCGAGGTGGGGGTGGAGGACGCGCCGCGGGAGGCCGCCCGGATCTGGGCGGGGCTCTTTCGGATCCCCACCGGCGAGGCGTGGCTCGGCCGCGAGCGACGGGCCACGGAGGCGGAGGCGGAGCGGTTCGCCGACGCGGTGGAACGGCGCGCTGCCGGTGAGCCGCTGGCCTACGTCACCGGATGGACCGGCTTCCGCCGTCTGACCGTCGCCACCGACCGGCGCGCCCTCATCCCGCGCCCGGAGACCGAGGGGCTGGTGGAGTTGGTGCTCGCGCAGCGCCCCGACGGGGTGGTGGCCGACGCCGGCACCGGCACCGGGTGCATCGCGCTCGCGCTGGCCGATGAAGGGCGCTACGAGGCGGTCCACGCGGCCGAGCTCGATCCGGGGGCGTTCGCGCTGGCCGGCGAGAACATCCGCGCCACCGGACTCCGGGTGCGACTGCACCGCGGCGACCTGGTGGCCCCGCTGCTCGGGCTCGGGCTCGACGTGCTGGTGTCGAATCCCCCTTATGTGTCGGAGGCGGAGTGCGACGCCCTCGACGCCTCGGTGCGGGAATGGGAACCGCGCGTGGCGCTCGCCAGCGGACCCGACGGTCTGCACCATACCCGCCGCCTGCTCGACGAAGGGCGCGCGGCACTCAGGAGCGAAGGACTGATCGCGCTGGAGCTCGACGCCACCCGCGCGGCTGCGAGCGCCGAGGTGGCGCGTGATCTCGGGTGGACGGACATCGCCGTTCACCGTGACCTGTACGGCCGTGAGCGGTACCTCACCGCGCGGCGAAGCAAGGAGTCGGCGTAATGTTGTTCGAACGTGCGGAAGAACTCGGCCGCCTGATCGGCCAGACCAACGAGGCCAAGGCGCTCCGGCGGGCGGAGGAGACGCTCCGCGGTGACGAGACCACCCGGGGCCACCTCGAGAAGATGCAGACCCTCGCGCGCCAGATGGACCAGGCGATGGGACTGGGCCAGATGCCCGAAGAAGGGGCGGCCCAGGCGTACGAGACCTCGGTGCGCGAGTTCGAGCTCTCGCCCATCGGCCAGGGCTACATCGTCGCCCGGACGAACTTCGAGAAGGTGATGGCCCGCATCAACGAAGAGATGGCCAAGGGCATCGAGAAGGGCGCCACCAGCAGCATCATCACGCTGGGCTGAGGGTGTCCCGCGGCTGCTTCGTGGTGATCGAGGGCCCGGAGGGGGCGGGGAAGTCCACGCTCATCCGCTCCCTCGGCACCCGCCTGGCCGAGCGCGCCATCCCCCACGTCCTCCTCCGGGAGCCCGGGGGTACGCCGTTGGCCGAGGTGGCGAGGCGCGCGGTGCTCGACCCGACGCTGGACACCGGAGCGGTGGCCGAGCTCTTCCTGATGCTCACGGCGCGCGCCGACCTCGTCGCCAAGGAGATCCGCCCCCGATTGGCCGCCGGTGAAGTGGTGCTGGCCGATCGGTTCGATCTCTCGACCATGGCGTATCAGGTGGCGGGGCGCGGCCTCGACGCTGCCGCGGTGCGGGTGGCCAACGCCCTCGCCACCGGCGGCCTGGTGCCCGAGGCGACCCTGGTGCTCGATCTCGAGGTCACCACGGGGATCCAGCGGCAACGGGCGGCAGGGAAGGCCCCTGACCGGATGGAGCTCGAACAGGAGTCGTTCCACCAGCGGGTCAACGCCGCCTACCGGACGGCCGCCGGCCCGGGCGTGGTGCACCTCGACGCCACGGGATCCCCCGCGGCGGTCGCCGAGGCGGCGTGGCGGGCACTTGCCGCGGTCCGCCCTGATATCTTCGCCTAGACCCCTCAGGCACACTTATGCGTCCACGCTGGTCCTCCCTGCTTGCGATCGCGGTACTCTCCTTCTTTCTGGGCGGGTGGCTGCTGGGCCGCGGTGTGACGAACACCGGCCTGCGCGGCGCGCGGCGCTTCGACGACGTCATGGCGCGGGTCACCAACGCGTATGTGGACTCCGTGCCGTCGGGAGAGTTGTATGACCGGGCGGCGAATGGACTGCTCGAGTCCCTCGACGATCCCTACACCGTGCTCCTGCAAGGCGCCGACTACGAGGGGCTCCACGAAGCCACCAGCGGCAATTTCAGCGGGATCGGCATCCAGATCGACGTCCGGGATGGCTGGATCACCGTGGTCGCGCCGCTGCCCGACACGCCGGCCGATCGGGCCGGCTTCAGCACCGGTGATCGGGTGGTCGAGGTCGATGGGGTGTCGACCAAGGGATGGAATGGCGATGCGGCCCTTCGCCACCTGCGCGGGGTCGCGGGGACGAAAGTGCGCGTGGGCGTGCGCCATCCGGGCCGGACCACGATGGTGACGTATGAACTCACCCGGGCGGAGATCCACGTTCATTCGGTGACGCCGGGCGTGATCCTCGAGGGGGGCGTCGGGTACGTCGCGCTCAATCCGGTGGCCGACTCGTCGGCCTTCGAGCTCGAGCGTGAGGTGACGCGCCTGGTCGCCGTCGGGGCAAAGTCGCTGGTGCTCGATCTCCGGAACAACCCGGGTGGACTCTTGAACGAAGGAGTGGGGATCGCCGACCTCTTCCTCGATCGAGGCCAGGTCGTGCTCAGCACCCACGGGCGCGCCCCGGGGACCACCCAGACCTGGTCGGACGGTGCGGCCCAGCGCTGGCCGGACCTGCCGATCGTGGTCCTGGTGAACGAGGGCACGGCCAGCGCGGCGGAGATCGTCGCCGGCGCCCTGCAGGACCACGACCGCGCGGTGCTGGTGGGGGAGCCGACATTCGGCAAAGGGTTGGTCCAGACGGTGTACGATCTGGGCGACAGTACGGCGCTCAAGATCACCACGTCGCGCTGGTATACCCCTTCGGGGCGCCTGATCCAGAAGCCGCACGCCATCGACTCGGTGCTTTCCGACACGGCGCGGGTACCGCGCGATACCGCGACCCATCGCACCGACGCCGGACGACGGGTCCGGGGTGGTGGCGGGATCCTCCCCGACCTGCCGGTGGTCGACGGGACCCTCGGTGCCGGCGCCCGCGCGCTGGCCGAGGCGCTGGGAAGTCATTTCGGCGACTTCCGCGACATCACCACCGCCTACGCACTGGAGGCGCGGGAACAGAAGTCGATCACCCGCGAGGACTTCGTCGTGACCGAGGAGATGCGCCGGACGGTGCGTGCCCGCCTCATCGCACGGAACGTCCGGGTGAATGACGCCGTCTGGACCGCGGGGCGCCCCCTGATCGATTCGTGGCTCGCCTCCGACCTGGCTCGCTACGTATTCGGTCGCGAATCGGAACTGCGCCGCCGCCGCGCGAACGACCCGCAGCTCCAGGCCGCGGTCACGCTCCTCCGCCAGGCGGCGACGCCGCAGGCGCTCCTCCGTCTCCTCCCCGCCGACTCGACCCTCCCGCGGTGAGCGCCGCGCCTCGCGTCGCCATCATCGGCCCCGGGCGGCTCGGCAACGGTCTGGCGCGGGCGCTCGAGGGGGCGGGGTGGGGGGTCGTGCTGCTGGGCCGAAACGTCGTCGACGAATGGCGGGGTCAACTCAAGGAGCGGCCCCTCGTCGTGGTCGCGGTCCCTGACGACGCCATCGCCGACGTGGCCGCCGAGCTCGTCCGGGCCGGCGCGATCACGTCCGCTCACGTCGTGCTCCATACCTCCGGCGCATGTGACCGCACCGCCCTGGCCCCCCTGGCAGGGACGGGGGCGGCGCTGGGTTCGTTCGCGCCGGTGCAGACCGTGGCCGATCCCGCGACGGCGGCGGAGCGGCTGCGAGGGGCGTACGCGGTGATCGAAGGAGACGCCGCCGCGGTGGCCTCTGGGCACCGCCTGGCGGAGGCCCTGGGAATGCACGCCGCCGAGATCACTTCCGCCGCCAAGGTCGCCTATCATGCGGGCGCGGTGCTCGTGGCCAACCTCGGCACCGCCCTCTTTGCGATGGCCGAGCGGGTGGCGGTGGAAGGGGGAGTGCCGCCTGCGCTGGCGGCGAAACTCTACCTCCCCCTCTGGCAGGGGGCGCTCACGAATGTCGAGGCGATGGGCGCGGTCGGAGCGCTCACAGGTCCGGTGCGACGGGGGGATGTCGAAACGGTGCGCCGTCACCTTGCGCTGTTGACTGGGACGGAGCGCGCGGCCTACGTGGCGTTGTCGCTGGAAGCGCTGCGGCTGGCGCGGATGGCGGGGCTGGCGAGCGGGCGGGCTCGAGCGGTGGAGCTGGCCTTACAGGAGTGATGAGGGGCGAGTGCAAGGGACGAGTGGGCGCGCAAGATCAAAGCGTGAAAGAGGAGCTTCTCTTTCACGCTTTCTCGCGTTCTCGCCCGCTCACTACTGGCACTCCCCCCGCGCTACTGATCCACCACCCGCACGCCGCTCGGGACGCGGAACCTGAACGTCGACGCCGAGATCCGGTGGCCATCCCGCACGCGGCTGAGGCTCAGCGTGCGCCGGGTGCCCCGCCGTTCGGTGATCTCGATCCGGCGCGGCAGGCCGTTGGTGCGGGCGAATGCCACGGTCGCGGAGCTGAAGGGGAGGGTCGAATCGCGGGGGGTCAGGATCAGGATGTCGGCCCCGCCCCGAGTGGTATCGCTCCCGATCCAACGTGCGAAGTAGCGGTCCGAAGGGCGGTCGAGGAGCCAGGCGACGAGATTCGGCGCCCCTGGGCCGATGGGTTGCGGCATCCGCAAGACCTGGCCCGGCGTGGTGCTCGGCGTGTAGACCCAGAGCTTCGTCCCATCCATCACCAGCGCCTCGCCGCGGGGATCGGTGAAGCGCATCGCGAACTTGTCGGGGCCTCGCTGCGCCAGGTGGCCACGGCTTCGGAAGGTGCCGATCATCGGATCGTCGATGACCTGTCGGAACTGGGCCTGCATCCCCCCGGCGGTGGCGTAGACCCGGGCCGCGCGGTCGAGGATCGCGACGGGGTCGGGCGCCTGGGCCCGGAGCGGGCTGCCGGAAAGGAGGGCAAGCAGGATCGGAACCGTCCCGAGGGCGCGAAGCGACCGAGGGACCTGGCCAGGTCCCTCGCGATGCTCGGGACGGTTCCGAGCGCGTCCATGCCGACGGTCCATCATCCCCGCATCCCCGCCGGTTCTGCCACCCGCCGACCGATGACTTCCGCGATGGCGCGCACCTCGCGCATCATCTTCTCGAACTGCACGGGCGAAAGGGTCTGGGCGCCGTCGGAGAGGGCGCGGTCGGGCTGGGGATGCACTTCGACCAGGAGACCATCGGCGCCGGCCGCGATCGCCGCGCGGGCCATCGGCGGGACGAACTCCCGGAGTCCGGTGCCGTGGCTTGGATCGGCCACGATGGGGAGGTGGGAGAGCTTCTTCACCACCGGGATGGCCGCGAGGTCCATGAGATTCCGGGTCTGGGAGTCGAAGCTTCGGATCCCGCGCTCGCACAGGATCACGTCGGGATTCCCCTCCGCCAGGATGTACTCGGCCGAAAGGAGGAGCTCCTGGATCGTGGCGGAGAGGCCCCGCTTGAGGAGTACCGGCTTCTTGAGCTTCCCGGCGCGCTTGAGCAGGGAGTAGTTCTGCATATTGCGTGCCCCGATCTGGATGATGTCGGCGTGTTCCGCGACCAGGTCGGCTCCTTCCGGGTCCATCGCCTCGGTGACGATGAGGAGCCCCGTCTCCTCGCGTGCTTTGGCCAGGAGCTTGAGCCCCGGGAGGCCGAGCCCCTGGAAGGAATAGGGCGAGGAGCGCGGTTTGTAGGCGCCGCCGCGGAGGATCGTGGCGCCGGCGTCACGCACAGCGTGGGCGGCGGCGATGATCTGCTTCTCGGTCTCGACCGAGCAGGGCCCCGCCATCACCACCACGTCATCGCCGCCGACCGTGAGGCCCCCGGGGAGTCGGACGATGGTCGGCTCCTGCTTCCACTCGCGCGAGGCCTGCTTGTAGGGCGGGGTGACGTGAAGGCACTCGTAGACCCCGGCGAGCGCCGCGAGCCGGTCGCCGTCGACCCGGCCGTCGTTCCCGACGACGCCGACGGTCGTGCGCTGGCGCCCCGGCATCGGCCGGGCCTGATATCCCATCTCTTCGATGACGGCGACGACGTCCCGGATCTCCTCCGCGGTAGCGTCGTGCCGCATGATGACGAGCATTGCGACCTCTCAGAGACGAAAACAGCGGGGTCAGGGGAGACACCGCTGTGACAAGCCTATACGGATGTTGAACTTACGTCCAGCCTCTCCCCCCGGTCCCCTCTCCCTGTCGGGAGAGGGGGAGGCCTAAGCGGCCACGTTCTCGCCGAGCCGCACCCCCACGATGGTACTGACCCCCGGTTCCTGCATCGTCACGCCGTAGACCGCGTCGGCCGCCTGCATGGTCCGCGGGTTGTGGGTGATGACGATGAACTGGGTCGACACCTTGAACTCGTCGAGCAGTTTGGTGAACCGTCCCACGTTGGCGTCGTCGAGCGGAGCGTCCACCTCGTCCATCAGGCAGAAGGGGCTCGGCTTGGTCAGGTAGATCGCGAAGAGCAGGGAAGTGGCGACGAGGGTCCGTTCGCCCGAGCTCAGCAGGTGGATCCGCTGGGTGCGCTTGCCCTTCGGCGCGGCGTGGATCTCGATCTCGCTGTCGAGCGGCTCGTCAGGGGTCGCGAGGCGCAGTTCGCACTCGCCCCCGCCGAAAAGGGTCTGGAAGACGGTGTTGAAATTGAGGCGGATCGCCTCGAAGGTCTCCAGGAACATCGCGCGCGCGGTGGTGTCGATCTCGCGGATGGCCTGCTGCAGCGACTGGCGACCGGCGACGAGGTCGTCCCGCTGGGCGATGAGGAACTCGAGCCGCTTCGACTCCTCGGCGTACTCCTCGAAGGCGAGGGCGTTGACCGGCCCGATCTGCTCCAGCTGGTCCACGATGCGGGTCGCCTCGTTCTCGAGGGACTCCAGGTCGAGGTCGAGGATCGGCGCCTCGGCGAGGAGGTGATCGAGGGGCTTGCGCCACTCGGCCTCGATCCGTTCGACGATGTTCCGCCGCCGCCCGGACAGCTCCGTCGCCTCCAGGGCGAGGGCGTGGTGCTCCTCGGTCATCGCCTCGACGGCGTGGCGGCCGGCGGTGAGCGTCTGTTCGGCGGCCATCAGGGCAGCCTCCGCCTCGCCGGCGCCGATCTCGACATCCGAGGCCGCGGCCTCGAGCTCGAGCAGGGCGATCCGGCGCTCCGCGCGCAGTTCCCCCTGATCGGCCCGCTGGGTGTCGAGTGCGCGGATGTCACCGTCGAGGCGGGCGAGTTCGTCGGCCAGCGCCTGGAGCAGCCCCTGCGCTTCGGTCGCGGTGCGCTCGGCGCGCGCGTCCCGCTCGGTGGCGGCCTGCAGGCGTGCCGCGACCTGGGCCTCCTGCACCTGCCAGTGGACCCGGGCCTCGCGGGCCCCTTCCTGATCCCCTTCGAGGGTGGTCAACCGCACCCGCGATTCGGCGAGACTTTCGTCCTGTTTCACCCGGGCGAGGTCCCCGGTGGTGAGGGCTTGGTCGATCTCGGCCATCCGGCGTTCGGCCTTGCCGAGGCGCTCCTGGGCGACCACACCCTGGCGTTCCAGTTCACCCAGATCGCGCGTGAGCGTGCCGATCAGCCGGGCGACATCTTCCCGCTGGGCCGTCGTGGCACGTTCGGCTTCGCGCGCCTGCTCGGCCCCTTCGGTCGCGAGTTCGAGCGCTTTTTCGAGCTCCGCGAGCCGGGCGATGGTGGCCGAGAGTGCCGCGGCGGTGGACTGCAGCCGCGCTTCGGCGGTGACCAGGTCTCCGGCCAGCGACTCGAGATCGGCGCGGCGACGGAGCGGACCCTGCTGGGCCTGTCCGGTCGAGAGATACACCGCCCCGTTGGGGCGCTGGAGCGCGCGTCCGGCCGGATCGAGCACTTCCGAGCCGGCGACGAGCGCCTGCACCCACGCGGTGGCGGGCTCCAGCAACTGCAGGCCGTGGCCGATGTTCCGCCCGCCGCCGCCGGTCGGTCCCGGGCGGACCGGGAGCAGGACGAGCGCGCCGGGCTGGGTCTCCTGATGCCACGCCAGGATCGCGCTCACCGCGGCGCGGTCGCGAACGAGCACGGCGTGCAGCCACTCACCCAGCAGGCGCTCGGCGAGATCGGCGTCCTCCCGGCTGGTGGTGATGAAATCTGAGAGAGGGCCGAGCACCGCATCCCCGAAGCGTTCACGGGCCGCGAGGAGCGCGGCCGCACCGGGTGCGAGGCCCACGCGGTCGCGCTCGAGGTCCGCCAGCGCCTGGCGACGCGCGCTCACCTGGGCGAGGGTCTCTTCGGCCGCGCGGCGATCACCGCGCTCGAGTGCCTCGCGGCGCCGCGTCTCGGCGACCTCGTGGCGAGCGTGTTCAGCGCGCTGCGCCGCCTGACGGGATCCCTGGGCGGACTGCTCGGACGCCTCGAGTGCCTCGTCGCGGCGGCGTTCGCCGGTCGCAAGCTCAGCGCGCAGCTGTGACTGCCGAGTCTCGGCGTGCCCCGCCTGTTCCCGCAGGGAGAGCAGGTCGCGTTCGAGCGCGCCACGTTCCCCTTCGAGGGCGTTGAGGGTGGTGACATGCCGCTGCACCTCTTCTTCAAGCTGGCGCACCGCCTGTCGGGCCTGGGCCAGCTGGTCGCGGACCACTTGCTCCGCCGCGGTGCGCGAGCCGAGCTCCCCCTGGATGCGTGCGTGCTCGGCGAGGGCGGCACGGCGCTCCTCGGCCGCGGCCTCGCGCTCCCGGCCGGCCGCGACGATGCGGGATTCGAGCGCATTCCGCTCCTCGCCCGCGCGAAGTTTGCGCGTGGCGGCGTTGGCGAGCCGCTCGGCCGCCAGGGCGAGGTCGCCATCGAGCCGGCCGAGTTCGACGCGCACGGTGCCCAGCCGGCGCACGATCTCCGTGCGCTCGGCTTCGATGGACGCCCGGGCGCGGGCGGCCTCCTCGCGAGCCAATTCCTGCCCGCCGAGGGCTTCGCGCGCCTCGGGGAGTTCGGTCGCGAGCGCCTCACGCCGCGTGCCGTGATGGGCGAGCCGTTCCTCCATCTGTTCCAGCTGGCGACGGGCGAGGGTCAGCTGGACCGCGAACTTCTCTTCCATCAACTTGGTGTGCCGCTCCGCCTTCCCCTTCTGGCGGGCGAGCGACCGGATCTGGCTCTGGACCTCGGCGATCAGGTCTTCCACCCGCTGGAGATCCTGGGCCGTCTCCTCGAGGCGTCGCTCGGTGCTCTGCTTGCGGTCACGGTATAGCCCGATCCCCGCCGCCTCCTCGAAGAGCGAACGGCGCTCTTCGGTCCGGTCGGAGAGGAGCCGGTCGATCGCTTTGGCCTCGATCACCACCCCCGCATCGGAGCCGAGCCCGGTGCCCCGGATGAGGTCCTGGATGTCGCGGAGACGGACGGCGGACTTGTTGAGCAGGTAATCCGACTGCCCGGAGCGGGAGAGCCGGCGGGTGATGACCACCTCCTTGTAGGAGATGGGAAGGTCGCCGTCGGTGTTGTCGAGGTAGAGGGAGACCTCGGTGAAGTTCACCGGCCGCCGGCCGGACGACCCCTGAAAGATCACGTCCTCCATCGTGCCGCCGCGGAGGAGCCGGGCCGACTGCTCACCGAGCACCCACCGTACCGCGTCCGACACGTTCGACTTGCCGCACCCGTTGGGCCCTACGATAGCGGTGACTCCGTGGCCGAAGTCGAGCGTGACGGTGTCGGCGAACGACTTGAATCCCGACAGCTCGAGCTTGGAGAGCTTCATCGGCGTTCCTCCGGCAGGTACAGGAAGTAGGGCTGGCCCAGGCGCGTCCCGGCGGAGTCGGCCGATTCACGCGAGGAGTAGGGGCCGAGCACCACGCGGTAGAACTCGTCCTGCCGCTTGGGACGGATCACCGAGGCGGGCAGGCCCTGTGACTTGAGCTTGTTGGCGAGCTCCTCGGCCCAGGCCGGGTTCTGCGAGGAGCTGAGTTGCACGTAGATCGTGGCGCGGTCGGCGGTCGGCGTGGCTGCGGCCGCCGCGATACTGTCGGGCTCCGTGGTCGTCCGTCCTTCGGCGCGCGGCGCCCAATCGAGCACTTGGTACAGGTCCGCGGCGCCTCCCCTGAGGCGGCCAGTGGCGCTGAACTCGGCGTCGAAGAGGTCGTAGGCCACCACGTCGGCGCCCTCGCGCACGAGGAGCCAGCGGCCCGCCGCGATCATCGGGAGGTCGGGCCCCCAGCCGGTGGTGAACGAGCCGAGGAATTCGCTCTTCACGACGTCGAGGACCCAGACCGAGTCCCCTTGGGCGGGTCGTACGAGCAGGAAGCGGCCCAGCGGATCGGGACGGAGGTCGCTGGCCGGGGCAGGGATGTCGATGGTACCCAGACGCCCGAGGCTGTAGCGATCGTAGCGCTGGACCTCGTCGGATCCCTCGGCCACGGCATAGAGGCGATGCCCCGATGGCGAGAACGCGAGCGCTACCGGCATCCCGCCGATATCGAGGGTGCGGCGCGGCCGATTGGCCGCCGGCTCGTAGAGCTGCACCTCCGTTTCGGTCGCGGCCGCCAGGAGGTCGCCCCAGCGGGTGTGGACCACACCGATGCCCGGGAAGAGCTCGCGGCGGGGGGACTGCCCCTGCCGCGCGATGACCAGACCGGAGTCTCCCGGAACGAGGGCGTAGACCTGGTCGGTGCCGGTCCCCACGAGCGCGACCGGGATGCCCGGCAGTTTGCCGGGGAAGGCGGTGGGCAGCCGGCCGCTTACCGAGCTGAGGGTCCGATCCTTGGCGACCGCGTATACGGCGCCATCGGGCCCCGCGTCGGCCGCCACCACATCCGTGAGGAAGGGGCGGCTGCGTCCGGATTCGAGGTCCAGCGCCACGACGCCATCCTTGGCGTCGAGCGCGAAGGCCTGGCGTTGGTCGATGTCGGCGCCGACCACCCGCTTGAGGGCGGGAGTGGTCCCGCGAGCGTCCCAGAGGGCGGGTTGGAGCGACGGCAGGCGGTAGAGCGTGGGCGTGCCGCCCGCGGTCGGCCAGCGGAGGACCGAGACCGCGACCACCTGTCGCCCCCCGGCGTCAGGGATCTGAGGGGGGCCGCCAGAGCCGCAGGCGGCGAGCCCGGTGATGACAAGGAGGGAGAGCGGTCTGGCGGAGAGGAGCACGGCCCCAATTTTAGCGGATTGGGCAGGGCGGTACAATAGAGAGGCGCTGAGGCGCGTAGGCGCTGCGGCGCTGGACCGACCTCCATAAAAGCGGCGGACCCGCCCAGTAGTGCGAGTCCGTCGATCGATCACCCACCGCCCCAGCGCCCCACCGTCGGCTACCAGGTCGGTCCGATCGACACGGTCCAGAAGCCGCCGATGCCGTTCCGCTGCTGCGGCACGCTGTAGTCGCCCCGGAGGATCAGAAAGCCGAGGAGGTTGCCCCGGATCGAGAAGCCGATGGTCTGCAGGGGCTTCCGGAAGCGGATGATGTCGTCGCTCGCGGTGCGGGAAGACCGGACCACCGAGTTGGGCTGCCACGCGACGCCGGCGTCCCAGAAGAAGGCGCCCTCGATGGGCGGGAAGCCGATGGGGACGAACCCGAGCGAGGCGTTGAGGAGCGGGAAGCGCAGTTCTGCGCTCACCAGCGCCGCCGAGTTGCCGACCAGCTGGTCGAGGGCGGCGCACCCGGTGTAGGTGCCGGGGTCGCTGACCGACGCGCACTCATTGCGGTAGTAGGATCCCGCGGTGTGGCCGCGGAGCAGTTCGGTGGAGCCGAGGAAGATCGGCGCGAGATTCGCCTCGGTGCCCATGCGCCCGATGAAGAGGCCGCGGCTGGCAAAGACGAAGGGGCCCAAGAGCCGATCGTAGCGCCGGTAGTCGGCGCTGAACTGGGTGATGTTCCAGTCACCGAAGGCGCGGGAGACCTCGACCCGGCTCCGCCGCCCGATGAAGGGGCCGACGTAGCCGAAGACGGTGTTGTCGAACGTGAGCGCCGTCGAGGGCCGGATGTAGTCGGCACCCGGGAGGTCGATGAGCGAGGTCTGGACGTCGCGGGTCTGGATGCCGCTGAACGGCTCGTACGGTTCGCGGAACTGCCGGATGCCGTCGTCCAGGTGGGTGGCCTCGACGCCGACCTCGACCCGCCGGAACCGGCTGATCGGGTAGGATGCCTGCGCGAAGGCGCTCCGGAGCACGATCCGTCGGACGTTCGTGACGAAGGTATTCTCGCCCACGCTCGGACTGTCGACCACGATCCGGCTGGGGGCCAGGTAGAAGTATGGCTGCTGCTGCAGCCCCACCACATAATTGATGCGGGAGCGCTGTGTGGCATAGGCCGCAAGGACGCTGGCCTCGTCGATGCGGCCGTTGATGTACCCCGAGAAGATCAGGCTCCGGTCGCCGAGCAGGTCGCTCAGGACCACCGTGGTGCCGCCGTAGATCCCGCGGCCGAAGTTGTCGCGGGTGTACCCCAGGGTGGGAGGCGCGACGTAGTCGGGGGTGAACCGGACCCGATACCGCCGCACGGTGAATTCCGCCGTGTCGGGGAGGCTGATCGTGTCGTCGGCCAGCATCTGCGTCACCGAGATCGGCGCTCGAACCGTCGAGTCGGGGGCGGGGGCGCTGTCGGCCACCCGAAACCCTCGGGTGCCGCGATAGAAGCTGCCGCCGGTCGAGGGGGGCGCCGGAGCCGCGGTCGTGTCGGCGGGAGCACGGGCGCTGTCGTCCGAGATGGGGCCGAGGCGCGGCGAGGTGGCGGCGAGGCCACGGGTCCCGCGATCGGGCGAGGTGACGTTGAGCTGGGCGAGGAGGGGCGGGCCGGTGGTGGTATCGCGATACACCGCGCGCTTGAGCGACCGCGGATTGACGACCGTGTAGACGTCGAACTCGTTCTTCTGGTAGTACACGAACGCCATCCGGTCGACCTCGCGCGCCCACGAGAGTACGGGGGAGATCGGCGTGATCCCCTGCACCCCGGTGTACAGATCGGTGAGCTGGTAGATGTCGCGCGCCGCGACGTCGTACAGGTAGATGTTGGCGACGCCGTTCCGGTCGGAGACGAAGGCCAGCTGCTGGCCGTCGGGCGACCACTGCGGGCTCACGTTCCGGCCCCGGTCCATCTGATCCAGGGCGACGACCGTGTTCTCCTGCAGGTCGTAGAGCGCGATGCGGAATTCACCGACCGTGAGCGTGCTGAAGTCGGTGCCGGGGCCGCGATCGGTGACGAACGCGAGGTAGCGGCCGTCGGGCGACCAGACGGGGTTCAAGTCAGCGAACTTGTCGTGCGTGAGGCGGCGCAGCCCGGTCCCGTCGATGTTGACGATGAACAGGTCGGAGAGTCCGCCCTCGAGGCCGCTGAAGACGATCTGCTTGCCGTCGGGACTGAACGACGGGTTGGTGATCCCCGCCAAGGGGATCTGGATCCGGTGGGCGATCCGGTTCCGGCGGACATCGATGACCAGGATGTCGTCCTTCGGCCCGCGTTTGGCGGCGCTGGTGAGGAAGCGACCATCCGGGCTCCAGCTCACCGACGAATTGATGAAGCGGTAGGACTCGTAGTTGCTCGACGCCGTGCTCTTGAGGAGTCGCCGCCGCACCCGGCCGGTGATGCCGTCGGCCAGATAGAGATCGACGGTGTAACCGCTCCGCTCGCTGAAGAACGCCACCTGCGACCCGTCGGGGGAGAGCGCCGGGGCGATGTTGTACGTCCCGCCGTCGCGATGCTTCGAGAGGAGCTCGCTCGCGAAGTCGCGAGCCTTCTCCTTGTCGCGGATGGCCGGGAGGAAGCGCCGCTGGACGGCGTCGTGCCATTCCTCCGAAAGTTGCTCGGTGTTCATGCCGAGGGTGCGCCGGACGCTGCCTTCGAGGCCGCCGGCCAGGGTCCCCTTGAGCAGCACGCCCACCGCCTCGTCGCCCCACCGTTCACCGATGTAGGCGAGCAGCGCGTGGCCGTACCGGTAGGGGAAGATGTAGGGGTCATACGTCATCTGTTCGATCGTGGGGAGCTTCCCGTCGAGCGCGGCGTCGCGCACCCACATGGCGGTGTTGGGGTCGACAGGGCCGATCGACAGGTACTCGGCCATCCCCTCGACGAACCAGCCCGGGGGGTTGATCGCGACGAGGGCGCCGACGTTCCCGGCGCGACCGCGGGCCCAGACGTCGTACTGGAACTGGTGCGTCATCTCGTGCGTCAGCACGTGCTCGAATTCGGCGTAGGAACCGGGGAAGGGGAGCACGTTGCGGTGCTTGTAGGCGTCGGTGACCCCCTCGACCCCCTCCCGCACCCCACCGGGAACGGCGTTGGTCTGCGCGAAGTCCGAGTGCGACGCGTACAGGATGATCGGCTTCCGCTCGCTGAACTTGTGGTCCAGGATCCGCGAGAGCCGGGTATAGCTGCGCTCGGCCATCCGGGCGGCATCGAGCGCGGCCTCCCGTTCCTCTTCGTAGAAATAGACGTCGAAGTGTTCGGTCCGGATGATCTTGAAGTCGAAGGTGCGGTACTGGACGCGGTTCTGTCCGAAGTACTGCGCGTCGACGAGCGCAGGAACGGCGAGGAACGCCGCAGTGAGCAGGGCCCTGCGCAGGATGGACCTCATTGACACCTCCACGGGGCCGCTAGCCGGCCCGGAGCATCGGGGCATCGCCCCACAGCCGCTCCAGACGATAGAAAGCGCGCGCCTCCGGATGGAACAGATGGACCACGATATCCACGAAATCAAGCAGCACCCAGCGACCCTGGGTCAGTCCTTCAGCGTGATGCGGCCGCTGCCCCAGGGGTTGCAGCGCCCGGGTCACCGCGTCGGCCAGGCCGCGCACGTGGGTGTCCGAGGTGCCGCTCGCCACGACGAACCAGTCCGTCGCATCCGTCATCCCGCGCAGATCGAGGACCACGATCTCCAGGCCCTTGAGGTCGGCGATCGCCTCGATGGCCGCAGCGACCGCCGGAGGGAGGGTGCTCTTCACGCCGCCCCTCCGGGAACCCCATCCTCGACCTGCCAGAAGACCGCCCACGCGCCGGGCCCGACATGGACGCCGAGGACGCCGGTGGCAAGGTTCACGATCACATCCTTGGGTCGGAACGCCGCCGCCAAGGCGGTCCGCACCCGCTCCGCGGCCTCGGGTGCCTCGGCGTGGACGACCCCGAATCGTAGCGCCTTGGGCCGGGGCGTGAGGGCCTTGTCGAGGAGCGAGAGCACCCGGGGGACCACGTTCTCGCGGCCCCGGACCCGGTCGACGGGGACGATCGCTCCGCGGGCATCCAGGCCGAGGATCGGCTTCACATCGAGCATCCCCGCCAGCCACGCCTTGCCTTTGCTCACGCGCCCCGACCGGAGGAGGTTGTCGAACCGGTCGACGGTGATGAAGCATCCCGACTGGGAGCGGATCCGCACCAGCTCCGCGGCGATCTCCTTGGCTGCCCATCCCGACTCGGCCAGCTCGGTCGCCCGGAGGGCGAGGAGCCCGACGCCGAGGGAGGCGCTCCGGCTGTCCACGAGGTGGATCCCCTTGAGCCCCGCCGCTTTCACCGCCGCGGCACCCGACTGCAGCGTGCCCGAGAGCGCGCCCGAGAGGAGCACCGCCACCACTTCGTCCGCCGCCACCTTGGCATCGCGGAACGCCTGGATGAAATCGGCCGGCGTCGGCTGCGAGGTGGTGGGGGGCACCTTCGATTGTGCCATCAGCCGGTAGAACTCCTCCGGCTTGAGCTCCACCCGGTCGCGGTAGGTCCGGTCGCCGAAGATCACCTGCAACGGGACCAGCGCGATGTGCTGTCGGTCGAGTACCGCATCGGGGAGGTCGGCCGAGCTGTCGGCCACCACGGCCACCGGCCGCCGGTCTCCGTGCGCCAGCTGGCGATGCTGCGCCCGCATGTCCTCGGCCTTGGTGAATTCGATGCTCCCCCAGCGCGCTGCTAAACTAAAGACGGCCTCGGGGGTGTCGGTGTGCACATGGACCTTGAGGAGTCCGCCGGCCACCACTACCACGAGGGAACCTCCGAACGGCCGCATCGCCGCGCGGACTTCGTTGGACGGGGGGAGCGACGCCCCCTTCACCATCACCTCGGTGCAGTAGTGGAAATCACGCTCGGCGGCCACGGCGGCATACGCGGCGGGGGCGAAATCGGCCTCGGTGGAGCGGGGGACGTCGTCGGCGGCCTCGATCGGGTCGCCCTTCATGTAGCGGACGATCCCTTCGACCATCAGCACGAAGCCCTTGGCACCGGCGTCGACCACGCCGGCGTCGCGGAGGACCTGCAGCAGTTCGGGGGTGCGGGCGAGCGAGGCCTCGCTCTCCAAGAGCAGGGCATCCATGAAGGCGCGGAAGTCCTCGGTGCTGGTGGAGGTGCGAATGGCGGCCTGGGCCACTTCGCGCGCGACGGTGAGAATGGTCCCTTCGCGGGGCTCGTCGACCGAAGTCTCGAGGTGGGCCGCGCCGGCGGCGAGGCACTGCGCCAGCTCGCGAGTATCGAGGGTGAGTCGCTGGCCGCTCGCCTCGGCGAAGCCGAGGAGGAAGTGGGCCAACATCATCCCGGAATTGCCGCGGGCACCGAGGACCGCGCCACGTGACATCGCCTGCACGGTGTCCGGGAGCGGCGAGTCGCCGAGGGCCCGGAGGGCGTCGGCAACGGAGCGGAGGGTCAGGCACAAATTCGTCCCGGTGTCTCCATCGGGAACGGGGAAGACGTTGATGCGGTTGATCTCTTCCCGGCGGCCCCACACCCATTCCGTCGCCGCGAAGAGCCCGCGCGCGAGGCGCGGGCCGTCGACGTACATCAGCCCGGAGCGAGTCATCAGGCGGGTTGGACCGTCACCCGGATGCGCGCCGTCACATCGGCGTGGAGCTTGAGCGGCACGGTGTACTCGCCCACCGCCTTGATGGGGTGTTCGAGGTCGATACGCCGCTTGTCGACCGAGTGGCCCATCTTGGCCAGCGCCTCGGCGATGTCATTGCCACCGATCGAACCGAACAGCTTGCCCTCGTCGCCCGCCTTGGCGGTGATCAGCACCGGGACCGCGCCCAGTTTCCCGGCCAACGCCTCGGCTTCGGCCTTCTCGGCCGCACGCCTGGTGCCCTGCGCCGCCTGCTCGGCAGCGATCCGCTTTTTGTTCCCCTCGGTGGCCTCGTAGGCGAGGTTCCTGGGGAAGAGGTAGTTCCGGGCGTAGCCGGGCTTCACCTTGACGATCTGTCCCGCCGTGCCGAGCGAGGGGACGTCCTGACGGAGGATCACTTCCATACGGTCATTCTCCTGAGGCGGCCGCCGCGCGGCGCCGGAAATCGAGCCAGGTATCCGCGAGCCCGACCCCGAGGAGGCCGGTGAACGCGAAGGGTGCCAGAAACAGAACCGCGGTGCCGGCCAGCAGCAAGACCGGTGCGGGCCAGCCGGCGATCGAGGACCAGAGGACCGCGAGGCCCCGGGCGCCGTAGAGCGCACCGGCGAGGACCAGCAGGTTGGCGGGCCAGATGGTGCCGATGGGGAGGAGCCCGCTCAGTTGGGCGACCGTTCCCGCCATTCCGGCCACCAGCAGCCAGATCAGATGATCGCTGAAACGGAATTCACGAAAGGGCCCGGCTGGGGCGCCGACCGGTTCGGTCACCAGGAGATGATACCAACGCCAAGCCAGCAAGAGCCCGCCGAGGCCGAAGAGGATCACCCCGGCGGGAAAGATCGTGGCCAGCATCGACGCCGAATCGGCGGCGTCGTTCGCGGCGTCGCGGAAGGGCGGCAGCGCGTCGCCCATCTGGCGGTAAATGTCCCAGACGGTCCGGAGCCCATCCCCGGCGACCTGCGAGAGGGGGATCCGGAAGGCAGTGAGCCAGACCAGCACCCCGCAGGTGGCACCGAGCGCGGCGCCGAGCGCGGCATCGAAGGCCCGACGGGTGGGGTGGAGCGCCAGGAGGACGAAGATCCCGGCGGCCAGGACCACCCAGGCCTTGAGGGTCTGTCCGGCGATCCCGCCAGGTGACGCGAGCCACAACTCGGTCCACAAGGTGCAGCCAGCGAGCCAGATCCAGAGCGCGAGGCGGTCGGGGCGCGACAGGAGGATGAGCAGGCCGAGGGGGAGCAGAACGAACGGGGCCGGACCCGAGAGGACGAACAGGCCCAACGTGAGCGCGGCCCCGAGAGTGACCCGGGGCCGCACTGGCCGAGCACCGACCGCTGCGGTCAGGTGCCCTGGCCCTTGATGTACGGGATCAGGGCGAGCTGGCGGGCCCGCTTGATGGCGGTGCCGATCTGCCGCTGATGGCGCGAGCAGGCGCCCGAGAGCCGGGACGGGAGGATCTTGCCGCGTTCCGTGAGGAAGCGAGTCAGGGTCCGCTCATCCTTGAAATCCACCACGCGAACGCCCGACTCGCAGATCGCGCAGGTCTTGTTCTTGCCGCGCATCAGTCGTCGTCCTCTTCGGTGGACTTGGCAGCGATCGCGGGGACCGGCTGGGGGCCGTCATTGGCCACGACGAGGAAGCGGAGCACGCTCTCCTCGAGCTTGATGGCGCGCTCGAACTCCGGGAGCGACGTGGTGTCGCACTCGAACTTGGCCACGACGTAGTAGCCGGTCTCATGCTTCTTGATGGGATACGCAAGCGTGCGCTTCCCCCAGTGGTTCACCTGGGGATCTTCGGCGCCGGCGATCTGGATCAGGGCATGGAAGCGAGCGAGTCGCTCATTGATGGCGGCCTCTTCGAGGACTGCGTCGAAGATATAGACCACCTCGTACGGACGGGTCATCACACCTTCCCTTGGTCTGGGTGCCCCGGCCCTGGTGTGGGGCCGAGGAGGATAGTTGGACAGCGGGCTAAGTCTAGTCGGGTGAGGGGGTTAGTTCAAGGGATGGGGGCTAGGGGCCGGGGGTCTAGAGTCTAGAGTCTAGAGTCTAGAGTCTAGAGTCTAGGGTACCCTCCACCCTCTACCCTCGACCGTTGGCCCTTAACGCCGAGCCCCGAGCCCCGAGCCCCGAGCCCCCAGCCCCTAGCCCCGAGCCCCCAGCCCTTAGCTCCAAAGCCCCAAACCGAGATCTCACCTAGCAGCAGCCACCGTGATCCGCCGCTCGCGCCGAATCGTGCGGTCACCGGAGATGATCGTGGCGGTGAGGAGGTAGCGGCCCGGCCGGAGGGTCCGGAGGTTGAGGCTCTGGGTGATGAGTTCCCGCGCCCCGCTGGCCTGGTTCTCGAATTCGACCGCGGCCCTGGGGGGCCGGGTGGAATCGGCGCCGAGGTCGGCGATGCCGATGCGGACCTTGTAGCGCTGGCCCGGTGTCAGGCCACCCAAATCGAAGGCCAAGGTGAGTGTCTCGGACGGGAGCCACGCATTCAATGGCTGGAGGATGACCTTCCTGCCGTCGGGGCGCTGCCACTCGACGCCTGAGCCCTCGCGGCCCACGATCAGGTCGCTCATGGCGAGCGATGCCGCGGTCAGGGCGACGACCGGGACGCCCGAGAGGACCCTGACCGCACCCGTTTCACCGAGGGAGTCGGCCACGATCACCCGGACCCGCTGATCGCCAGGGGTGACGGGGTAGTGCAGGACGATGTTGAGGAACTCCCCCGCGGCAAGGGGGCGGGGGGTCTGGAGACGGAGCACCGAGTCGACGTCGACCGTGACCCGGCCGGAATCGTCGGCGGCAGTGGTCCGGACGCGAAGGACGTATCCCGCGCGGCCACCCGGGAGGAGGAGGGGGGCAAACGCGCGGGGGGCCGGGAGCGCGATGGCGACGAGGAGGCCTCCCGTCCCCTCCGCCGTGCCCCCGGTACCGAAGATCTGCGCGATCGGCGCCCAGGAGCGCTCCAGGTGGAGCGGATCCGAGTCGGTCGTCGTGCCGAGCCGGATCAGCTCCCGAGTCTTGACCCGCTGCCGTTCCAGCACGGTCGGGTTGATGCCCAACGGCTCCTGCACCCGTACCCGCCCCCGGGCCTCGATGATCTCATACTGGCCCGCGAGCAGCAGGTACTGTGGGCCGAAGGCAGCTCGGCTCGTGTAGAGCTCGGAAAGAGTGCCCGCCGCCCGATTGATGATCACGGCGAGGTCCTCGACGAGTCGAAAGCCCGCGGTCTCCATTCTCACGAAGTGGAAGATGAGGTCGCCCGGCGGCCGAAAGTAGAGCCAGGACTCATTCATATAGGTCCGCATCTCACCCAGATAGGTCGCCCGCTCGTCCGGGTCTCCGTGGCGGATGTAGATCACGCCCCGATCGTCCAAGCCTCGCGGCGCCCCGCGGTACACCTGTGCGAACGCATACTGCGGCATGGAACCGCGGTAGCCGAAGTGGGTGAACGCGTACCGGACCCGGCGGAAGTGTTCCGGCAACCGCGACCCTGCCGGTCGGCCATCCGCGACCTCTCGGCGCCCCCAGAAGTCCCGAAGCCAGTGCACCCGCGTGGTGGCGTCGATATGCGCGAAGTCCGCGAGTTCCGCCGAATCCGCGACGAGCGCGAGGTCGGCCGTCAGCAGCGCGGTGACCGCCTCGCCCTGACCGGCGGCGGCCTCGAAATAGGACCGGGTGCCTCCCGCGACATCTCCCTGAGCGAATCGCACTCTGGCGAGCTCCCATGCGCCGACCGCCGGGTCCGCTCCGGTGGAGGTGTACCTCCGCAGGTAGCCATCGGCCTCCGTCCAATCTCCCGAGGCCGCGGCCACCCGGGCGAGGGCCAGCGCGGTTCGGGCATCAATCACGTTCCGGGTGGCGAATGCCCGGAGGGTGACGAAGCCCCGGCGCCGGACGGCCTCGGACTCGCTACGGAGGATCACCTCAGCAATCGCTGCGGCGGCCCGGCCCAGATCAGGCTCGACCTGCAAGGTGCGTTCGAACGCCGCGAGGGCGCTCACGAGCCACCCCGACCCCGCCGGCTGGTGGGCGGACCTGATCTCCCGCGCTCCGAGTTCCTCCAAGCGGAGCTTTACGAGGCCGAGGCCGAGCCAGGCGTAAGGCCAGTCCGAGTGCCGGACGGTGATCTCGTACAGTTGTGTCATGGCCGCCGAGAGTCGCTCCGCGTCGGCACGGTGATCGAGCAGGAGGCGGAAGGCGTCGTGCAGCTGCTGAACCTGGAGAACGTCGGATCCGGGCGGAAGATGCAGTGGGGAGAGCGTGTTCCCCCCTCCCTCCGCTGCGGTGAGGTCCGCTTCCAGGTGGTCCCGCACGACCTGATTCTGTGCGGCGAGCGGCAGCGCGACGAAGGAGGCCAATTGCAGGAACATAAGAACGGTGGTGCGAGGCATGTGGCGCGCGGGGGTGGGGGCCTGTGACGGACGTCAGCCTGAGGCGCGGATTCCCGCACCTCAGGCCGAAGACTACCTTACTTAGCTGCACTCCGGGAAGGCGGTGTTGTACCCCGCCGTGCCCGGGTTGTATGCGAACCCGTCCACGTCAACATACGGGGCCAGCGGGCAGACCTGAGTTGAGGTATTCTGGTCGTATGCCTTGTCCAGGCAGGTCGCGTAGCTGTTCCCTGAATCGCAATAGCTGGCGCCTCCTCCACCCCCAGGAGCCTGGCACGACGGCTTGCTCGCGACCGGGTGCTCTGCGTCGGCGGCCAAAACGCAGCACGCTCCGTAAATCCCTGGGTCAGCTTGGCACTGGTTGATCTGGCACGACCACTGAGCGCATGCAGCCTGAGTGAATTGCGGTACTGCCGGGTGCTCGTTGGCCGTGGGGCCGGTGCTGTTGCTGCTGTCGGCGCATCCCGCGGCGAATGCTAGCAGGACGTACCGACGAGGCCAGCAGTGAGACGAATGATCTTGTGCATCAAACCTCCGCAAAATGGACGAGGGCGGGAATATCTTGGGCGCCTGGCCCTCGGTCAGTGGCGCCCGAACCACCGTTCAGTGTGTCCGGTTGCTTTTCGTCCCCGCGGCCGCGGCGATCTCCGTTTCGAACGACCCCAGGGCATAGGCGCCGGTCATCGTCATCCCCGTGAGCGAGTCGCCGCCGGTCGTCCGTCCGATCACGAACGACGGCGTCCCGGTAAACCCGACACGCTCGGCGGTGGCCACATCGGCGGCGATCGCGGCGTCGAACCGGTTCGAACTGGCGCACTGGCTGAAGGCAGGCTGGGGGGGGCCCACCGCAGCCGCGAGCGCCTGCACGGTATCCGCCGTCGCCCCACGGTGGTGGGCAAAGAGCGAGTCGTGAAATGCCTCAAAGCTCCCGGGCGCGACCGCCGCCGCACAACGGGCCGCTCGGCGAGCATGTGGGAGTTCGGATGGATGCTCAGCGGGAGGTCCCGGACGATGTAGCGCACCTTGCCGGTGTCGATATACTTCCGCCGCAATTCCCGGAGGGTTGTGGCCACGTGCCGCGAGCAGAGCGGGCACTGGTAGTCGGTGAATTCCACGATGGTCACAGGCGCATCGCTCCGGCCCATGCCTGGAGCTCCCGTCACCGACACTGTCGCCGAGTCCGTCGCGCGCGGGCCGAGTTCGCCCGGGGTGCGTTGGAGGTATGTCGTCACTGCTGTGAGCGTGGTCGCGAGGCTGTCGAGGCGGGCCTCGGACCGTGCCAACCGTTGCTCCACCGCGGAGGGGCCGCACGCGGTCGAAGGGAGAAGGATCAGTAGGCCGAGCAACCCTCTTCGTACGGAACGGGGGCGCAGTTGCATT
>JBDSIR010000030.1:0-2647 GCA_039917855.1 Gemmatimonadales bacterium | reverse complement strand
GGGCGGCGAGCTCCGCGTCATCGAAGAACATCTCGTAGAAGTCGCCCATCCGGAAGAAGAGGATCGCGTGCGCGTGCCGCGCCTTGATCTCGCGGTACTGCACCATCAGCGGCGAGTCCGTCGCGGCCTTCCCGCTCACGGGCGTTCCTCGACGATGAACGCCTGGGGGTACTTGGCCCGCACCCGCGCGAGGAGGGTGTCGGCGTCGGCGCGCTGCGGCAGGCGACCCACCCGCACCTTGAACGCGGCGCCGTCCTTCACGATGTAGGAGTTGGCGAAGCCATCGCGGGCGAGCCGGCGGATGAGATCGTCGGCGAGGGCCTGGGTGCTGGAGGAGGCGACTTGGATCGAGAAGGCGCTGGGGCGCTGGGGCGCTGGGGCGGTGCGTGTCGTGTCAGGCACCGGTGCAAAGGGCGCCGGAGCGGCAGCGGAATCGCTTGCCCTCTGGCCCACTTGCCCACTGGCCGGCTGGTCGCATCGTCCATGCAAGAAGGTGAGTCCGTTCCGCAACTCCACATCGAGCGTATCCGAGCGTGCGAGCCCATTGGTCAGCCAGCGGCAGCCGTCGGCGCTGTTCGCCTGACGGAAGTACGCCCGGGCGGCCCAGAGCGAGGCTTCGGGGATCACTTCACTCTGGGGATAGTCGCTCGCGAGGCGTTCGGCGGTGCGGACCACGGCGGCGAGGTCGCCGCGGGCGAAATTGAGCTGCATCAACTTGAGCAGGGCATCGTCCGACCAGGAAGAGCCGTTGAACTCCACCACCAGCCGCTGGAATTGCCGCTCCATCTCCCCGGTATTCGCCGCCACCAACCCCGCCGCATACAGCGCCTCCGCGTAGAGCGGGCTCGCCGCCGGTGTGACATCGATGATCCGCTTCACCTGCACCCGGGCCGAGTCACCCTGACCCTCCTGGGCCAGGCGCACTGCGGCGACGAGCCTCGAATCGGACTGGGCGCTGAGGCGCATGGGCGCATAGGCGCAGACCACCACCACAGCTGCCCCGATGAGCCACGATTCACGACCCACGACCCACGACCCACGACGCATCACGCGGCTCCTTCGGCAGGCATCCGCGCCGCGATCTGCAGCACGAGATCGGTCAACACACCCGCTTCGGTCGAGATCCTGGTCTCCTTGAGCGCCTGGTCGGCGGCCAGCAGCGCCGCCAGCGCGCGCCGGATCCGACCCTGGGGCCACTCGCCCGCCACCTCGACGATCAAGTTTACGAATTCGCCCCAGTTCCCGATGCGGCCGGGGCGATTGCTGTTCATCGTCTGCCGGGTCGCGGCGTTAAGGGCACCGCCGCGGAGCTTCCGGTCGTAGTGCGCGCGGGCCACACCGAGGATGATCATCGAGGTGCCAAGCAATGAGGCCAGCCCCACACCGCTGACGCCGCTCTGCCCAAGGACGCGCGGGAGCATCGTGGTCGCGCGGGCCACGTCGCGCCGGAGGACCGCATCGCGCCAATCGAAGATCGTCTCGCCGTGGCGGATCCCCACCATCTCACCCACCGTCTCGACCCCGATCGGCGTGGCGGTGCCGAGGGCGGCGAGCTTCTCGAGTTCGAGACGGAGGAGGGCGAGCTGCGGTCCGGCGGCGTTGACCAGGTGGGTCGCTCCGTCCGTGGTCAGCGGGATGTTGAGCTGCTTCGCCCGGCGGGTCACCCAGGCCAGCGCCTCCTCGGCATCGAGCTCACCGAAGTTCACCACCTGCGCGTGGGCGCCGAGCTCCTTGTCGACCTCGTCCGTCGTGTCCTCCTTGGGCGGACCCTGATGGAGCACGAGCAGGGTCTCGGCCGCCGGCTTGGCGACGTAGTCGAGCAGGACCTTCCGGGCCGGGCTCTTGACGGTCCACCCGTCGACGTCCCGGATCACGACGACGCGCTTTTCGGCCATCATCGGGAGGGTGTTGACCAGGGCGTGGAGCGCCTCGGGATCGAGGGTGGTGGCATAGCGGACGTCGTAGTTGAAATCGCGGGAGGCAGGGTCGACCGCCAGGTCCACCAAAGCGGCCAGGGCCTCCTCTTTGAGGGTCTCCTCGGCGCCGTGGAAGTAGTAGACCGAGGCCAACTTACCGGCCTTGACCTCCTTCCGGAGGGCGTTGAG
This sequence comes from Gemmatimonadales bacterium, assembly GCA_039917855.1. Lineage (GTDB taxonomy): Bacteria > Gemmatimonadota > Gemmatimonadetes > Gemmatimonadales > GWC2-71-9 > CAMLHU01. The sequence continues at coordinate 542 of JBDSIR010000030.1, read as the reverse complement.
CGAGAGGGTGGGCATGACACTCTAATGTAGGGGGTAGGGCGGTGGGGCGGCCACCCGAGCCAGGGGCGGGGTGGTTAGATTCGGCGGACCCGTGCACCTCATCCGGAGCCCCGATGCGCCTGTTGCGATCTGCGATCCTCCTCTCCCTGTTCGCCGCCGGACCATCTCACATCCTCGCCGCCCAATCGCTCTGGTCCACGCCGTTCTCGGGAAAGGGGGAGATCGGTCTGGAATGGACCCGTCCTTCCTTCGAGGTCAACGACGGCTTGGGAGATTTCCGTGGCGTCTGGATCGCAACCGGACGATTCCGGGTCGGTCAGCACGGCGCCCTGGTCTTCGCCATTCCACGTCTGAAAGCCGCGGATGATATGGTCATCGGGAACCCCTATCTCGGCTATGAACAGACCGAGCAAGAGGGTCGATCCACCTTGATCGCGGGGATCCGCTTTCCCCACGCGGAAGCCTCGTTTGGACCGGCCGAGAACCTCGCCTTCCGGGGGGACTGGGATCGCTTCGAGGAAGCGCTTCCCCGCACGCTCACA
>JBDSIR010000029.1:0-6413 GCA_039917855.1 Gemmatimonadales bacterium | reverse complement strand
GCGGTGGGGCCTCACCTTCGGCTGGGACGAGGTGCCTGCATCGTCGGCCGTCAGGTCACGGTCGGGGCCGGTGTCAGCATCGGCAAGGGCGCAAGCATCACGTGCGATCATATCGAGATCGAAGATGGTGTGATGATCGGGGCCGGCGTGACCATTAGGTGTCGCCGGCTGGTGCTCCGGTCCCGGGCACGGATCGACCATTCCACAACAATCTACGGGTTGGTGACGCCGAATTCGGGCCTGGAGATGGGCGCTGACAGCTGGCTCTACTCCTACTGTCATGTCAGCACCGACGAGATGGTGCGGATCGGCGCTCGCTCCGCCGCAGGAAGCCACAGTCTGATCTTCACGCACAGTTCGTATCTGCCGATCACGAATGGATACCCGGTCACATTCGCACCGGTCACGATTGGGGAAGAGGTGTGGCTGCCATGGCATGTGTTCGTTCTGCCCGGGGCCACCATAGGCGATGGGGCCACAGTGGGAGCAATGTCTTTGGTGGGAGGGTCCATTCCGCCTCGTTCGCTTGCAGTCGGTGTTCCGGCCAAGGTGATCAAAGATGAGGCGAGCTATCGTCGGAGCTACGACCCGGCGCAGCTTGAAGCGCTCGGGCGACGCGTCCTCGCCGACGTCTTGAGGAACTTCGCAGGGACCTTCCGGCCGAGGCACCTGTTCTTTCCGCCTCGGGTCCAAGTGGATGAGTTGTCATCCGACGCTTGGAGCTTGCGTTCTGGTAAGGAGTCCCTCGAGGTTCGGTGGTTGCAGGAAGCTTCATCCCCCTCGATGCAGACGCCGATCCTCCTCGTGACAGTCGGACGGGATTCGGCCCCGGATGGCAGGTGTTGGTGGGTCGATCTCTCGACTTTGCGCGCTCAGTACCCCGCGGATGCTCCTCCGATCCTTGCCGCATTCCTGGAACATTTTTCGGTCTTCGGCATCCGTTTCGGCTGGCGCCACCCGGTGGTCGAACCCCAAAGCGCTCCCCGCGCAGCGAGGGAGTGACGCGATGGTCGAATGGTTTGTACCCCCAGGCGAGACCCGGCCGGAGGCGGTGTACACCCTGCGGCTCTTGTTGGGCATCGCGGGAATCCCGAATCGCGAGACATCGGAGCGATCCAGCGCCGTTCTCCTCTACGATCCGGATGGCCAGCCACCGGGGGCATCCGGCGCCCTTCGGATTGCGCCGGGGCCTCCTGGTCGCTGGCAGGAGCCCCGCCTTGGCGATTTTGTCGAGCCCGAAGGATCATCGCACGAGGCTTGGTCCTCCGGGACCGGAGGGACCGATCTCCTTCAGCGAGCGTTCACCCTGGTGACGGGGCAGCTGGAGGGGGAACCTAGGGATGTGGTCGGTGTCCCTTCGCTTCGAGAGGGAGCACTTGCAAAGGCAAGGCTCGGGCATACGCCGCTCGTGATTCGGCTCGCCGAGGCGCTTGCGAGTGCGCTCGAACGCCACCATGATCGGGCGATCGAGCGGGTCCCGAGGTGGCCGGGCGGGGCCAGGTCGATCATCGTCCTTTCTCACGACGTCGATGTCCCCTACACAAGACCGAAGCGCGGGCAAACGCTCGCGTGGATCTATCGAGCCCTATTGTCGCGACGCATGGATGCGATCTCCATCGCGACCCTGAGCACACTCAAGACGGCCGTGCTTTGGGGGCTCGGTCGGATCCCTCCGAAGGCGACCGACCCGAATCTCCGATTTGAGGAGTGGGTTGAGGTCGCCCGCCGGTTCGGGACCACCGGAACCTTCTATGTCCCGGTCACATCGGTGGTCGACCCGTGGAGCGCACCTGAGGATGTGAAGTTCGACTTTCGGGACCGCCCTGTGGCGGATGGTATTCGAGCTATACTGAACGCCGGGGCCGAGCTCGGGCTGCATGCCTCGATCAACGCACGAACCTCGGAATGGCTCTTTGCTTCAGAGAAGGATCGGCTGGAGCACGAGTTCGGTGTGAAGGTCGACAGCATCCGACACCACTACTGGGCGGTCGATCCCCTGTTCCCCGAGCGGACGCTTCGCGCCCATGAACGGGCTGGGTTCAAGGTCGATTCGTCGTTGGGAATCAACGATGCCCCCGGATTTCGGCGTGGGACCTGCCTGCCATTTCTTCCCTTCGATCGTGAAACACGGCGTCCCCTCGAAATCTGGGAAGTCCCTCCGACCCTCATGGATGGAGGCATTTTCTACAGACCGGTGACCAGAGAGCAGGGAGCATCGGAGATCCGCGAGCATCTCGCACAGGTGCATGCGGCTGGAGGAGCCGCTGTCCTCAACTGGCACCCTGAGCAATTGAATGCATCGAGGTTGCGGGGTGCGGGGCCTGCATTGCTCGACGTGCTGGCCGATCTCATTGGTGACTCATCCGTAGGCTGGATGAACATCGGAGAGGTGGTGAAGTGGTGGAAGGACCGTGAGACGCGAGTCACGCTGCCATGACGATCCACCTCCTCTTCACCGGTGGCACCATCTCGATGCGGCCCGACAAGGCCGCCGGCGGGAACGTGCCGACGTTCAAGGGTGAGGAGCTGATCAAGCGGGTCGACGGGCTGGCGAAGATCTCGCCGGTGCGGGTGGAGGACTGGGGTCTCTTCCCGGCGGCACATCTCGACCTGACGCGGCTCTGGGCACTCCGCGAGCGGGTGCGGGAGATCCTGGCCGATCCGGCGCCGCCGACCGGGATCGTCATCACCCACGGCACCGACACGATGGAGGAGACCGGCTACCTTCTCGCGCGGACGCTGCCGAGGGCGCAGCCGATCGTACTCACCGGCTCGATGCGCCACGCCGACCACCTCGCCTGGGACGGGGCCGACAATATCCGCGACGCGGTGGGGCTTGCCGCGGCACCCGAGGCGCAAGGGCGCGGGGCGATGGTCTGTTTCGCGGGAACGGTCATCGACGGGCTCGACGTCCTGAAGGTCGACACCTCCGAGCTCGAATCGCTCGAACCGGCGTTCGGCAAGCAACTGGGCGTGGTCCAGATGGGACGGGTGGTGTTCACCACACCACCGCAGCCGCCCCGGTTCGTGATCCAACCTCCGTCGCTCACCGCCCGGATCGCGATGGTGGCGGTCACGCCCGGCGACGATGGCGCGCTCCTCGATGCGGCCTTCGGCAACTATCATGGCGCGGTGGTGACGGCCTTCGGGGCGGGAAACGTCCCGCCGGGGGCCGCAGCCGCCATCACCCGCTGGCTCGAAGGGGGGTATCCGGTGGCGATCGCCTCGCGCTGTCGGCGGGGGCAGGTGTCGGCGTCGTACGCCTACGAGGGTGGGGCGGCGCAGTTGGCGGCGGCGGGGGCGACCCTCGCGGGCGCGCGCACGCCGTCACAGGCGTGGATGGAGATGACGATCGCGCTCTCGGCGGGAAGGCCATACGGCAAGTGACGGATCCAACAGAACTGCGCATGCAGAATTGCAGAATTGGCAGAACGACCATCCCGGGTCGCGGTGGGGAGCGTTCTGCTCCCTCTGCGGTTCTGCATGGGCTGTTGCCGGAGCTTCAATGAGCGCCGATCGCCTGCCTCCTCGTCTCGAGATCCCGGAATCCGTCCTCGCCATCGCGCGGACGCTCCAGGACGCCGGGTACGACACCTGGGCCGTCGGCGGCGCGGTGCGTGACGCCCTCCACGGCGCCCCGCAGAGCGACTTCGACCTCGCCACCGCCGCCACGCCCGAGCAGGTGCAGGCGCTCTTCAAGCGTACCGTCCCGGTCGGGGTCGAATTCGGCACCGTCGGGGTGTTCGGTGACGACCGGGTGCTGCACGAGGTCACCACTTTTCGCCACGACGTCACCACCGACGGCCGGCGCGCGGTGGTGAAATGGGGCGCGTCGATCGACGAGGACCTCGCCCGCCGGGACTTCACCATCAACGCCATCGCGTATCATCCGATCCGCCACGAATGGCGCGACCCCTACGACGGGGTGACCGACCTGCTGGAGCGGAAGGAGGTCCGCGCGGTGGGAAAGGCCGAGGAGCGCTTCCGCGAGGACTACCTGCGGATCCTCCGCGGGGCGCGATTCGCGGCGCGGTTCCGCTTCTGCATCGAAAAGGGGACCTGGCAGGCGATGCTGGAGCACGCCCCGGGGATGGCCGCGCTCTCAGCGGAGCGGGTGCGGGACGAGTGGTTCAAGATGCTCCGCTCGGCGGAATCGCTGATGTGGGCCCTCAAGCTCTGGCGCCCGCTGATCGCCAAGACTCCGTGGATGCCGGAGCTCGGCAACGACGACCCGCACGAGCCGCCGGTCGGGATGGAGCGCGATCCGATCGAGCTGACGATGCTCATCGTCGGGGCCGGCGCGGCGCCATTGCTCACTCGGCTCAAGTGCTCGAATGCCGAAGTGGCGCGCGCGACCCAGGTGGCCCGTGGTCCCGAGTCGCCGGCCGCCACCGACGATCGGGGCGTGCGCCGCTGGATGGCCGCGGTCGGCGCCGCGGAAGAGGATCTGCTCGACCTCTGGCACCTGCGCCACGGCACCCCGGCCCCCTGGGCCGCCACCGTCGAGGCGATCCGCTCCCGCGGCGAGGCGACAAGCCGCAGCCAGTTGGCGGTCTCGGGCGACGACCTGATCCAGGCCGGGATGCCGCGCGGACCGGAGATCGGACGCACCCTCGACCGGCTCCTCGAATCGGTGCTGGACGATCCTTCCCTCAACACCCGCGAGGCGCTGCTCAGCCGCGCCCGGGAGACTTCGTGACGCCGCTCCTCTGGGCCGCCCTCGCGGCGGTCGGCAACATCGTCGGCGCCCTCGTCCTGGTGCGGCGCGCCTCCCGCTCGATCCGGCTGCTCGACGCCCTGGTGGCCTTCGGCGCCGGGTTCATGCTGGCGGTGACGCTGCTCGAGGTCATGCCCGAGGCGCTCGCGGGCACCCGGGAGGAGGCCACGATCGCGGCGATCTTCCTCCTGGCCGGCTACCTCGCCGTGCACCTCGCCCAGCACGTGCTGACCCCGCACTTCCACTTCGGTGAAGAGACCCACGCCATCACGCCGATGGCGGGGATCAGCGCCCTGATCGGTCTCCTGCTCCACACCTTCTTCGACGGCGTGGCGATCGCCAGCGGGTTCGGTGTGTCGCAGGAGCTCGGTCTCCTCCTCTTCGCCGCGGTGCTGGTCCACAAGCTCCCCGAAGGGCTCGCAGTGGCAAGCGTGATGCTCGCCGGCGGACAGTCGCCCAATCGCGCCCTCGGTGCCGCCGGCCTCCTCGGCGTGGCCACGATGGTCGGCGTGCTGGTGACCGAGCACTTCCAACCCCTCGCGAAGCACGGGTTGGCGCTGGCCGCGGGAGTCACGCTGTACGTGGCGGCGTCGAACCTGGTGCCGCAGTTCCAGGGGAAGAAGACGCGTACGACGTCGGCAGTCGCGTTCTTCGGCGGGGTAGGGGTGTTCTGGGTGACGCGAGCGTTGCTCGGGGGGTGAGGTGGCCGGCATCCCGACAGGTGAGGAGTTTGGCCTCAACTGGGAGGCGCGGTGGGACGGAGGCACGAACAATGTCTGGGTGGGATGAGTGGGCGGGAACTCCGCGCTGGACGGATTCGGCCTCAACGGGGAGGCACGGAGCGACGAAGGGACGAAGAGCTGCTTGAAGGGGTGTTCAACAGGCGTTTCACCTGAATGAGCTCGGTCCCGAAGTTGATCAACAGTCCGATCGGAAGACCGCTGATCTTGAGGTAGGTCAGGAGCTGTGCTTTGTGGACCTGCGCCAGGGCTTCGACCGCCTTTAACTCAAGGATGACCCGTCCATTGACTATAAGATCCAGGCGTTGTTCGCCGATGGAAACGCCATGGTATTGTACGGCGAACACCCTTTCGCGCTGGACGGCCAATTCGATCTGCTGCAGCTCCGCGGCCAGTGCCTTCTGGTAAATGCCTTCGAGAAGTCCCGGGCCGAGAGTTCTGTGTACAGCGAGAGCTGCCCCGATGATCCGCTCCGTGAGGGCATTGTCGACGGATGAGAGCGCCGAACCACGCATTGCGACCAGAACATCCTCCTTCGTGTCTCCGTAGCTTCGTGCCTTCCCGTTGAGGCCAAGCTAGTACGGCCACGTGATGCCTGAATAACCCGATAAACGCAGGCCGTACCACGGTAACGCCATGACTGTTCCCTCCCTGTTCTCCACCCCGGAGCCCCTCGCCGCGCGGATGCGGCCGAGGACGCTCGAGGAGTATGTCGGGCAGACCCATCTGCTCGCTCCCGGCAAGGCGCTCGGCGATTCGATCCGTCGCGGGGACATCGGGAGCATCATCCTCTGGGGGCCGCCGGGGTCGGGGAAGACCACCCTCGCTCGGCTTATCGCGGAATACACCGATCGCGCCTTCGTCGCCTTCAGTGCGGTGACGGAGGGAGTGGTGCGGGTGCGGGAGATCATCGCCGAGGCGGAGGAGCGGCGGGCAACGGGGCGGGGGACGATCCT
>JBDSIR010000028.1:0-7625 GCA_039917855.1 Gemmatimonadales bacterium | reverse complement strand
ACTTCCGAGGGGTCACGTGGTGCCTTCTCAGCACTGTCGCCTTGCTCGCGCTGCTCGGGTTGCGCTATCCGCTGAAGATGCTGCCGTTGCTCCTCTTCGAACTCCTGTGGAAGGCCACTTGGCTGATTACGATTGGAGGTCAGCTGCGCAGCGAAGGACAGCTTGAGGGCGCATTTCGCGAGACGTGGTTTGCGAACGTAGCGGGCCTGGTCATCTTTTCGCTTGCCATACCATGGGGCTACGTCGTGCGCAGGTACATCCGCGAGCCCGGCGACCGCTGGTCATGGGCGAGCACTTCGTCTATCGGCGCACATTCGGACGTCCGAGATGCCTGACTTGCGACGACTATTTCTTCGGGTGCTGGAACGCCGGCGACTGGCGGCGCTCGCAAGTCGTTGGGTTGAGCGCCTGGCAAGATCACGAACACACACACATCATGTCGCCTTGAGAATCTGCGCCGCAGCTCAACCTCATGGCGTTGGACCGCATACCGAGCCACCATGGTTGTTCTGAGACCGACACAGAAGCTTCATCACCTGCTGCCGACTTCCAACATGGTAGAGGCCGTGTCCGATACGGCGCTCGGCGATTGGTACGTCAATCGGTTCGTAGTCGACCGCCGGCCGCTGCTGCTGCTACTTAGTTCCCGCGGGCTGCTGCCAATTGTGATTCCTGCCCGCGACGTGCGTGCCTTGCCCAAATACCTGCCGGCATTGGTGGCAGGTCGCTTGCAGCGCCTCGAGGTTGCTCCCGGCTTGATTGCAGCCGAACTCGCAGCAATGGCCCCAGTACAGATAGCCAAGACCCTGGATCGCTCGGTACTAGGAGTCATGGTCGATTTCGCCAAGGTGATCCCCTTTCACTTGGAGATCGATGGCTGGGATGAGACTAATCTTCCTGAGATTGAATTCCGCCTTGCTCAGACGCCGTGCTATTCCTCGAAGCGCTCCGACGCCGTCATCTGGCCTGAGAAGGACGCGCCGGACCTGCTTGCCGCTCGCTGGCATGCTACCTGACCCTGGCTTGTAGCCGACGACGCTCCGAGGCCACGGCTCCACGCCCTCGCTAGCTCGGGCTGTGGGCGAGATAGGGGACCCGCCCGCCGCAGCTGCAGCGCAAGACGGTCAGGCGGCGCTTGCGGCCGCCGGTATCGCGGGCCATGTTATTCAAGGAACCTTTCACCCGAGGAGCCTCCTCCATGACCGCACCCGCTTCCACTCCATCTGGCTCTGGCGCCAGGACCCGTGCCCCTGATCTCGGTGCCAAACTGGTCACCTTGGCCGGCGTCGGTCTCGTCGGCTATGGCCTCATGTTCCTTTACCGCAATTTCAATGGCTTCATCGAGCTCGGGCTGACGCCCGAACACATCGGCGGGACACCAGAGCAGATCCAGGCCTTCAGCCCCCTTCTCTACCAGTATATCAGTCACCTGCAGGTCGCCGTGGCGGCCTTCATCATCGCGCTGGGGGTGGCGGTCATCGCCTTGGCCTGGAATGGCATCCGCACCGGCCAGCGCTGGGCGCTTTGGACCGCCTTTCTGGCGCCGGTCATCGGAGTCGGCATCGCCCTCCCGCTTCATTATGTGTATGGGCTCGCGACGATGGGGCATCTCGGACTGATCTACGCGGATGCAGGCATCCTCTTGATCGGAACCATCATCGCACACAAAGACCTGGCTCGCTAAGGCCGGACAAGCCGGCGGGAGGCGGGTTGTTGTCGCCTGTGACGACGACGAAGCGCTCAGGCCAAGGATGGCGCATGGACGCCTGCGGCTCTCATCAAGTTGGGATGCAGCTGGGCCCGCGATTCATCGCGGGCCCAGCGACAATAGGTCGAAAGGACTAGGCCCATTCTCCTTCCTCCGAGCGATAGGCGCTGGTGGCCCTGATGCCTAACATTGCACGAGGAGTGTCAAAGCGAACCATCCCCCGTGCAATGAGGAGATTCTCCAATGGCAAAGAAGAGCAGAGGCGGACGAATGACGGCTGCCAAGAAGCGCGCCGCCAAGTCACCGGGTGGCAAGGGCCCGGTCAAGAAGCGCCCCGCAGGCAAGAAGATCATGAAGTCATAGCAGGATGCGCGCCACGGCTGAAGGCGCGATGAGCGAGACTACCCGCTCATCGCGCTTTTCGTTCGACCACCGGAGCACTGCTGCCCCTCCGGGCCGCTACTGGCGAACTCCGCTCCTGCGGCAAAGAATCCGATCCCCCTGAGTCCACGGAGCACCCCCACGCAGATGCACCGATCGCGGCTTGTCCGGGAGTTCGGCGCAGCCGCGCTGCTTCTCGCCGCCTATTTCATCCTGGGGAAGCTGGGGCTGCGTCTCGCCTTTGACTCCCCCAGCGCCACCCTTGTCTGGCCTGGCACCGGTCTCGCCCTCACCGCCTTCCTCATCCTCGGCACCCGGGTCTGGCCCGCGATCTTCATCGGCGCGTTCCTGGTGAACTTCACCACCGCCGGCACCGTGGCCACTTCCCTCGGCATCGCCATCGGCAATACCCTCGAAGGGGTGGTCGGCGCCTGGCTCGTCACCCGCTACGCCGGCGGCCGCAACTGCCTGACCCGCACGGAGTACCTCTTCAAGTTCGCGCTCCTCGCCGCCCTGCTGAGCACGATGGTGAGCGCCACCCTCGGCGTCCTCTCCCTCCACCTCGCCGGACTCGTCTCCACCGATGGGCTCGGATCGGTCTGGATGACCTGGTGGCTGGGCGACGCCGCGGGAGTTCTCCTCGTCGCCCCGGTCCTCCTCAGCTGGAGCGCGGCCACCTCCGGCCCCTTGCCCTGGTCCCGCAGGCTCGAGCTCCTCGTCCTCTACGGGACGCTCGTGGGGGTCGCGCTCACGCTCTTCGGCGCGATCCCCTCGGCGCACCTCTCCACCCCCCCGCTCGGCGTCGTCTGCATTCCCTTCCTTATCTGGGCCGCCGTCCGCTTCGGCCCACGCGAGGCCGCCACCTCCATCCTCCTCCTCGGTGGCGTCGCGCTCTGGGGAACGCTCCAGGGGTACGGGCCGTTCGTGCGACCGACCCCAAATGCCTCCCTCATTCTGCTTCAGACCTACATGGGGGTCGCCTCGGTGATGACCCTGATCCTCGCCGCGGCGGTGGCCGAGCGCGGAGCGATGGAGGCGCAGCTCCGGGAATTGGCCATAAGCGATCCACTGACGGGGATCGCCAACTATCGCCATCTCATCTCCCGCCTCGGGGCCGAGATCAAGCGCTCCCAGCGGAACAACCGACCGTTCGCGGTGCTCTTCCTCGATGTGGACGGACTCAAGAAGATCAACGACCGCCACGGTCACATCGTGGGCAGCCGGGCCCTCTGCCGGGTGGCCGAAGTGCTCCGCGCTTCCGCCCGGGTGATCGACACCGCCGCGCGCTACGGAGGGGACGAGTTCGCGCTGCTGCTTCCCGAGACCAACGAGGAACTCGCCTGGCAGGTGGGGCACCGCATCACCGAACGCCTCGGGGCCGACACGGAAGCGCCGGTGGTCCGTGTGAGCATCGGCGTGGCCGTGCACCCGCGGGACGGCGCGACTCCTGAGGAGGTCCTCGGCGCAGCCGACCGCCGGCTCTATGCGGGGCGAGTCCACCCCGGCCCTCCGGGCTGACACCCCTTTGTTTTGCACCCCCGGCAATGTTTCTTGTCTGGGGCGTCATCTTCGGCCCTCCGCACAGGCCTCATCTGTTCGATCGTTCCTGGTGCAAGGACACCCCATGAAGAAGAAGCCCGTAAAGCCGTTCACCCGCACCCCGTTGGCCAAGGTCCCGACCGGCATCACCGGATTCGACGAGATCACTTACGGTGGGCTGCCGCGCGGCCGCACCACCCTGGTGCGGGGTGGCCCGGGATGCGGGAAGACGGTGTTCGCCGTGCAGTCGCTGATCAACGGCGCCCGGGACCGCAAGGAACCAGGCATCCTCGTGGCCTTCGAAGAGAACGCCGCCCAGATCGTGGCCAACGCCGCGACCCTCGGCTGGGATATCCCCGCGCTGGCGGCAAAACGGCTCTTCTACCTCGACGCGAGTCTGTCGCCGAGGATGGTGGAGTCCAGGAATTTCACACTCGCCCCCCTGCTCAACCTGCTCTCGGCCATCTGTGCGGAGTCCGGCGCGAAGCGCATCGTCTTCGACGGGATCGACGTGCTCCTGCGGCTGCTCGACAACCCGGTCGCGGAACGCCGCGAGATCTATCGGGTCCGCGAGTGGCTCTCCAGGAAGCGGCTCACGGCCATCATCACCCAGAAGGTCGGTGCCGATGACGACGTCAGCACGCAACATTACAACTTCATGCAGTTCATGGCCGATTGCGTCGTCCATCTGGGCCATCAGGTGCTGGCCGGATCGGGATTCCGGAACATCCGCATCATGAAGTACCGGGGATCGGGATTTCTCGGTGACGAGTTCCCGATCACGCTCACCGATGCCGGCCTTCAAGTCACCAACCGCGGCCCTGTCGAGCTCGAATACGTCGTCACGAATGAACGGGTCTCGTCGGGCCTGCCTCGCCTGGACTCGATGCTCCACGGGGGATACTACCGCGGCAGCAATGTCCTGATCTCGGGTGCACCCGGGACCGCCAAGTCGACGCTTGGCGGACTGTTCGCTGCCGCGGCGTGCGCGCGCGGCGAGCGCGCGATGTATGTGAACTTCGACGAGGGGGCGGCCCAGATCGTCCGGAACCTGTCGTCGGTGGGCATCCGGCTGGCACAGCATCAGAAGTCCGGCCTGCTCAAGATCTACTCGACCCGCACCAGGGGACCGAACATCCAAGATCAGTTCGGGGAGCTTCGGACGATGGTGCTCGCGCACAAGCCCCGGTGCCTGATCATCGATCCGCTGTCGGCGCTCTCGAGCAAGCTGGCGCATGTCGCCTCCGCCGACGCGACCCAGATGTTCCTGGATTTTCTCAAGGTCCAGGGGATCACGGTCATCAATACTTCCCTGCTGGATGGCCTCGACGTCGGCGAAGCGACGGCCACCGGGATCTCGACGATCGCGGACACCTGGATCCATCTGTCGTATGTCGTGCACGAGGGCGAACGCAACCGCGCCTTGACGATCGTCAAGTCGCGCGGGTCCGGTCACTCCAACCAGGTGCGCGAACTCTCCCTCTCCGACTCCGGCGTCGCCCTGACGGATGTCTTCACCGCCCAGGGACAGGTGCTGATGGGTGTCGCTCGCTGGGAACGGGAGCAGCATGAACTGGCCAACAAGAAGCGCACCCTCGCGGCCTCCGAACTCGCACGAGTGAAGCTGAAGCTCGGCCAGGCCGAAGCTGCCGCGCGCCTGCAGGTCATCCAGACCGATATGGAAGCCCGCAAGGCGGAGATCGCCCTCCTGGACATCGAGTTGGCCTCGGCGACGGAACTGCTCGCTGCCGACCGGCTGACCCTCCGCAAGCTGCGTCACGCTGACATGGAGCTGCCGCTCCCGAAGCGGGATGGCAAGCCGGCGCAGCCCCCCCGCGGGGAGAGGTCTCGCTGACTTGCGCTTGTAGCCGGCAGCGGCGGCGCATGGGCGCGAGACGACAGGGGGGACCGGCCGAAGGCCGCTCCCCTTTTTCGCGCGCTGTCATCCTGAGGGAGCTTCAGCTCCCGAAGGATCTACCCGCCTCCACCCCGTCCCCGTTGACCGCTGGAGGGATCACCGTCAAACCACCCCTCCGCCAGATCGCGCCAGCCAGCATTCCCGGACTCGCTGAGTGCCACTTTCCTGCGGCGGACCCAGCCTTTCAATTGGCGCTCTCGACGGACCATCGAGGCCGGGGAGAGATGTTCCTCGTAGTAGAGCAAACGATCGACTCGATATCGACCCGAGAATCCTCGGTACCAATCGACCCGGTGCTGCCATACACGACGACGGAGGTCGGAGCTGCTCCCCACGTAGAGCACCCCGCTGGTCGACCCCATGATGTAGACATGGTACCGTTTGGACATGCGGGTAGCATAGTACGCCACCTGACTGGGACCGGCACCACAATTGCTCGGCGACGGAGCCAAGACGCGCAAGATCCTTCGCGGGCTGAAGCCCACTCAGGATGACGAGTCGGCTGGGAATCTGAGCGGCCTTCGGCCGGATTCCCCGCGCAGCGGCGCACGACTCTACGCAACCGGTCATCCTGAGGGGCCCCCTGAGCGCAGCGAAGGAAGGCCCCGAAGGATCTTGTCGGCTGGGACCGAATCTGGATGAGCCGGCCACGGTCTTTGCCGAGTAGATCCTTCGGGAGCTGAAGCTCCCTCAGGATGACGTCGCCCGGAGTGTGGAACCGGCCGTCGGCCGGTTCCCTATCTCCGCCCCACGCGTTGCCCTCTTGCCCACTGGCCCACCGGCCCATTTCCCGTCTTGCCGTCGACGAGCCGATGTTCGTACTCTTCAGTGCCCCGCAGCGCTGGTACCGACCGACCCACCCACTCCCGGACTAAATGATGAAGAGGTACGCTCGCCGATTCACCACTTTGGCTTTATCCGCGGCCATCGGCGCCTGTGCGGTATCACCCGCCGGGGCCCAGGACGTGGCCGAGCATCCGGTGAAGCAGGTGGTCTCCGCCAATCCGTTCGGCATCATGCTCGAGTTCTACAACGCCGAGTACGAGCACGTTGCCGGCGAGTCATTCACGGTCGGCGTGGGTGGCTCGTACTTCACCCCGGGCAACTCCACGTATCTGAACATCGACGGGTTCTGGCGCTTCTATCCCGAGGAGGTGCCCGAACCGTTCAATGGATGGGCGTTCGGGCTCAAGGCGGGGCTGACCAATGTGGACGACCGGACCTACCTCGGCGCAGGGTTCGACGTGAACTACAGTCGGCTCCTTGGCAAGGACAACAACTTCTACGTCAGTGCGGGGCTCGGCCTGAAACGACTTCTGGGACGCGACAATGGGGTGCGGTTCATCCCGACGATCCGGCTCATCAATATCGGGTACGCCTTCTAGGATCGTGGGCGGGCCGCCCGCCTTGCCCTCCTGCCCGTCGACCACCACACTACCCTGATGCCCACTCCCAAGAAGAAGCGCGCCCCCAAGAAGTCCAAGAAGGCCGGCGCCGCAAAGTCCCGCGGCCTCGAGGCCTCACGACTCGCCGGGGGTGCCACCCCCGCCGCGGTCGAGCGTCTCGCGGAGCGGATCGTCGCCGACGGTGGCACCGTCCTCGCCACCTATCGCGATCCCCTCGGCAGTCGCTGGCAGCTCCTCGCCGCCCTCCCGATCGATATCGTAGAGCCCACCCCGTACCAGCGCGACCTGAGCGATACCCACGTCGCCCGGCTCGCCGACGCGATCGACAAGCTCGACCGCTTTCTCGACCCCATCATCGCCGTCCCCGCCGACAACGGGAAGTACTGGTCGCCCAACGGCTACCACCGACTCGGCGCGATGACCCAGCTAGGCGCCAAGGCGATCGTCGCGATCGTGGTCCCCGAACCCGAGGTGGCGCACCGGATCCTGGCGCTCAACACCGAGAAGGCCCACAATCTCCGCGAGAAGTCGCTCGAGGTGTCCCGCCTGGCCCAGGCGCTGAGCGAGATGGACGACGCCAGCGAGAAGAGCTACGCCGAGGTGTTCGAGGAGTCGGCGTTCATCACGCTGGGACTCTGCTATCAGGAGAACGGGCGCTTCTCGGGGGGCGCCT
>JBDSIR010000027.1:0-7469 GCA_039917855.1 Gemmatimonadales bacterium | reverse complement strand
CGGTGGCGCCGGCGCCGGCGCCGGCGCCGGCGCCGGCGCGAAGTTCGACATTCCGGGTCCGGATGGTCAAGGTCCCGCCATCAGGCATCGCGTCGCGGGCGTTGACCACGAGGTTGGTGACCACCTGCTCCAACTGCCCTGGGTCGGCGAAGACGGTCCAGAGTCCTGGTGCCAGCTCCTCAACGATCCGGACCAGCTCGCTGATGAGCCGAGGGATGATCGTCTGCAACTCGACCACCAGGTCGTTCAGGTCGACCACCTGGGCTTCGACCGACTGCCGCCGAGCAAAGGTGAGGAGCTTCTTGGTGAGTTCCCTGGCGCGGTGGGCGGCGCGCTCGGCGGTAAGGAGGTCGACCCCGGCCTCGCTCGTGGGGGGGATCTCCTCGCGCGCCAGCGACACGCTGCCGAGGATCACCGTCAGGAGGTTGTTGAAGTCGTGGGCGATGCCTCCCGCGAGGCTACCGAGCGACTCCAGGCGCTGCGACTGCCGCAGCTGGACCTCCATCTGCTCCCGCTGGGCCGCCAGGTCGCGAAGCTCCTCGACCGCGTCGCGGAGGGAGCGGGTCCGTTCTGCCACCGCTCCGACCAGGCGCGCCTGCCGGGAGGCCACCAGGTGGACCACCGCCACGAGGAGCACGCCGATCGTCACGACGGCCAGCGCGAACAGGAGGAGCCGCTCCCGGATCGCCGCGGCCCACCCTTCCGCCGGGACGGCTTGGAGCCGCCACATGTCATCGGGAAGCCGCACATCGACCGATACCGGGGATTCGGTCTCGACCTCCGGTGGCCCGTACAGGAGTCGACCGGCGGAACCTCGAAGCGCGACGTGGACCCCGACAGGATCGAGGAGGCCTGCTTCATCGAGGAGGGGCGCGAAGTCGAGGACCAACGCGGCGATTTCATGCCCGGGGACGCCGGGGCGGACGAACCGTCGGCGCAGGACGAGCCCCTCCCCGCCCTGTGCCAGGTGGGTGGGACCGCCCACCGTCACCGAGTCGCTTGCCTCGGTTTCAGCAAGCTTTTGCCGGGTCAGGGGATTAGGATGATTTCGGAGATCGATACCGATGGCAGCTTCATTCCCGGCCAGGGGAGCGACCGCCACGATCCGGCCGTCGCGGATCAGCTGGAGGGCGCGGATCCCCCGAGTGGTCTGCTGGAGGTCCGCGGTGTAGCGCTGGAGGGCCTCGAGATCGCGCTGGGCATCCGGCTGGATCTTGAGGAACGCCTCGAATCCCTGGAGGATCGCGACGCGATGCGCGAGCGCTGCGCCCAGCGCCTGGCCGTAGGGGACCGCCTGAGCGGCCACCCGGTTGCGGATCTCGATGTCCAGGGTGTGCCGGTAGAATTTGATCACCCCTGCACCGGCGGCGGTGGTGAGGAGCGCCGCGAGGATCGTGATCCTTCCGACCATGCGCCGCCCCGGAACGGATGGGTGCGTTGTGCCTCCCGCGTCCTCGGGAACAAGCACGCCCCCGGCGAAGGCCGAGGGCGCAGGGTCCGACCGGGGTGCTGGCGGGTTCATCCCTGCCAGCGGGCGAGCGCCAGGGT
Source organism: Gemmatimonadales bacterium (assembly GCA_039917855.1). Taxonomy (GTDB): domain Bacteria; phylum Gemmatimonadota; class Gemmatimonadetes; order Gemmatimonadales; family GWC2-71-9; genus CAMLHU01. Next base: position 5,921 of record JBDSIR010000027.1, on the reverse strand, counting down.
GACATTGTGGCCGCCGAACCCGAACGAATTGGTCAACGCGACCTTCACATCGACCTTGCGCCGCACATTGGGTACCGAGTCGAGGTCGCAAGCGGGATCGGGCGTGGTCTGATTGATGGTGGGCGGTGCCTCACCGCGCGAAGCGACGAGGAGCGAATAGATCGCCTCCGTAGCCCCGGCGGCCCCCAGCAGGTGCCCGGTCATCGACTTGGTGCTCTGGAACATCACTTTCCTGGCGTGCGCCCCCAGGGCGCTCTTGACCGCCTGGGTCTCGGCGGCATCGCCCAGCGGCGTCGAGGTGCCGTGGGCGTTGATGTAGCCGATGTCCTCGACCCGGAAGCCGCCATCGGCGATGCAATTCCGCATCGCGAGCTGCGCCCCAGCACCGTCTTCGGGGGGCGACGTGATGTGATAGGCGTCGGCGCTCATCCCGTAGCCCAGCACCTCGCCGAGGATGGTGGCGCCCCGGGCCCGGGCGTGTTCGAGGCTCTCGAGCACCACCGCCCCGGCCCCGTCGCCCAGCACGAATCCGTCACGGTCCTTGTCGAAGGGCCGCGACGCGCGTTCGGGATCGTCATTGCGGGTGGAGAGGGCCTTCATGTTGGCAAAGGCCGCGACGGTCAACCCCGTGATCGCCGCCTCGGCGCCCCCTGCCACCATCGCGTCGGCGGTGCCGTCGCGGATGAGGCGGTAGCTCTCACCCAGCGCGTGGGCCGAGGAAGCACAGGCGCTGACGATGGCGTAGTTGGGCCCGCGCATCCCGTACTTGATCGAGATCAACCCCGCGGCGATGTCGGGGATGAACATCGGAACGAAAAACGGGGAGACCCGCGATGGTCCCTTCTCGAGGAACGCCTTGCAGTTCTCCTCGAAGGTGCTCATTCCGCCGATGCCGGACCCGACGATGACCCCGATCCGATCCCCGTCAGGGACGGCCTTGTCGAGTCCGGCCTGAACGACGGCCTGGTGGGCCGCCCCCAGGGCAAATTGGGCGAAGAGGTCGTACCGCCGGGATTCCTTCCGGTCCATGTAGAGCAACGGGTCGTATCCCTTCACCTCGCACGCGAAGCGCACATCCTGCTTCGTGGCATCGAACTTGGTGATGGAGGCCGCCCCGGACCGACCTGCGAGCAGGTTGGCCCAGCTCTCTTCGACGGTGTTCCCGACGGGGGTGACGAGCCCCAGGCCCGTCACCACGACACGACGTCGCTCCACCGGTTACTTGCCGGTCTTCTCGTGCAGGTACTTCATCGCATCGCCGACGGTGCGAAGCTTTTCGGCCTCTTCGTCGGGGATATCGATGTCGAATTCCTTCTCGAACGCCATGACGAGCTCGACGGTGTCGAGGCTGTCGGCGCCGAGGTCTTCCATGAAACTGGCCTCGGGGAGCAGCTTCTCCCGCTCCACGCCGAGTTCCTCGACGATGATGTCCTTGACCTTCTCCTCGGTAGCGCTCATGGGTTCCTCAACAGGGTGATGATGCTTACATGACCATCCCGCCGTCGACCACCAGCACCTGGCCGGTGACGTACGACGCGAGGTCCGAGCTCAGATACAGCACGGCGCCGGCAATATCCTCCGGCCGCCCCAGCCGCTCCAAGGGAATATGCTGAAATAACGCGGCCCGCGCCTCCTCGGGCAAGGCGGCGGTCATATCGGTCTCGATATAGCCCGGTGCGACGCAATTGGCGGTGATGCCGCGGGAGGCATATTCCTTGGCCACCGACTTGGTGAATCCCAGCAAACCCGCCTTGCTGGCGGCGTAATTGGCCTGACCCTTGTTGCCGATCAATCCAACGACACTGGTGATGTTGATGATCCGCCCGGACCGACGCTTCATCATACCCTTGAGGCAGGCCTTGACGGTCCGGAAGGCACCCTTGAGGTTGGCGTCGAGCACGCTGTCCCACTGCTCGTCATCCAGCCGGATCAGGAGGTTGTCCTTGGTGATGCCGGCGTTGTTGACCAGGATGTCGACCCCCCCGAACGCCTTGACCACCGTCTCCACCGCGGCCTCGATCGAGGCGGCGTCCCCGACGTCGAGCGCCACGCCCATCGCGGTGCCGCCCAGCTCCTTTGCGACCGCCTCCGCCTTGGCCTGCTCGCGTCCACAGACTGCCACCTTGGCCCCGGCTTGCACCAGCGCCTGGGCGATGGCGCGGCCGATCCCCCGGGTGCTGCCGGTCACGAGGGCGGTCTTGCCGGTGAGGTCGATGGAATAGGACATCAGGTCTCCAGGAACCTGGTGACTTCGTCCGCCGTGCCAAGGGTCGTCGCAGTGGCACCGGCGATGATCTTTTTGAGCAGCCCGCCGAGGACGGCGCCGGGGCCGATCTCGATCCACGCGGCCTCGGGCGCCGTGGAGGCGGCGGCGCGGATCGACTCGGTCCAGCGGACGGCGGCGGTCAGCTGTTCGGCCAGCAGGCGGGTGGCGTCGCTCGCGACGGTGACGGGGTGTGCGGTAGCGTTGGCGATGATCGGGAAACGGGGATCGCGGAACGCGGTGTCCGCCAGCGCCTTCCGCAGCCCGACGACCGCCGGTGCCATCAGGGGGGAGTGAAAGGCGCCGCTCACCTTGAGCATGATGACGCGCTTGGCGCCGCGCGTCTTGCACCCTTCCCCGGCCCGCTCCACGGCGGCGGGATCGCCGGAGATGACCGTCTGTTCCGGCTCATTCAGATTGGCGGCCACCGCCACCTCGCCGTCGCGCGAAGCCTCGGCGCACGCCTCGACCACCAAGGCGGGATCGAGCGCGAGGATGGCGGCCATCGCCCCCGGGCGATTGCGGCCCGCCTCGAGCAGCAACTCACCGCGCCGGCGGACCAGCAGTGCCGCGGAGGTCACATCGAGGGCCCCGGCCGCCACGTAGGCGCTGTACTCACCCAGTGAGTGTCCCAGGCCGAGCACGGGGAGGCCAAGCCTCTCCTTGACGACCGCGTGGACCGCGGCACTGTGCGCCAGGATCGCGGGCTGGGCGTTGTGGGTCAGGGTGAGCTCTTCCTCCGGCCCCTCCCACATGATCCGGCTGAGCTTCACGCCAAGCGCTTCGTCGACCGCTGCGAAGGTATCACGCGCCACCGGGAACCGCTCCGCCAGATCCTTCCCCATCCCCACCCTCTGGCTGCCCTGCCCGGGGCAGAGGAGGATGGTACTCACCACCGGATCACCGTGCTGCCCCAGGTGAATCCCGCGCCGAAGGCGACCAGGAGGAGGAGGGAACCGGGCTTCACACGCCCCTGCTCCACCGCGTCGGCGAGGGCGAGCGGGATCGAGGCGGAGGAGGTGTTGCCGTACCGGTCGACATTTACCATCACCTTTTCCATCGGGATCCCGGCGTGGTCGGCGGTGGCCTGGATGATCCGGATGTTGGCCTGGTGGGGGATGAGGAGGTCGATCTGATCAGCGGTGACCCCGGCCCGCTTGAGCGCCTCGTCACACGCCTCGGCCATGGTGAGCACCGCCGACTTGAACACCTCGCGCCCGGCCATCTTGATGTAGTGGCTCTTGTCGTTCACCACCGCCTGGCTGATCGGGATGCGGACGCCGCCGGCGGGACGCCAGAGCAGCTCGGCCAGCTTGCCGTCGGAGCGGATGAAGGTCGACAGCATTCCGCGATCTCCGGTGGCGGGCGAGACCACCGCGGCCCCCGCCCCGTCGCCGAACAGGATGGCGGTGGTGCGGTCGCTCTGGTCCACGATGCGCGACAGCAGCTCGGCCCCGATCACCAGCACGTGCTTGCTCTGCCCCGACGCGATGAGCCCTTCGGCCTGGGTCAGCCCATAGAGCCAGCCGGAACATGCGGCGGAGAGGTCGTAGGCGGCGGCGTTGTCGGCGCCGATGAGGGCCTGGAGATCGCACGCGGTGCTGGGGAGGAGCCGATCCTGCGTCGCGGTCGCGAGGATGATGGCACCGAGGTCCTTCGGCCCGATCCCGGCCCGCTCGAGGGCCACCAGCGAGGCCCGCTTGGCGAGCTCGGCGAGGGTGAGCCCGGGGTCAGCGTGGTGCCGCTCGCGGATCCCGGTGCGCTCGACGATCCACTGGTCGGAGGTCTCGAGGGTCTTCTCGAAATCGTGATTGGTCACGACCCGCTCGGGCACCGCAACGCCGAGGCCGCTGATGTAGGCGATGGGGCGGCGGATCATGCCTGGGCCGTCTCCTGACGAGCGAACTCTTCCGCGATGTGATCGCTGAGTCCCGAGCGCACCATCTGGAGGGCCACGCGGAGCGCGCTCTTGATCGCCACGCCGCCGGAGGAACCGTGGCAGATGATCGACACCCCCTTGACCCCGAGGAGCGGCGCACCGCCGTACTCGCTGTAATCGAGAACGTGGAAGATGCCCTGGATGTCGCCGCGTGCCAGGACCTCGGGGGCCTTCTGCCTGACCATCTTGATGATGAGGCGGGCCACCGACTCGTAGAATTTGAGCAGGATGTTGCCGACGAAGCCGTCGCAGACCACCACGTCCACGCCGCCGACCCGCTGCGATCCCACCAGGATGTCGCGACCCTCGATGTTACCGAGGTAATTGATGCCGGTCGACTCCTTGAGGAGCTGATGCGCTTCGCGAGCGGCGGCGTTCCCCTTTTCGTCCTCTTCACCGATGTTGAGCAGGCCCACTCGGGGCTCGCTCCGGCCGAAAACATCGCGCATGTAGACCGTGCCGAGGCGTGCGAAGCCGACCAGCTCCTTGGCGGTGCAGTCGACATTGGCGCCGCCATCGACCATCAGGACGAAGCCGTCGGCCGTGGGCAGCACCGGGGCCACGCTGGCGCGCGCCACCCCCACGTGAATGCCGAGGAGGACGGTGCTCGCGGCGAGGACCGCGCCGGTGTTGCCGGCGGAGACGAAGGCGTCGGAGCGCCCCGACTTCTGGAGGCCGATGCCGACCATCAGGCTGGACTTGGGCTTCTTGCGGACGGCGTGCAGGGGCTTGTCCTGCATCGTGATCACGTCGGCGGCCGGGATGATCTCGACGCGCTTGCGATCGATCTCGGGGTGCTTGGCGAGCTCGGCCTCGATGGCCTCGGGTCGCCCGACCAGCTGGATGACGAAGTCGGCGTCGAGGTCGCGGAGGGCCAATGATGCGCCCTCCACCTCGGCGGCGGGAGCATGATCCCCACCCATGGCATCCAGCGCGATGCGGATCAAGCGATCACTCGTCGCCGGACTTCATCACCTTCTTGCCGCGGTAATACCCGCACGTCGGACACACACGGTGCGAGAGGCGGGGCGAGCCACACTTCGGGCACGCCTGCGTGGGGATCCCCTTGGCCGAATGATGGCCGCGGCGGAGCCGCTTGCGGGACTTGGAGAGCTTTCGCTTCGGGACGGCCATGGCTTACCTCAGGAACGGGACTCGGCGGCCGCGCACTCGCACGGCCCCTGGTTCAGATCGGCGCCGCAGCGCGGGCACAGCCCGGCGCACTCTTCGCGGCAGAGGAAGAACGCCGGCACCGCCAGCGCCATCTCCTCACGCAATACCGGCCGCAGGTCGATGTGGGTCGCCCGGGAGGCCAGCAGATACACACCGGGGTCGTCGGCCGCGTCGGGATCGCTGCTGAAGAGCACATCGACGCGTGCGGCGACCGGGAGGGTGACCTCGGTGAGACAGCGACGACAGGGACCACGGGCCTCGCCGGCGACCTCACCCCGCCAGAAGACCTCCCCTTCGCCGGTGGCCTGCAGCCGCCCCCGTACCGCGAGCGGTCTGGTGAGGGGAAGATCAAGCCCCAAAAGGGCTTCATCGTCCACCGCCACCTCCCCTACAGTCTCAACGGGACCCCGGTTGAGGTCCCGCAAATCTACCAGCAGCATAGCCACTAAACCTAGTGGTGGAGCGGGTTTAGGTCAAGATTGCGGGGTCCGGTCGCGGGGAGGGGTTCGGCGGAGTCTCCGACACTGGCGGAGCTCTCGCCGAACC
>JBDSIR010000026.1:0-3034 GCA_039917855.1 Gemmatimonadales bacterium | reverse complement strand
GCGACCTGGCCCACTGGCCCACTGGCCCACTGGCCCACTGGCCCACTGGCCCACTGGCCCACTGGCCCACTGGCCCACTGGCCCACCGGCCCACTGGCCCACTAGCCCACTGGCCCACTGGCCCACCGGCCCACCGGCCCACCGGCCCTCCCCCGGCACCTTTCGGGTATGCGCTCACCTCTCCGCACAGTCACCCTGAAGCTCCATCTCTTCCTGGGGCTCACCGCCGGACTCGTCGTCATGGTCGTCTGCCTCACCGGGGCGGTCCTCGCCTTCGAGGCCGACCTCCTCAAGCTCTTCGCTCCCGAGCGGTATCACGTGGAGGGGAGTGGGGTCCGCGTACCGGTGGCGCAGGCTTTCGAGGCCGCACGCGCGACGCTCCCCGAGGCCACGCTCGGTGGCATCACCGTCTATCAGCACGCGAATCGGCCGTGGGAGTTCAATTTCGGACAGGGGGGGCGGGTCCACGTCGACCCCTTCACGGGTCGAGTCATCGAATCCGGAGTCAAGCGCCCCGTCTTCTTCTCGAAGGCCCAGGAACTCCACCGCTGGCTCCTCGCCCCCAATGTGGGGCGCCCGATCGTCGGCGCCGCAACGGTGATGTTCGTCTTCATCCTCCTCTTCGGGTTCATCCTCTGGTGGCCCCGCACCGCAGGGGCATTCAAGGTGCGGATCAATCCCTTCTCCCTCTTCACCAAGCACTCCTCCGGCCGCCGCAAGCTCCACGACCTCCACGTGGCCCTCGGCGTCTGGTGCCTGGTGCCCCTCCTCGTAATGGCGTTGACCGGCCTCCCCGAAGGGTACCAGTGGGCCACCAAACTCCTGTACGTAGTGACCAGCTCGGAGCAGCAGCCTCCAGCGCCGACCTCGACGAGCGACAGCACTCTGGCCGCGATCGCCCCCGATTCCGCGCTCGCTGTCGGGATGGCGCTCCTGGGTGACGCCAAGCAGTGGAGCCTCCGGATGCCGCAGCGCCCCACCGGAGCGATCTCGGTGGTCTCCCTGCCGCTCGATGGGTGGCACGACCGCGTGGTCGACCAGGTCTACCTCGATCGGGTCACCGGGGCCCAGCTCCGGCTCGACCGCTGGAACGACCTCAGTCCCGGGTTCCGCGCCCGGCGCTCGATCTATCCCTGGCACTTCGGCACCATCTGGGGCTTCCCCTCCAAGCTCGTAGCGTTCCTCACCTGCCTCTTCGGCGCGAGTTTCCCGATCACCGGGTTCCTGATGTACCGGGCCGGGAAGCGGACAAGGAGCTGAGAGTTTAGAGTCTAGAGTCTAGAGTCTAGAGTTGAGAGATGAGAGGGAGGCAATGCAAAGGCCCGTGCCGGACAGCACGGGTCTTTCTTCTGCACCCCTCCAAACTCCAGACTCTAAACTCTAGACTCTAGACTCTTGACTCTAGACTCTAGACTCTAGAACGACGGCCGGACCGTCACGCCAGCCGGGTGGTCCGCTGCGCGACGCCCCAGAGAAGGGCCAGGATCGCGAAGAGGATCATCGGCGGGGGAAGACGGAGTATCCAGTAGAGTGCGGTCAGGATGATGAAGCCGGCGGCCATCACCGCGGCCGTGCGGGTGAGCACTTTGGCGCTCACGTCGGTGGTGGCCGCGAGTGCCAGGGCGAGAACGCCCATCATCGCGAGGGTGATCCCCATCGTGTAGGCGATCGCCTGGTGGGTGTCCCACATCGAGGGACTCATCCCGAATCCCATGTCGAGTGCGGTGTTCTGCATCGCCTGAGCGATGCCGTCGATCTCGGGTGGGACGGGCCGACTGGTCCCGAAGAGGTGGAGGACGGAGAGAAGGAGCGTAGCGATGGCCGCAGTGGTGAAGAGGCGGCGGCCGTGGGCGAAGATCGTCGACATCATCGGGACCTCATCAGTGCGACTGGAAGAGTGCCGTTCCCGGCACCGGGACGAACATCGATTCCCCCTGCCTCCGCCACCCCAGGGACAGCGTCTTGGCGCCGCCTCCCTGGAACATCACGATCTTGAGCCGATGCAGACCGGTACGGAGGGCGACCGCGCCCTGTTTCGCGTCGGGGCCGTGGTAGCCGTCGTTGTCGACCCCCTTCTGGCCGTCGACCCAGAGCGCGCTACCGTCGTCGGAGGTGAGTGAGAACTCGTAGAGCGCGTCGGCCGGGACCTGGATCCATCCCTCCAGCGTCACGGCGAAGCGCTCGGCGCGTTCATCCCCAAGGAGCTGGACGGTAGGGACGGTGCCGTTCCGGACGATCGCGAGGGTACCGACCGCAGCCACGCTGTCCGCCCGGCCCTCGGCATAGGTGTAGCTGAGTCCCGCCGTGAGTCCGATGGTGTCGCGGCGCTGAGCGTCGAGCCAGCTCGCTCTCCGCCAGGTCGCGGTGCGAGGGGCGCCGAACCGACCGTCGGGTGCTTCGAGGCGCGCGGTGACGGCGGTCGGCCGATCGGAGAGCTTCAGCGTCAACGCGCCGGCGTAGATCCCCGAGGTAGCGTTCGGGATGCTGCCGTCGAGGGCATAGCGGACGGTCCCGAGCGCGGGAGCCCGGAGCACGACGACGGCGCTGTCACCCATCGTCACGTGATCTTCCTCGAGCCCCGCGACATCGGGAATGCGATAGTTTACGCGGAGTACATCGAGGGCCCGGAGCACGCTCGGCAGTCGGCCGGTGAAGCTGTTCCAGTCGCGCGCGCCAGCGGGAGACCAGAGCACTTCGCTCAGCGCCAGCGCGCGAGGGTAGACCATGTACTCGACGTGCTGCGGGGTGGTGACGTACTCGGTCCACATATTCGCCTGCGCACCGAGGATGTGACGGGCCTGAGTGGCGGTGAGCGCAGCGGGGACCGGCTCGTACGAATAGACCTTTTCGAGCGGGGTATAGCCGCCGATGCCGAGGGGTTCGGTGGCGGGAGGACCTTGGAGGTGGTCGAAGTAGACGTGGCTGCCGGGGGTCATCACGACATCGTGTCCCTGCTGGGCGGCGACGATCCCGCCGGCGGTGCCGCGCCAGCTCATCACCGTCGCTTGAGGAGCGATCCCCCCTTCGAGGATCT
>JBDSIR010000025.1:0-4623 GCA_039917855.1 Gemmatimonadales bacterium | reverse complement strand
ATAGAAGACCTCCACCAAAGAAGCAAGAATATGATGATCGTAGAGACTCACGAAGACCAACTCGGCAAGAAGGGTCACGTGATTTTGAATCGCGTGCACGTACATCAACTAGAGATTCAACTCGAGATCAGGGAAGAGATCAATCTAAGGATTTTACAAGAGATATTCCAAGGAGAACACAAATGCCAAATAATGAAACAGCGACATATGATGATGATGCAGATTTAATTGGTGAGGTAAGACGACAACAACAACCTGCACGACTTTAAGTTAAGACGACATATAATGTGAGGCCAAACCAAATCATTAAATAGCATATTGCAACCCAAAATGGTAATACATATATTGGATCAGAGCGTCCGTTAACCAAAGCACATAATACTAGTCCTCCGAGTAAAACCAGCACACCAGACATGGTACGTAGAGGGCCACTATCTATGTTCTTTAGTTCACCTGCCCATAATGTCGAGAAAACAAGTAAGAGAATAAAGACAGCATTAATGAAGAACCAAACACGATTTCCAGCATCAATGCATCCAGAATTCGTGTCAATGAGACAGATCTGAAGATTATCATTTGGATCGGTCCAATTAAGAGAGGCATGATAAACTACTATCATAAGGGCTACATTACTAAGTAACCAGAAGATTGCAATAATTATCATATAGGGGTCATTGGAACTAATTATGGCTCCAATACCGATAATTATAAAAAATAAGGTTACAATAAGATAAATCCAAAATATTCTATCATGCATTAGCACAACCATCTTGTTTACAGGATCAGGTAATATGCGTAAATCACGCATATTAATGTTGGTTAAAGCTAACTCACAATATAAAAATGGATCATACACCTTCACTCTCACAACCAACAATAGACCCAGATCATATTAACAGTTCACCATGGTATCCTCGAGTTTTAGTAATTGGTCCCGGTGGTCTCAAAGGATTAAAAGCATTAGGATTTCTTTCACCGATAGAAGATTCAGGGGTATTAGAATTTGTAGACAGCTATTGTGGAGTTTCTGTTGGTTCCCTTATCTGTCTATTAATAATTTGTGGATATCCGATTAGAGAAATAGTGGGAGAAGCAGTTAAAATGGATATATTCAAAGAAGTTGGATCTTTTGATTTTCGATCAGTCATGGAGAACAAAGGGTTCATATCAAGTGAACCAGTTAGAAAACGACTAACTCAACTTGTAATAAATAAGTTTGGTAATATTCCAACATTATATGGCTTATATATGATGACAGGAAAAGCTTTTATCTCAGTTACCCTTAATGCTACCGATGAAACATGTGTAATGCTAAATCCATTCGATAATCAAAATATGTCATGTGTTGATGCAACTATGTTTTCAATGAATGTTCCATTTGTGTTTTATCAACTTGTTCATAATGGTAAAACCTACGTCGATGGAGCATTAGCAAATCCTTATCCTGTTGATTATTTTGATGATGGAGAGACTAATATTCTAGGAATTTATATGAAAACGACGCAGCCAAAAAATAATCCTACACCTCATAGTTCTGGTATTATTTTACAGCGTGTGGAGGAATCTGCAAAAATTCCCATTGGATCATACTACTCAAGAATGATTCATTCACTGTTTGATCATAGATATTACAATATTGTGAATCATGCCTCTGATAAATGTAAACATGTTTGTCTCAATGTTGCTCCAGATGATATGTTTGGATTTAACGTTAGTATGGAAAACAAAGCAAGTATGTTAATCGAGGGTTTCAATGAAGGTAAGACTTTCTTAACTCAAATTAGAAACAATTCATATAGCCATCCTAAAATCCCTTCACAACTTCGTTACACATATCCTCCATATTTTATGATGGGAGATGATGAGCCTATCGACATTTTGGCAGAGATGTCCACAACATCTAGTTAACTTACCTTTGATGCACGATAAATGTGGTTTACAGATACTAAAGATATCTAAACAAACATATAGACAACAAAACAATATGGCTGCTTCTTTTCCAGAACCGATAGTGGTACTCTATAAGTCTCAACAGTGTGGTCACTGTAATAAGTTGGCAGCGATCTGGGATACTAACCCTAACAAAGATGAAGACAGCGTGACAACTGCCATGAAAAAGATCTACCCTAAGATCCGCTTTTTCACTATCACTGCCAAAGATAATGGTGGTAAGTTCGACGAGAACACTGCTCCCAAAGACTTTATTAGATATGGTAAATGGTTCCCTATGATTGTACTTGTCCCTGGAAAATTATGGGATGAGGCAATGTCTAAACTTGGACCAAAGAATGATGTTAAATTGGTGGATGGCATTCAAGTAATGAATGCAAAAGTAGAAGATGGTAGTCCTAAGTATGTTCAAGAATATGATGTGAGAAAACCGGTTGAGTTTGGTCGATGGCTTGAAAAAGCAATCTCTAATGAAGATTTCAAACGTGTACAATATGGAGGAACAGTGGTACAACCTCAACCAATTCCATCGTTATTGACTAATATTATCAAACCAAATATGAGCAGTCATGTTATTAATCATGATGTCAATACGGGAGGAGATTATTGCGGTATGAAGATAATCTCTCGAACTAAGTAAAATATTATATGTATGAGTATCATACATATATAGGACTAAGTGAATTATATTACATTGGATCACATATGGTAGTAAACATGACTATGTCTGGAATTAAAGTATATCCCTTGTATGATGAGTTGGTCCGTAGGGTAGAATTTCGAACAGAAAAGGAAATAGATATCAAGAGAGTTTGTATGACTATTAATAGTATTGCAACAACACATACTCCTGAACAAACAAATGAGCATTACCGTGAAATCGGTGCTCTTATTTTACATCATGAATTGCTAACTAAAAATGGGGTGCTTTTGTCATCTGTGGCACATGAAGGACGTGTAATGGTTGGAGGTAAGGGTGTTCTGTATAATATTATGAATTTGCCTCCTTTGCTTCAACAAATAATTGCTCAATATATTGAAGATCCAAGTTTGAATAAATGATAATTTTATCTAGTCATTATTGTTTGCATTTCATAAGAGTCTTGATCATCATGTAAGCTAATACTCACGTGATCTTGATATGATGGATAAGAATTTAACATAGGTTGAACTGAGACTTCAGGTTGAACTGTAATAGGAGTTAAGGCGGGGACTGGGGTGGAAGGAGAGGCGGGTTCATATATGGTTATGGAGTGAGTGAAAATCTCATAGAGAGCAACCATACCTATGATGAAGAAAACTATTGCCATTATTATGGCAGTAGCTAACAAGAAGGTAGATTCACTAGTCGTGGGGACTTTTAGGTTAATGAGGTTGTAGAAATAAATTGCAGAGACAACTAGGAATACGATTACTAAAACTATGGATATGAGGACTATGATGGCAAACCAGTTAACTTTATATCGTTGGGTAGGTTGCATTATTTATAGATAGTAGTGGAAAAAGTCACATGGATTTATACATGATGAGAGAGAATGAGTAAATGTGTAAATAGAGGAAAAAGTGGTTGATAAATTTGATATCAGCCTAAATGTGCGATGACTCATGTGAACTTACTCACGAGATAAGTAGTTAAATCGAACAATATATGAGCATTTTCGCGCATATATTTCGCAAACAAGTGATATAATTACTATATATATCACTATATAGTGATTGTATATTGCTATTATACCACCATAAAATCGATTGCTAATAGGTATATTTTTTATATTACGCATTATTGATTGAATAAAAAATAGTCTAAATACATCCCAAATCTAGCTAAAGCACAATCCAAACATGGCAGCAACCCAACCCCAATTCCCTACTATTAACGTAGTTCCCGCAGGATTTCGATGGACCAACGAAGCCGCAACTGTCGCGGCTAACCGAGGACAATTCCTCCGCGTAGGAGGTCAGACTCTTTCTCGTCGTACACTCTCAGGAGGTCGCCGTGCTTGGGGCAGCCAAGATCCCGCAGAGAATACCACCATCTTCTTGCTTGACTATCGCATCACCGGTACCCCTGCTAATGTTCGTACGGCTCTCGAGTATGCTGGATTTCAAGATGCTGACATTAACAAAGCTATTGCTGGTGCTGTCACTCGTGACAATGTTGACACCACCATGAAGGCCGCATACGACGCTGAAATCGCTCGTCACGCTGCTCTTCGTCGTGATAAGCCCGCTGTTGAAGGTTATGGATTTGAGCAACTTCTCTGGTTCGCACAGAACCTCAAGTCTGCTAAGATCGGAACTAAAGCCGGTGAAACCCGCGGTGTAGTTACTGGAGGCAAGGGAGGTGGAGGAGATTCTCTCGCCGAGAAGCTTCGTAAGCTTGGACCTGGAAAGGTGCTTGATGTATCTAACATGGATCTTGCTACTGGTAAGGGTGTTCGTTCAATTCCCGCCCCCAAGACTGATAAATCAGGAAAGTTTGGAACGACCAGGTTGCCTATTATCTCCAACAAGATCGATCAGTACGTTCGAGCTCTCGAACTAGCTTATGGTGTCGAAGCTGTCAGGACCTACGATGCTGACATTCAGCAGGTTCGTCAGGCCCTTCGAGGTGCTCCTCCTGCAGTCCCACGAGCTGGAGCTGCTCGTGTTCCTTCACCCCCTCGTGTTGGT
>JBDSIR010000024.1:0-7926 GCA_039917855.1 Gemmatimonadales bacterium | reverse complement strand
ACCAGCGAAGACGTCGAGGCGGGGCTGGGGGACGGCACCTTCGGCATGGCGGAGGAGACCGGGCAGGAGATGAACGCAGCGATCCTGGCGGCGCACCGTGGCGGCCAGGGAATGGGCGAAGGTCTGGGATCGGCGCTCGCGGCGCGGAAGACCCTGCCGGGCCGGGAGACCTCGATCCTGCTCCGGGCCCACGAGCGTGACGTGCCGCTCACCGTCCACGTCGCGATCGGCGCCGACATCATCCACCAGCACCCGACGGCCGACGGCGACGCCATGGGGGGGACCACCTTCCGCGACTTCAAGCGTCTGGCCGGATCGCTCCCCACCCTCGACGGCGGCGGGGCGGTGCTCAACCTCGGCAGCGCCGTGGTCCTCCCCGAGGTGTTCCTCAAGGCGCTCACCGTCGCACGGAACATCGGCGAAGGGCGGCCCCGCAATTTCCTCGCGGCCGATTTCGACATGATCAAACAGTATCGTCCCCGCATGAACGTCGTGTCCCGCCCCACCAAGGCTGGCGGGACGGGGATCATGATCACCGGGCACCATGAGGTGATGGTGCCGTTGCTGGTGTGGGGGGTGCTGGAAAAGTTGAGAGTCTAGAGTCTAGAGTCTAGAGTCGTTGCGACGCCATGCGACGATCTGCTCTAGACTCTGAACTCTCGACTCGCAACTCAGGCCGGCTTCTTCCCCGAGATCATCTCCTGGATCCGGTCCGCGGTGCTCGGCGAGAAGACCCGGATGATCAGATAGATGATGAAGCCGACGAACGCGAGCCAGAGCAGTGAGAAGACGAGTCCCATCAGCATTCCGAAGAGGCCCGTCAGGACCCGCCAGAGGAACATCGCCCCGATGGCGAGCAGGGAGTAACCCAGGAGCTTCTGCATTGTAACTTCCCTCAAGTGGGTGGATGCACCCTCCTACGGGTTCACGTTCCAAAAAGTTTCGTGAGGTCTAAGTGACGCCATCCGTTGAAGTTATCGTCATCGGTGGGGGGGCCGTCGGAGCGGCGTGCGCCCGCGAATTGGCGGTGCGCGGTCGGCAGGTGCTGGTCGTCGACCGGGGGACCGATGATGGCCAGGCGTGGCGAGCGGCAGCGGGGATGCTCGCGGCCCAGACCGATGGCGGTGCCGACGATCCGCTCTACGAGCTCGGCCTCGCCGGGCGGGAGCTGATATATGCCCTCGCCCCCGAGCTGGAGGAGCGGACCGGGATCCCGCTCGAGCTTCGGCGCGACGGCATCGCCAAGCTGGCGTTGACCGAGGAGGAGCTCGCGCCGCTCAAGACCAACGTGGCATGGCAGCGCCAGCAGGGTCACCTGGTGGACTGGCTCGATGCCGTCGAGGCGCGGTCGCACTATCCGTGGGCTGGGAAGGCGCTCGGTGCGCTCTGGGCGCCGCACGATGGCGCCATCGATCCGCGGAAGCTGGTCGAAGCGCTCCTCGCCGACGCGACCGCGCAGGGTGCACGAGTGGAGCGGGGTCCCGTCGTGTCGCTCCTTCGCGAAGGGGACCGCATCGCCGGCGTGCAGACCGCGACCGGGACGTTGCGGGCCGAGCAGGTGGTGGTGGCCGCGGGGGCCTGGAGCGGGAAGCTCGAAGGGCTGCCGCGTCCCATCTCGGTAGAGCCCGTGCGGGGTCAGATGGCCGCCTTCCCATGGCCGGCAGGGACCGACAAGGCGATCGTCCAGGGAGGCGGGATCTACATCGTGCCGCGGGGAGAGGAAGCGATCGTCGGATCGACGATGGAGTCCGCGGGGTTCCGCGCCGAGACCACCCCGGCGGGGCTGGCGCACCTGTTCTCCAAGGCGAGTTCGCTCTTCCCTGCCCTGGCGCATCTCGAAGTGCGGCGCACGTGGGCGGGACTCCGTCCCGGTACTCCGGATGGCTACCCGATCATCGGCCCTGAGCCGCGGACGGAAGGGCTCTGGTACGCCACCGGGCACGGGCGCGAAGGGATCCTGCTCTCGGTCGTGACCGGGAGGATCATCGCGCAGTTGATGACCGGTGAGACCCCGATGGTGGAGGATCTCCACGCGGTCCGGCCCGAACGGTTCTGGAGTTGGTGATGAGAAGAGTGCTGCGTGCTGCGTGCTGGGTGCTGCGTGGCTCCCTGGTGATGACGGTCATTGGGAGCGGGGGGTGCAAGTCTCAGGACGATGCGCCGACGCCGTGGGAGATCGTGCGCGGCACCGCGACCCTCGCGGCGAGCAAGGCGCTCGACCCGACCACGGGAGGCGTCCTCGGCGACTTCCCCACCCGCACCGGCTCCCTCACCGTGGCCGATGACAGCACGGCCACGGGGTGGATCAGGCTCGCGGCGGGCGACACAGCCTTCTTCACCGGCAACGTGATGAATGATGGCGGCCTCGTGATGACCCTCACCGGACTCACCCCCGTCGAGTATGCCATCATCACCGACGGCGGCTTCCCGAACACCTACGCCCTCCTCAGCACCGCGACGGTGAGCGGCGGCGACGTGGTCGGAGCGCACAAGGTGTACTGGGAGTTCCACCGATAGCTCGCCCTACCCCCTACCCTCCGCCCGCGCTACGATTCGGCATGCGCACTCTTCTCCTCGCGACGGCGCTCCTGGCGCCGTCGCAACTCGTTTCGCAAGCCGCCCCCGCCGACCTCGCCCGCGAACGTGCCGACCGAGTCCAGTGGCTCTCGGCCGACCCCCTCTCCCCCGCCCGCGCCATCGCGCTCGCCACGATACCGCCCGCGGGGCTCACCATCGGCGGCGACGCGAGCGACATCCCCTTGGGCACCGCGACCAGCGCCACCGTGCGCGAGGCCGCGGGGCGGGTCACCCTCACGGGGTGGGGACCCGATCGCACCCTCCCCGCTGGCCGCGCGACCGCAACCCACGGCGTCCGACTCCTTCCCTTCGGCGCCTCCGGCCGCACCCAGCTGCTGGTGTACCGCGACGACAAGCCGGGGAAGCGGCCGGTCTACTTCCCCTACTCGACCGCGGCGAAGCTCTCCGTCACCCTCACGCCGAGCGCGCCGAGGGTGCAGCGGATACTGGCACCCGACGGGGCGACGGTGGAAGCGACCGAGATCGGCACCGTCGCGGTGACGTTCGGGGGTGCCGCGGTGCCACTCCGGGTGATGCGGGTATCGATCGGGGAGGATGAGAGCCAGCTGCTGATCAATTTCCGGGATGGCACTACCGGAGCGGGGACCTATCCGGCGGGCCGGTTCGTCGAGCTCATCCCGCTCGGGCACGACCGGTACACGCTCGACCTCAACAGGGCGTTCAACCCGTACTGCGCCTACTCGAGCATCTTCCCCTGCCCCCTTCCCTGGAGCGGGAACACGATTGTGGCGCGGGTGGAGGCGGGGGAGAAGTATCCGGCAGAGGTGGTGCCGAGGTGACGAAGGTGCGTCGTGCGTCGTGCGTGGTGCGTGGTGTTTACCTGGCCGCCATCGCCCTCGGTGCGCTCAGCTCGGGTGCTCACGCACAGCGGCAGTGGGCAGCCCAGCTCGACCTGGTCGGTGGCCCGCTCTACTTCGACCTGTTCACCGAAAGCCGCGGCGCTCGGATCTGCAATGGCTCCGAGTGCAGCGCCGCGAACTGGACGCGCGATGCCGACTCGCTCCGCCTCACGATCCCCGACTACGACGCCGTGATGGTGGCCGCGGTCCGCAATGACTCGCTCATCGGCTACTATCACAATATCGGACGGCTGGGACCGCGGACCATCCCGTTCCGGGCCCGCGCACGCCCCGACGGGATCCTCCGCGCCCCTCAACGCCGCGAACTGTACGGCTCGTGGGACGCGACCTTCACCACGGATGGACGCACTTCGCCACGGGTCTTCATCCTGCGCGACGGAGGAGAGGGGATGGCCGGCGCGGTCATCAGCAACACGGGAGATTACGGCCGCTTCACTGGCCGAGTGGAGGGGGATACCCTCCGGTTCTCCCATTTCGATGGCTCGTTCATCTACATGTTCACCGCCCACCTCGATGGTCAGACGCTGCGCGGCACCTTCCACGCCGGACTCCGCACCCAGACGTCCTTCACAGCGGTCCGCTCCACCGGTCAGCGGCACCTGACGCCACCGGAGGAGATGACCCAGGCCGATACCGCCCCTTTCCGGTTCGCCTTTCGCGACCTCGAGGGGCGACCGGTGACGCAGGACGACCCCCGCTTCCGCGGAAAGGTCGTGATCGTCGACCTGTTCGGGACCTGGTGCCCCACCTGCCACGACGCCGCGGCGGCCCTCAAGGGGCTCTACACCCGCTACCACGGGAGGGGGCTCGAGATCGTGGGCCTCGCCTACGAGGTCTCGGGCGACACCGCCACCGACGCCCGAATGGTGCGCACCTTCCGCGACAAGCTCGGTCTCCCCTGGCCCCTGCTCCTCGCCGGCACCCCGAATGCCGCCAGTCAGAATGCGACCCAGCCGCAGCTGGTGAACTTCACCGCCTACCCGACGACACTATTCCTCGGCCGAGATGGCCGGATCCGTCGGACACACGCGGGGTTCTACGGCCCCGCGACCGGCGCGGCGCACACGGCGCTGATCGCTGATTTTTCGCGAGAGGTGGAACAGCTGCTCTCCGAGTGAACCCGGCGGGTCATCGCGAAATCGCGAGACAGCGAAACACTGCTCCGACCAAAAACTGGCAGCCCGGCACCCACCAAGGTCCGGCAGCTTTGGTGGGTGCGGAGAAGTTGGTCCCGGTAGGAGCAGCGTTTCGCCCTGTCGCGGTCTCGCGATCGAACAGACCGCCCCCGATGCTGATGGTTCCCGTGGCAACCCATTTGATCGCGAAAGCGCGAAACAGCGAAACGCTGCTCCGCCTCCGACACCAGCCGCCCACCACCAACTCATTTTCCTCGAACCTTGGTGGGCGACGGGAGGATGGCCCCCAACGAAGGACAGCGTTTCGCCCTTTCGCGGTTTCGCGATGACCTCCCGGTCACATCGACGATCCCGCCCATATCGGACCCGAGGCAGGCAGCTGATCGCGAAAGCGCGAAACAGCGAAACGCTGCTCCGTCTCCGACACCAGCCGCCCACCACCAACTCATTTTCCTCGAACCTTGGTGGGCGACGGGAGGATGGCCCCCAACGAAGGACAGCGTTTCGCCCTGTCGCGGTCTCGCGATCAGCTCAGGCCCGTTGAGCGACATCGGCTCTTGACACATCCCCCCGTCGGCGCGACCGTGAGCCACCCCTACCAACACCCAATGACCTCACTCCTCAGCCGTGAGCGCATCGTCGCCGCACCCGGCTTCGACCGCTGGCTGGTCCCCCCTGCCGCCCTCGCCATCCATCTCTGCATCGGGATGGCCTACGGCTTCTCCGTTTTCTGGCTCCCGCTGAGCCGCGCGATCGGCGTCACCGGACCGGTGGCGTGCGCAGCGGATCTCGGCTTCTGGGCCCGGAGCTTCAGCAGCAGCTGCGATTGGAAGGTCAGCTGGCTGGGGGTGATGTACACCCTCTTCTTCGTCTTCCTCGGTTCGTCGGCGGCCGTCTTCGGCGCCTGGCTCGAGCGGGTGGGACCCCGGAAGGCGGGCGTGGTCGCCGCGGTCTGCTGGGGCAGCGGATTCTTCATCTCGGCGCTCGGCGTCCACCTGCACCAGATCTGGCTCCTGTGGCTCGGCGCCGGCGTCATCGGCGGCATCGGACTCGGACTCGGCTACATCTCCCCCGTCTCGACCCTCATCAAGTGGTTCCCCGACCGGCGCGGGATGGCCACCGGGATGGCGATCATGGGGTTCGGCGGGGGCGCGATGATCGGCGCACCCCTGGCCGACAAGCTGATGAACTTCTTCCGCACCCCCGCTTCGGTCGGCGTGGTAGAGACCTTCATGGTGATGGGGGGGATCTACTTCGTGGCAATGCTCGCCGGTGCCTTCGGCTACCGGGTCCCGCCCGACGGCTGGAAACCTGCGGG
The DNA here is from genome assembly GCA_039917855.1 of Gemmatimonadales bacterium. Taxonomy (GTDB): domain Bacteria; phylum Gemmatimonadota; class Gemmatimonadetes; order Gemmatimonadales; family GWC2-71-9; genus CAMLHU01. Next base: position 2,014 of record JBDSIR010000024.1, on the reverse strand, counting down.
ATGGACGCCTCCGCCGAGCACCAATGCCGCGATCACGACCCGGCAGGTGCACGTCAACATGGCGTGGAAGACCCCCCAGTTCTGGCTCCTCTGGGGAGTGCTCTGCCTGAACGTCAGCGCCGGGATCGGGGTGCTGGGAATGGCCTCGCCGATGCTGCAGGAAGTGTTCGGTGGCCGGCTTCTGGGCCGGACCGGGACCCTCGCGGAGCTTTCCGACGCGGATCGCACCGCGGTCGCGACCATCGCAGCAGGGTTCCTGGGACTTTTGAGCCTCGCCAACATCCTGGGGCGGATCGGCTGGGCCTCGTTCTCGGACAAGCTCGGTCGCAAGATGACCTACTACGCTTTCTTCGCCCTGGGATTCGTACTGTACGCCGCCGCTCCATTCGCCGGCCGGATCGGAAGCGCGGCGCTCTTCGTGGCGATCTTCTGCGTCATCCTCACCATGTACGGTGGCGGGTTCGCGACCATCCCCGCCTACCTTGCCGACCTGTTCGGCACCCAGTTCGTCGGCGCCATCCATGGCCGGCTCCTGACCGCCTGGTCCACGGCGGGGATCCTGGGACCGACCCTGGTCAACGCCCTGCGGGAGTCTCAGCTCGCGCGCGGGGTCCCTGCGGCTCAGGCTTACAACGTCACGATGTACATCCTGGCGGGGCTCCTGCTGGCGGGGCTCACCTGCAACGCCCTGGTCCGCCCGGTGGCCGAGCGATTCTACATGACCGACGAGGAGCTGGCCCGGGTGCGGGCGGCGGCCGGAGCGGGGGTCCCTGCTGCGGCGGCGGTAGGTGGGATGCCAGTATCACGGAGGACCGGGCTTGGAGTGATCGGCGCCTGGGTGGCGGTCGGGATCCCGCTGGCGTGGGGGATGTCGGTCACGGTGCAGAAGGCCCTTCAGTTATTCCGATAAAAGTTGTCGGGTATTTCAGGAAACTCCCCCTTGACTGGCGGGTCGGGGATTGCGAACGTGTTATAGGCCAACGTGTTGGGACGCGCTACCCGTAGTCCTGGAGCCTGATTGAACTCACTCGATCGATTTTGCAGTGCGCGAATTCCGGACCGCCATCAGTGGCGGAGCACCGGATGTTCCAGATAGCGGCAATGAGAGGGGGGTGGGTGGACCGCTGAGGTCTCCCGCCCCCGACGCCGTAGGACCCTTGAGACATCCCCCAGGAAAACCTTCGAAGGAGCGTCCTCCGTATGAAGCGCATCACTCAGTGGTCCAGCGGGTTGGCCCTTATCGCCCTGATGGTCTGGGCGATGCCGGCGCAAGCCCAGTTGAACATGCAGATGGGGAACGGCTGGAGCATGTCATTCTCCGGCAACGTGAACGCCTTCCTCCATTATGAGAGCACCGACGATGCCGGTACCACGCCCGGCGGGCTGGTCGGCGCGGGCTCCAAGGGCTTCAACATCCGCACGGGACTCCTGCCGGCCTTTGCGGTCTTCTCGATCAAGGGGCGTGACGGAGGCCGAGACCTGGGCGCCACCTTCGGCTTCGCACCGGAGATCCAGTGCGGCGGCAGCAGCCCCAACTACACCAACCGCGCCAACTGCCAGGGCGCCCAGCTCGACATGCGCCAGGTGTTCATGACCGTCGGCGGCGTCGGGGGTGGTTCGCTCCTGATGGGGCGTGAGCTCTCGCTCTTCGGGCGGCAGAACATCCTGAACGACATGACCCTGTTCGGCACCGGCCCGACCGGCGGCCCGAATGGCGGCGGCACCACGCTGGGCCGGATCGGGTTCGGCTACAACTACCCGAACTTCAACGCCCAGATGACCTGGAGCAGCGCGGCCGGGAAGAACACTCAGTTCAGCGTCGGCCTCTTCGATCCCGCTGAGGTCGAGAACTTCACCGAGACCCAGATCCCGAGAGTCGAGGCGGAATGGACGATGAAGGGCGACCACACGTCGTTCTGGCTCAACGGACTGGTCCAAAGCGCCAAGGATCTGACCGTGGGCGGCCCCGGCAGCCTCACCTCGTTCGGGGCCGGTGGCGGCCTCAAGTGGATGA
>JBDSIR010000023.1:0-14482 GCA_039917855.1 Gemmatimonadales bacterium | reverse complement strand
TGGGGATGGGGAGGTCGGTCGAAGAAGGATCGGTGTAGAACTGGTCCGCACAAGCGGGAAGCAACAGCACGGCGAGGAGGGCGGCGGCGGCACGCATCGAAACAGCTCCGAGAGGGACACCGCTGCTAATGCAGAGGGTGTGCCAGCCTCGGCGCATCACGCAAGCGATTGCCGTGTAAACACTTATGGGGAGAAAGGGAGGAAGGTAGGAGGGTAGGAAGCTCAGCCCTGTCCAATGGACGGTACACCCCTTCCTCCCTTCCTACCCTCCTACCTTCCTACCTTCCTACCGCTGAAGCGTCGTCTGGTTGTAGTCGAACTTCACAGCCGGCAGGTCGAGGAGGGCGATGTTGAAGAAGAAGGCGAAATTACCGTTCGGATTCCGGAGGAAATTGAAGGACGCCCGCCATTCGTGGAGATCCCGTTCCAACCGGACGATCTGCGACTCGAAGCGGGCGTCGGTGAAGTTGTACTGCGTGGACCAGTTGACGCTCCAGAAGGCGGTCGGGGAGAAGCTCGTGGTGAGACCGAGCGAGACCTGGTCGGGGAGGCGGTCCTCGACCTCCGGGCGTTGACGGGAGAGCGAGAAGTTGAAGCTCGATTGAAATGCTTGCCGCCCGGATCGCTCGATCTGGTCGTTGCTCCCGAAGGTGCCCGGGCGGGCCTTGCCGGCCGCCTGCGCCACGTATGACGGTGGCGCTGGCTCGGTGCCCCGCGGGGACGCCGAGGTATCGGATCCGAACCCGAGGAGATGGCCGAGGCTCCGGAAGGTGTTGCCGCTCAGGCCGAAGCTGGCCGAAACGCCGGTGAGGTAGGGTGCGAACCTGGCGCTGTCGGTCCCGACCGTTCCGCGCCAGAGGTCGTGAATCAGCGACGCATTGAAACCGGGGATCAGGTCGCTCTGGAAGGTGTTGCTGATCTGCGGGGTCACCCACCCGGTGAGTCCCGGCTCCTTGGCGCGTTCGAAGTCGTAGGAGATCGCGCTCGTCGAGATGCTGATGAGTCGATACTTCCGGGCGGTGGAGATGGCCCCGGTGTCGTTGGGCGCGCGGTTGGCCTTGGCCTCGAGCGTCTGGGTGAGTCCGAGGCTCGCCGTCTGCGACGCGAGCGCCGTGAGCCGCGGGGCCTGACCCGCGGATGTGATGGCCCGGGCGTACGCCTCGGGGATGTCGGTCTGGGGTGAGTAGGACCAGGAGATGGTCGGGAGGACGCTGTGCCGGATCCGATCGATCGGCCCCACTCCGGGAAGGAAGGCGAAGAAAGTGGGATTGCTCGTCAACGTGAGCTGAGGCCGCTTGGTCTGGGCCACGAACTGGCCCGCCGTGCGCGCGTTCCGGATCAGAAAGGGTCCGCCGGTCGCGTTGGTGATGCCGAGCCCGGGAGTGATCTTCCACGACCCCCGGAACAGCACCGGCAGGTTGACGCCGGTGTTCCAGTCGACACCGGTCTGGAAGTCGCCCTCGGTGGTCCGGGTGACGGTCACGGAATCATTCGGATCGGCGGTGGAGAGATCGGGCTCCTTGTGCGTCTCGGTGAGGCGTTTGTCGGTGTAGAAGTCGGTCACCGCGATGCTGTTCGACCAGTTGAAGCCGCCGATGCGGAGCGGCGTGCTGAGGTTGAAATTGGTGGTCCGGCTGCCGATCCGACGCCCCAGGGTGTCGAGGGTGCCGTCGGGGAGCACGATCACGACCGGGGTCCCGACGACATTGGTGGCCCGGTCCTCGGTGAACGAGACCGAGGGTGACCAGGTCAGGTTCGCGGCGATGTCGATCGGATTGGGCGAGAAGGTGGCGGCCGGGAACTGCTGATTGACCGAACCGTCGGTCAGGCTCTGCCGCCGATTGCCGCCGACGGTGAACTGGCCCCAGGCGAAGCGCTTGGTGTAGTTGGCGCTGCTCTTGATCTCCTGGGTATTGCTCAACGGATCGATCGCGTTGCTGTTCCGTACTTCGGTGTTGCTGACGTAGTCCAGGCTGAGCCGCAGGGTGGAGGTGAGCGAAAAGCTCTGGTCATGATCCCACCGGACCCCGAGCGACGACGCACCGTTGTCCCGCACCTGGCGATTGACACCGAAGGAACCGCGCACGAAGCGATCCAGCCAGCGGTACTGGAACCCGACGCCCCACTGATGGTATCGGCTGGCGTACCAGTCGAACCGCGCGGTGGCGTCGAAATAGTCGGTCGGGGCCCAGTAGTAGCCGATATTGGTCACTTGGCGCGAGTACGACTGACTGGGCCGCACGATGTCGTTGAGCCCGAACTGCGGCACCAGGATCCCCGAATGCCGGCCCGGCCGGCCGTCCTGGAAGATGAAGGGGAGCCAGAGCATCGGGACGTCACGCACGTAGAGCACGGCGGGCCGCGACACGAGGACCGACTTGGAGATCCACTTGGTCTGGCGCGCGGCGAAGTGATAATGCGGGATGGGGAGGTCGCAGCTGGTGATCTCCGATCCGGCTGCGTAGATGCGGCGCCCGGTCGAGTCCTGGGAGAGGTTCCCCCGCATGAACCAGTCGACACCGTTCTCCTGGAAATTCGTGAGGGCCTCGCTGACCACCGCTCGGCGTTCGCAGGTGTTGTAGCGGAGGCCCTCTCCCACCAGGACGGTCCCCTGGTCGAACACTTTCGGATCACCGCGAGCGTCGAGGATGCAGCTGGATTCATCGTAGCCGATGCGCTGGGCCTCCAGGATCGACCCGCCGCGCTCGGTCATCGCGCGCCCGTGGAGATCGATCCGCTTCTCGGGCACGAAGATCGTGGCGCTGTCGGCCCGGAACCGCGTCGATTCATACCCCTCCCGACCGAGCAGCGCGTCGAGCACCGAATCGTTCGCGGGGAACTGCTGGCTGGGTGCGGTCGGGAGGCCGAGCCGTCGCGCGGACGCGCTGTCCAGCTTGGCGCCGGGGCGCGGACGGGTGGTGTCCCCGCTGTCCCGGACCCCGCGGGGCACCTGGGGGATCCCCGGGGGGGGCGGCGGCGTCACCTGCGCGCGGAGGGGTGTGGGGCCCAGTCCGAGCAGAGCAAAGAGCATGAGACCGGCGGCCGCGGTGACGCGGAGCTTTCGCCGCCAGATGACGATCGAGCCGAGGTACCCCACCTCGTACAGGAGGATGAGGGGGATGCTCAGCATGAGCATCGAGAAGATATCGGTCCCCGGAGAGAGGATCGCTCCCGCCACCAGCGCCAGGGTGATCGCGACCCGGCGGAAGCGCGAGAGCCCGGCTGGCGTCACCAGCCCGAAGCTCGCGAGGATGATGATCACCAGCGGCAACTCGAACGAGATGCCCATCGCGACCATCAGCTGCACCACGAAGTCGAAGTACTTCTCGAACGTGATCATCGTGGCCAGGGAGTCGGTCTGGAAGCTGAACAGCACCGACAGCGCCTGCGGCACGACGTAGACGAAGGCGAGGATGGCTCCCACCATAAAGAGCCCGACCCCCACGATCAGGGCGGGCACCACGATCCTCCGTTCGCGCGCGTACAGCGCGGGCGAGAGGAAGCCCCATACTTGCCAGATCACCACCGGTGAGGCCAGGAGGCAGCCGATGATGAGCGCCAGCTTGAGGACGATCATCAACGGCTCGGTCGGCGACAGCACGACGAGCTTGCCGTCGGGGAGGTAGGGCGCGATGGGCCCCTTGAGGACGGCGACGAGGTGGAACCGCTGGACCAGGAACCACCCGGCGACCACGCCGAGGCTGATGGCCCCCAAGGCCCGGAAAATACGGATCCGGAGCTCCTCGAGGTGATCGAGGAAGCTCATCTCACCGCCGGGCGACTCCACAGGTGCGGTGATGGTGGATCAGCGCCCGAGTGACCGCAGCCGGTCGCGGGCGAGCGCCGCCTCGTCGGAATTCGGATACGCCTGGACCACCCGGGTGTAGAAGCCCCGCGCCGCCGCGACGTCCCGCCGCCCCTCGGCCACGAGGCCCAGCTTGTAGAGCCCCGTCGCCGCCCGCGGGGAGGCTGCGTAGCGGTCCACCACCTGCTGGTAGTACCGCTGGGCGGAATCCGGCGATTCCGCGGCGAACGACTCGCCGATGAAATAGAGCGCGTCGGCCGCGCGGGACGATTGCGGATAGCGCCGCAGCAGTTCGCGGAACCCGATCCGGGCGGTGCTGACGCTGCCGCGGCGGAGCTGCTGGAGCGAGGCCTGATAGATCTGGTCGGCGGTGGGGCCCGCCGAGGAATCGATACGCACCGCGGGACCGACCGTCGGGGACACGGCCGTCGGGGTGCCGGTCGCCCCCGGCCTGGGCTCGGCGATCTGTTCCCCGCGCGCCTCGAGCTGGGTGCGGAGTTCGGTGAGACGTTGCTGACTCTGGCCGGTGAGCTCCTGCACCGCGACCAATTGCTGCGCGATGGCGTAGAGCTCACCCGAGAGATCACCCTTGATCTGGGCGATCTGCCCGCGGATCGCGGTCACCGAATCTCCGGTGCGCTGGGTCAGGGAGACCAGCGTCTGGACCTGGGTCATCTGGGCGGAATCGCGCCGCGCCGATTCGGCCCGCAGCAGCAGCACGGCGTCCTCGAGGCGGTGTACGTCACCCCGGGTGGCGCAACCTCCCAGGGTGAACAGGAGGCCAAGGGCCACGACGCGCCGGGTCACGGGGTCGGCAGGGACCAGATGGCCGGCGCCGCGGTGATCGCGAACTCCGCGCGCCGATTCACCGCCCACGCCTCCTCGGTGGCCCCGGTATCGAGCGGGCGCTCTTCGCCGTAGGAGTCGATGACGATCCGCCCCTCCGCGACACCCTTGTTCAGCAGGTAGCGCTTGGCCGCGGCGGCCCGACGGTTGCCGAGGGCCAGGTTGTACTCGTCCGACCCGCGGTCGTCGGCGTGTCCGCTGATGCGGACCGTGATGTCGACGTTGGCCAGGAGGATGCGCGCCTTCCAATCGAGGAGGGCCTGGTCCTCGGGGCGGATGTCGAACTTGTCGTAGTCGAAGTGGATCTGGTCCGCGAACATCCGGGCCGCTTCGGCGCGGGCCGCGGCGGTCGCGGCATTCGCGGTGGCCGCGACCCGGGCGGCGGAATCACGCGCGGCGGCCGCGAGGGAGTCGGCCAGGCGACGCCGGCGGTCCGCCTCTTCCTGGGCGCGCCGGACCGAGTCCGCGTTGACCGAGGGCTGGGTCGCCGGGTTCTGTTGCTGGGGGAGCGGCTGCTCCGGCTGGGGCTTGGCGCCGCAGGCCGCAGTGGCGACGAGGGCGGCGAGCAGGACGAGACGGGTGGATGTATGCATCAGGTATCCTTCATCGAGGTTCAGGACGTGCGGTCCTCAGGGCGCCAGGCGCCGGGACCACGCGGGGAGCCGTGCCGCACCGGCCGAAAGCAGCTGCCGAAGACGACCCGACTCAAGGTCGAGGATCCAGATCTGACGCCGCCCGCTCCGATCGGAAACGAACGCGATGTGGCGCCCATCGGGGGCCCACGTCGGATCCTCGTTGCGTCCGGCCGAACTGAGCTGCCGGACACGGCGCGCGGAGACATCGTACACGAACAACTGCGGGACGCCGCGCAATTCACGGTGGAACACCACGTTGGCGCCGTCGGGAGACCAATCCGGTGCGTGGGAGGGTCCGGTCGCCCCGAAATCGAATGGGACGAGGAGCTCCTGCCCGGTGCCGTCCGGCGCCATCGCATACACTTGCGGGAGACCGGGTCGCGTACTGACGAAGGCGAGCCGGCGTCCGTCGGGGGCGAACGTGGGTGAAAGGTTGTCCGAATACCGCCCCACAGTCAACCGTTGCGCACAGCAGTTGCGCGCGAGGTCCACCGCGTAGATATCGGTCCCATCTTCGCCCGATCGGGCCCAGACCAGCGTCGCACCATCGGGAGAAAAGGTCGGGGTGATGTTGAGGTCGCTCGCGGCGCCCGGCGCGGCGCTCCGAACCCCACTGACGAGGTCCTGGATCATCACCGGGCCCCGCCCTTCCCCGAGCATCGTGTAAGCGAATCGCCGCCCATCGGGGGCCCACGCCGGGGAGAGCGCCCGCTCCACCGCCGCCGTCAACGGGTAGCGCTGGGCGCCATCGACGTCGACCAGCCAGATGCGCCCCCCCTCCACCGAGAGCAGGCGCGAAGCGGCCGCGCCCGGCTGACCCGTGATCCAGCGGACCAGTTCATCGCTGAGGCGATGGACCGCCATGCGAAAATCGGGGGCAGAGAGGCCGGGAAGCGGGAACCTCCGTTCCTGGCGCATCTGGGCGCCCCCCAGATCATGGAGACGGGCGGTCACGCCGACCGGATCGGCGACGAGCTCCACCCCGTAGTCGGCGCCGAGGGAATGCCAGAGCTGGTAATTGATGGTGCGCGGCCCGCGCGGGGCAGGCTGCCCGGCGCTGATCGGGACGATCTCGAATCGATCGGAGAAGTCGAGGTCGCGCGCGACGATCGCGCGCACGGAGTCGAGGCCATTCCCCGGGAGCATCACCAGCCCGGGTCGGACCCCGGGGGTGTAGCTGATCCCCACCCGCACTGCCTCGGGGATCGAGTCCTGCGCGGCCAGTGGGCCGTTGGGCCAAAGGGCCAGTGGGCCGACAAGGAGCAGGAGAGGGACGAGGGCGCGGAGGCGACTCAACGCGACCGGCCTGGTTCGAAGTAGAAGCTCACGGGAAGCACATCCTGCGGATATCCGTCAGGCAGGGGTCCGAAGGCCCCGGCGTTGGCCGCCGCCTCGATCGCCCCCTGCGCGGCGAGGTCGAAGGTGAAGTCCCCCGACGGGGTGAGGAACCGGATGTCGCGAACGGAACCATCGCGCAGGATCATGAAAAAGACCTCTGCACGCCTCGTGCCGCCTCGCGGTCGATCCCACCGGCGGTAGATCTGGGCCACGATGTTCCGGAGGTACTCGGGATACGCGAAGGTCAGGCCCGGGGTCTTGACCGTGACGGGATCGGTACCGTTGCCCGGCGTCTCGCCGCGCGCGGGTGCCACCGCTGCGGTCGTGGTGGTGCGAGAGGTCTGGGCACCGGGATTGCTCGGTGCGGTGGTCGGCTTGGGAGGAGTGCGGGTCGGTTCCGGCTTCTTGATCGGGACGGCAGGCTGCCGTGACGGCTTGGGGAGCGGTGTGCGAGCGACGGCGGGCTGAGGCGTCGAGGTCGGCGGCGCGGTGGCCACGGGCGCGCTCGGCGCGTTGACCGGCGCCGGCGCGGCCACCAGCTCGACCGCGTACACCGGCGGCATCGGCTTGGAGGGGCGCACCCCCACCAGCGCGAAGGCGATCAAGGCGCTGTGGACCGCGAGGGTCCCCACGGCCCCGACCGCTCCCCCACCCTGCACCTCGGGCCGTGCACGCTTCACTGTTCCTGGTCCTCGTCCTCGGCCACAAGGCCGACATCGCGCACACCCGCCGCCTTGATCGCGGCCAGCACCCGGATGACCTCGCCGTACGGCACCCGCCGGTCGGCCCGGAGGTAGACCCCGGTAGGTTTCCGGGTCGCGACCACGGCCTGGAAGGCGACCCGGAAATCGGCGTAGCTCACGAGGGTCTGGTCGAGGAAGATCCGGCCGGCGCGGTCCACGGTGACGACGAGCCCTTCCTGCGCGGTGAGCGGGCGCGCCTCGGCGCGGGGGAGCTGGACGTCGACCCCGCCCTGGAGCATCGGCGCGGTGATCATGAAGATGATCAGCAGCACGAAGGCCACGTCGACCAGGGAGGTGACGTTGATGTCGGACGAGATGGGGACCCCGCCCCGTCGACGCCCGAGTCCCCCGCCGAAGCTGCCCGCCATCCTAGAGCAGCCCCTCGCGCGCCATCGTGCCGACCAGCTCGTTGGCGAAGCCGTCCATCTCGCCCTCGAATTGCCCGAGCCGCGTCGCGAAGTAGTTGTAGCCGATGACGGCCGGGATCGCGGCGACCAGGCCGGCGACCGTGGTGATGAGCGCCTCGGCGACGCCGGGCGCCACCGCCGCCAAGTTGCCCGAGCCCCCGGCCGCGAGGCCGAGGAAGGCGGACATCACCCCCAGCACGGTGCCGAGGAGGCCGAGGAGGGGTCCCACCGCGCCGATGGTGGCAAGCCAGGGGATGTGGCGGGCCGCGGCATCGCGCTCGGCGTTGACGTCCCTGGCCAGGATCATCTTGAGCGCTTCCAACTGCGTCGGGGTGAGCGATCCCTTGGGAAGGTCGCCTCGATCCTTGAGCGCACCCGGCCGGAGTTCGGAGACGAAGTGGATCGCCTCACGGAAGATCCGATGGAAGGGGCTGGGGGGGAGCTTCATCACCGCGTGGTAGGAATCGACGAGGCTGGTGGTACGCTCGAGCTCGTGGAAGAAGCGTTCGCCCTGGAGATGAAGTCGGCGGAACTGCCACCACTTGAGCCCGATCAGGAACCACGACGCCACGGAGAAGGCGACGCAGACCAGCAGCACGACGATGGTCTCGGCGCTGGCATACCGGACCAGGTCGAGGGTCGAGCGGGGGAGCGCGCCGCCGGATTGGGTCAGTAGCAGGATCACCGGACCTCCGTCCGCATCCAGTCGATGAGGGCCGTCGCGCCCGCGGGGAGCGCGACGGCAGGATCCCATTGGAGCTGGGCCGCGGCCTTGGCCGAGTCCAGCGTGCTGCGCTCGAGCTCTCCCGCGCGGGCGGGGGCAAGTTCGATCGTGGGACTTACCCCGACGGCCCGGCCGATCATTCCGGCCAACGCGAGCACCGAGGTCTCCCGCCCGGTCCCCACGTTGTAGGCCGCCGTGTCGGCCTCGCCATCGGCCGCGGGGAGTGTGGCGGTGAGGGCCAGCATGTTGGCGCGGGCCACATCGCCGACATACACGTAGTCTCGGGTCTGATCCCCGGTGCCGAAGACCGTCAGGGGCTCCCCGCGGAGCAGGCGCGCCCCGAAGATCGAACAGACCCCGGCCTCGCCGTGCGGATCCTGGCGCGGGCCGTAGACATTGGCGTACCGGAGCGCGACCGTCTCGAAGCCGCGGAGGGCTCCGAGCACACGCAGGATGTGCTCTCCGGCGAGCTTGCTCACGCCGTATGGAGAGACCGGCCGCTTCGGGGCGGACTCGGGGGTCGGGAGCTGGGCCGCCTCGCCATAGAGCACGCCGCCGCTGGAGGCCCACACGACCCGCTTCACCCCGCCCGTTCCGGCGCCCTCCAGGAGGTTGACCAGGCCGAGGACGTTGACGTCGAGGTCACGATGGGGCTCGCGTACGGAGACCCGCACGTCCACCTGCGCGGCCTGGATGTTCAGCAGGTCGAAGCCTCCGGTGGCGACCACCGTTCGGGCCTCGGCGCTGCGCACATCCAGTTGATGGATGGTGACACCGGCCGGAACGTTGCGCCGCTTGCCGGATGAGAGGTCGTCCAGCACCTCCACGGTCCACCCCGCCACGAGCGCGGCGTCGACGATGTGGGATCCGATAAAGCCGGCACCGCCGGCCACGAGCATTCGATGAGTCATCACGCGCAATCTAGCCGCGCACGGGCACCATCCGGCACCCCGCAGCATCCCGGAAACGACGCGCGGCGGATCCCGGAGAGGGAGCCGCCGCGCGCGGTCGAGAGATCGGCTGCGTCACCCCGGCAGCCGCGCGATCAGCCTCCAGCGAGTGCCGACGGGGATGTCAGGGTACATCACCCAGGTGACCCGCGCCGTGGCGGTCTTGTCGCCGAGGTGGATCACCTGCAGGCGGGCCACCACGTCGGGGACTATCGTTGCCGTCGGCTCGCGCGGCGACAGCGTCCGCCTCGCTTCGAGGACGTCGCCCAGGTGCATCCCGTCCGCTCGGCCCTTATCGATGAAGACGATGTCGCCCACGCCCCGGAGGACATCGGTGGCGCGGAAGCCCACCAGCGTCCCTTCCGTCCCGTCGGCGAGCGGCGCAGCGCGCACCCCCCGCCGTTCGGTGAATTTCTCGGCGATGAGCACCTGCTGGCCAGGCGTCATCGCCCCATACTGCGCGATGACGATGCCGAGCAGCTGGGGCCGGCTGATATCGGTCACCCGGATGAGACCGGTGGGCGTCACGATCTGCCCGAAGCCGCCCGAGGCTTTCCGGTCGACGATGACGACGAGGAGCGAGTCACCGATCTGGTACGCGCCGGCGGCCGGCGGCCGGATGCCCACCTGGGAGAAGAGCATCGCCGCCCTCGAGCCGATCGCGTCGACCTGCTGGGGCGCGACGGTGCCGAGCAGTTCGCCGAAGGGCCACGACTTGCCCTCGGTGAGAAAGCCGGCCTGGTGGAATTCGGATGGGGTGACGGCGCGGTAGTTGTCGGTGAAATCAGCGCGCAGGCTCGGCGGCGCCGAGACGGTCATTCCGGCCCGCGGGAAGATCGGACCGGTATCTGCCGCGGCGGGGGCACTCTCCACGGTCGGGCTCAGGATCACCTGCGCCGACTCACGGTTGGTCGTGTCGGCCGGCAGGGCGGCATCAGGCATCACCTGGTCGGCCTGGGTGGGGACCTCGGAGGCGGGTACGCTCGCCATCGCGGCATCGGACCGGAGGCGGAGCACCTCGCCCGGGTAGATCCAGTGCGGGTCCTCGACCACCCCCGTGTTCATCTGGTAGATGCGCGGCCAGAGGAGGGCATCGCTATAGTATTGGCGCGACAGATCCCACAGGGTATCTCCCTGTCTCACTGTGTGCGTCTCGGGCACGTCGGCGGCCGGCGTCTGCGCCAGCATGGGCGCCGGCAAGGCGACCGCGAGGGCGAGGGCCAACGTGCGGGCGGTGACACGAGGCATCTGGAGCTCCGTGTAGCGTGGTCGGGACAGTCCAAATAGGCGGATACCTTCCGAACATAAGGAAAGATCGCCCGGGGCGCCACCCCTCCCCCCTCCCACCCCAAGTACCCCAACCCCAAATCCGACAGCGACTTACAGGGCTTCGCTCACCTAGTTACTAAGAGCAAGCCTGTAAGTTGTTGTCTGACAATAAGATACGTGACATTCACATGCACGAGACCCCGGATGCGTGAGCACCCGGGGCCTGCGAGCGGTGCGACCCAGCTCAGAACGGCAGGTCGTCGTCCTCGCCGTCGAGCGCCTCGGGGAAGTCGGAGAACGACTCCTCCTTGCCCCCCGCCGCGCCTGCGGCCTTGGCCGGCGCCGAGGCCGACGCCCGGCTGGGAGCGCCCTCGCTCGACCCGCCCCGCCCGCCGAGCAGGATGATCTCCTTCGCCTTGATCTCAGTGGTGTAGCGGGTCTGCCCCTCGCGGTCCTGCCAGGAGCGGTACTCGATGGATCCCTCGACGTACACCTTGTCCCCCTTCTTGCAGTACTGCTCGGCCAGGTCGGCGAGCTTGGTGTACTGTGAGTTCCAGAGGATGACGCGGTGCCACTCCGTCTTCTCCTGCTGCTCCCCGCTCTTGTCCTTCCAGCGGTTGCTCGTCGCCACGGACAGCGTGGCGACCTTGGACCCGTTGGCAGTGCTGCGCACCTCCGGATCGGACCCCAGGTTCCCAATGAGGGTGACCTTGTTCAAGCTACGGCTCACAACGACCTCCCGCGCACTGGGGCGCTCGGACAGACGGACGACCTACACTAATGCAGTTGGATCAGGACCTGATAACCGGAATAGCGCCGAGCGGGGCCGGATCACGCAGGCCCGACCCCCGGCCTCCGGAACAGGAGCGCGTCCTCGGCTGGACGCTGATAATAATCGGGGCGACGCCCGACCGCCCGGAACCCGGCCCCTTCGTACAGGGTGATCGCCGCGGCGTTGGAGGCCCGCACCTCGAGGAAGGTCTCCTGGGTCCCGCGCGTAGCGGCCCAGTCGAGCGCCGCAGCGAGGAGGATCCGCCCTACCCCGGCGCGCCGGGCGTCGGGGTCGACCGCGAGGTTCAGCAGCTCGGACTCTCCGGCCACTTCACGACAGAACACGTATCCGACCAGCGCCCCCACGACATCTTCGGCCACGTGGGTGAACATCCACGGCATCCCGATCGTTTCACGGATGCTCTCGGTCGACCAGGGATCGCTGAAGACCCGCCGCTCGAGCGCCGCGATGGCGCGAGCGTCAGCCGCCGTGGCCGGGCGCAGGCGGCAAGGGCCGTCCATGCCGTTCCTCCCATTTGCGCTGGGCCTCCGCGGGGCGGCCGTAGGTAGGCTCCCACCGACGGGGATCCGGTACCGAATAGAGTGCATCGCCAACGGCGAGGAGCGCCAGGAGGACCGGGGCCCCGGCGGGTTCCGGCGAGAGGCGCGCCGCGCCCAGGGCCTGGTGCAGTTGCACGAGCACCGGCTCGGCCGCCGGACCGGTCACCGCGCGGGGCGCATACGGGGCGACCAGCGCGATGAGCGCGTCGGGTGTCGCCACGGTCGGACCGAGGAGGGTCGTCACGCCTCCCTCGCGGAATTCGTAGACCGCGGCGTACAGCTCTCCCCGGAGCGCGTCGATCACGGCCAGGATCGGGCCCGCGTGACGCGGCAGCGCGCCGGCCGCGATCACCAGGAGCGAGGGTGCGGTGCGGAGTTGCAGCCCCCGGGTGAGCACCATCGCCTTGGCGACGCTCGCCGAAACGCGCAGGCCAGTGAACGAGCCGGGGCCATCCGTCAGCACCACCCCCGTGAGTGCGTCGGGACCGGAGAGTCCCGCCTCCTTGAGCACCCGGTCGATCATCGGGAGGAGGGCGCCGGCGTGGCCTCGTGCCCCGTGGAGCGAGGCTTCCGCCCGCGGCGAAGTCCCCGCGACTCCTACGGCCACGCTGGCCGTGTCCCCCGAGGTGTCGAGCGCGAGCCACATCAGCCCACCACCACGGTACGGCGTTCCGGGTCGGCGGCGTAGCCCAGCGTCACGCGGACCTGGGGGGCCGGCACCCAGCCACCGGCCTTTTCGGGCCACTCGATGAGCGCGGCATCTCCCTCGCGCAGGATCGATTCCCAATCGAGGTCGGCGGCATCGTCGGGGTGGCGGAGCCGATAGCAGTCAAGATGGAAGACCGGGCCGCGCCGCCCCACGTAGCGGTGGACATAGGTGTAGGTCGGGCTGGTCGCGGTGGCATCGACCCCGAGTCCCCGGGCAATGGCCTGCACCAGCGTGGTCTTGCCGGCGCCGAGGGGGCCGCTCAGGGTGACGACGCTGCCGGGCGCGAGGCTGCCGCCGAGGCGCTCACCCCAGACGCGAAGCTCGGGCTCGGTGAAGGTGTCCACTCAGCGGCCTCGCGCCCGGGACCGCCGGGGATTCCCCCCCTGCCGCCGCGGGGCCGCGCCGCCGCGCTGGACGTCGGGCGCATCGAGGGCGCGGAGTTCATTGAGCTGGTCGCGGAGGATCGCAGCCACCTCATACTCGAGGTTGGCGGCCGCCTCCCGCATCTGCTGTTCGAGGGCCTGGATCGCCTTGGCACGCGCGGCCGGATCGTGCAGGTCGAGCGGCAGCCTGGCCTTCTCCCTTTTCCGTTGGTCGGCCGGGCGCTCGCTCCGGGCGTCGGCCACACGGGTGGAGAGCCGCACCTCGGCCAGCGACTTGATGATCGAGCGGGGCGTGATGTCGTGCGCCTCGTTGTACGTCACCTGGATGGCACGACGGCGCGACATCTCATCGAGGGCGCGCTGCATCGAGCCGGTCATCCGGTCGGCGTAGAGGATCGCCTTGCCGTTGAGATTGCGCGCGGCGCGCCCGCAAGTCTGGATGAGCGACCGGTCCGAGCGGAGGAACCCCTCGTGGTCGGCGTCGAGGATGGCCACCAGCGACACCTCCGGCAGGTCGAGCCCCTCGCGGAGGAGATTGATGCCGACCAGCACGTCGAAGTCGCCGAGGCGGAGGCCGCGGAGGATCTCCATCCGCTCGATGGTGTCGATGTCCGAATGCAGGTACCGGACCCGCACGCCCACCTGCTGGAGATAGTCGGCCAGGTCCTCGGCCATCCGCTTGGTGAGCGTGGTGACGAGGGTCCGCTCCTTCAGCTTGACCCGCTCGCGGATCTCGCCGAGGAGGTCGTCCACCTGGCCCTTGACCGGGCGGATCTGGACCACGGGGTCGATGAGGCCGGTGGGGCGGATGATCTGCTCGACCACCTTGCCGCCCGCCAGGTCGATCTCGTACTGGCCCGGCGTGGCGCTCACCGCGATGAGTTGCGGGGTGAGCGCCGTGAACTCCTCGAACGTCAGCGGCCGGTTGTCGAGCGCGCTCGGCAGTCGGAAGCCGTATTCGACGAGGGTGGTCTTCCGGGCCTTGTCGCCGTTGAACATCCCGCCGATCTGCGGCAAGGTCACGTGACTCTCATCGGCCACCACCAGGAACTCGGGTGGGAAGTAGTCGAACAGGCAGGCGGGGCGTTCGCCGGGGCGGCGGCCGGTGAGGTGGCGGGAGTAGTTCTCGATCCCGGCGCACATCCCCGCCTCGAGCAGCATCTCGATGTCGAAGGTGGTGCGTCCCTCGAGCCGCTGGGCCTCGAGGAGCTTTCCGGCCTCGCGGAGCTCCTTGAGCCGATCGGCGAGCTCGGCGCGGATGAGCTTGACCGCGCGCTCGATGGTGGCGCGCTCGGTGACGAAATGGCGCGCCGGGTAGATGGCGGCCTGCTCCAGCTGGGT
>JBDSIR010000022.1:0-42946 GCA_039917855.1 Gemmatimonadales bacterium | reverse complement strand
CGCCGCAGCTAAAGCGCCAGACGTTAGGTCGCACTGGGAGGGCTGTGATGCATCGCACCATACTGGCAACGATAGTCGCGTCCGCTCTTTTGGCGTGCGGAGACGAGCCGACGCTCCTTGATTCGCTCCGCGACACACCCACTGCGCTTGTGGTTGCAAGCGATACCATCCGGATCGCGGCATTCGCCAATCGAGACTTCCAACCGGGGAGCGAGCCTGGTGGCGACTCCCTCGACGCGAGCGTCACGACGCTGGGAACAACACTACCCCTTGCTGTCACACAGATGTGGGTGGTGCAAGGTGAGGATGTGTGGCGCGCAGCTCCGGATTCGATCGGAGCCGGCGAATGGGTAGCGCACGGCGGGCCGAAGTGGGCCCCAGGCACCGAGGTCTACATAGTCGCGGCGCTTGCTGTAAGCGGCGCACCGCCCGTGCGAATGCGGTCGCAGATCATCACGATTTCTCAAAGCTTCTGACGCCAGTGCTACCTAACCTGCGGTTGTAGCTGTCAGCGCGGCGCTGGGGCGCTGGGGCGCTGAAAGAGTAGACAGCTGTTCACCGCCGCAGCGCCCACGCGCCGCAGCGACTGTGGCGGGATCCGCTCGCCGCAGCTAAAGCTCAAGACGTTGGGTGGCCCCACTGGTGACTGGAATCCACCCAGGGTTAGCCCCATATTGAGGCAGGCCCCATCCCGAGGTTCGCATGGCCCCGAACACCAGCGTCAAGACCGAAGCCAAGCGCCTGATCGACCAGCTCCCAGAGACGGCGAGCTGGGATGACGTGATGTACGAGGTCTATGTTCGGCAGGCCATCGAGCAGGGACGCGCCGATATCGAGGCCGGACGGGTAGTGCCACACGACGAAGTCCTCGCCAAGGTCCTCGGCGGCCGTCGGTGAAGGTCATTTGGTCGAACAGGGCGATCGGCCAGCTTCAGGCGATCTACGCCTACATCGCCGAGAACTCGCCCCCATACGCAGCCAACATGATCGATCGCCTCCATGCCCGGGTCGGGCCACTGGAGGCGTTTCCTGATTCAGGGCGGCCGGTGCCTGAGGACCGGGGAAGTGGCGCACGGGAAGTCTTTGAACAGCCCTACCGCATCGTCTACGAAGTGCACGGCGCTCAAGTCGAGGTTCTTGCCGTCGTCCATATGCGGCAGGAAGGTCCCGGGACACTTCGGGTCACCTAACCTGCGCTTGTAGCTGTCCCTTCGCTACGCTCAGGGCAGGCTCTGCTCCGCGGCTAGGGCTCCGTGTAAGGTCGGCCTCCAAGAGGCCAAGCAGCGGAACCAATTGAGTTGACTCTGTGGCGGGATCCGCCCGCCGCAGCTAAAGCGCAAGACGTTAGGGCGCGCCGGTCCCTTTTTTGAGGCTCCAGCATGCGTAAGCTCGTCTCGAGCGGCAGTCCCTACGAACCCAAGGTCGGTATCTCACGGGCGGTTCGCGCGGGACCGATCGTCACTGTTGCCGGCACCGCGCCGCTCGGGCCCGATGGTCGCACCGTCGGCCGGGGGGATGCGGCTCTGCAGGCCCGGCGCTGCTTCGAAATCATCGCCGCCGCCCTTGAAGGCGCTGGGGCCTCGCTTCGCCACGTCGTGCGGACCCGGATCCTGCTCACCCGCATTGACGACTGGCAGGCGGTGGCGGCGGTGCACGGCGAGTTCTTTCGGGACATTCGTCCCGTCAACACGATCATGCAGGTATCACGTTTCATCGACCCCGACTGGCTACTGGAGATCGAAGCTGACGCCGTGGTCGATGATGATGGGGGCGCGGCCTAACCAGCGCTTGCAGTTGACGGGCCGCCCGCGGCCTGGGCTCCCCGCTTCACAACACTCCCCGCGGCCACGCTGCGGAACCATTTAGGATTGTTCTGTGACGGGACTCGCCCGCCGCAGCTAAAGCACAAGACGTTAGACCGCTTGAGTCGACATGGAACCTGGCGAGCGCAACCGAAACCCCTATTGGCGCAATGACCCGCCGCGCTTCTCCCATACCTCGTCATCGCCGTGCCGCGGATCGCGTTAATCGAGCGGTCGATTCGGCGGAAGATGAAAGGCGACCATTTGATGCCTAACCCTGAAGGCGAGACTAACGACTCTCCGCCGAAACGATTCACAGGACGGTGGCGTGTCGCCACGATCGTCTACTTCGCTGGGGCGGTGATCGCTCTTTCCGTGTACTCGAAAGGCGATTGGGGCTGGAACATGCCGCTACTCTTTCCGCTTGCCTTTTTTGCTCCAATATTCGCTTCCCTCGGCTTACTCGCCACATATACGGGTGAATTTCAGCTTGGGCATGGTGGGGGTGGCACGTTTTATTTCTACCGGAGCAGGAACCCTATCAAGTATTGGGTGTGTGTCGCAACGATTCTTTGTGTTGGCATTGTCCTGTTCTTAGCCGGCATCGGCGTCATCGGGACATGAGTGCGGGCGGCTAACTAAGGGTTGCTGCTGCCGTGGCGTGCGGCGGAATGATGATGTTGCATCCGCGAGTCTGGCGTGCGAGCATCAATGGGCTGCGCTCGGCGAGTGCCACGCAGCAGAACCCTGACGTTAGGCGGCCCGAACCCCCGAAGGAGCGACACCTCAATTGATCTGGCCCTGGATTGGCTTCATCGCGCTCGTCCTGCTGATGCTGGCGCTCGACCTTGGCGTCTTTCACCGCAAAGCCCACGTGGTCAGCGTGAAGGAAGCCCTGGCCTGGTCCGCGGTGTGGCTCGCCATGGGGCTGGCCTTTGCCGTTTTCGTCTACTTCGCCTACGAGGGTAGGTGGTTCGGCCTTGGCACAGTCGCCGACGCTGTTGATGGCCTGATGAACGGTGGGGCGACGGCAACGGAAAAGTACCTGACCGGCTACGTCGTCGAGAAGTCGCTCAGTGTGGATAACATCTTCGTGATTTCCATGATCTTCAGCTCTTTCGCGGTCCCACCGCTCTACCAGCACCGCGTGCTGTTCTGGGGAATCCTGGGCGCATTGGCCATGCGCGGTGTGATGATCGGCCTTGGGGCGAAGCTGATCGCCGAGTACCACTGGGTCCTGTACGTCTTTGCGCTCTTCCTGATTCTGACGGCGATCAAGATGCTCTTCCTCAAGACAGAGCACACCGATCCGGACAAGAACATCGTGGTGCGATTGACGCGCCGCTTCTTCCCCGTGACTGCCAGGTTCCACGGTGAGCACTTCATTGTGCGTGCCGGTGCGCCCGAGTCGTACGAGGGCGAGGTCCCCGGTGCCTCCGCGCTGCCAGATGAGGTCGTGCAGAACGCCCGGCCCGGAGTGCTGCTCCTCACCCCGCTGGCGCTGGCACTCGTCATGGTCGAAGCCACCGATCTGATCTTTGCCGTTGACTCTATCCCGGCGATCTTTGCGATCACTGCCGACCCGTTCCTGGTCTTTACCAGCAACGTCTTCGCCATCCTCGGCCTTCGGTCGCTCTATTTCGCTCTGGCCGGTTTAGTGGACAGGTTCCGGTACCTCAAGGTGTCCCTCGCTCTCGTCCTTCTGGTCGTCGGGGTCAAGATGCTGCTTGCCGAATGGCTGAAGCTTGCCCTCGGCAGGCACTTCAACCTGTACTTGCTGATGGTCGTGCTAGGGATCCTGGCCGCCGGGGTAGTCGGTTCCCTGGTCGCCGAGCGCCGAAGCATACGCCGCCTGACAAGCCGATGAAGCTGATGGCCGCCTACGGCGCCCGCAGCTTATCGGCATGGCGTTAGCCGGACTGGCCTCGGCCCCAACCCAATCGTTGCGGAACATTATGCAAACGTACCCAGGAATGGCTGCGGCTCAGTCCAAAGAAGTTTCCTCGTCGCACAAGCTGCTCATGGCGGTAGCAGCATTTGCGGGGATCGCTGTGATCTGCGCGGTCGATTTCCTGACTGGTGTCGAGTATCGTGTCTTCCCGCTGTACTTCGTGCCGCTCAGCGTGGCGGCGTGGTACCTGGGCCGGTCGGGGGCGCTGGCGGGCGCAGTCCTGTGCGCCTTCTCCTGGGTCGGCTCGAACTACCTTGCGGGTCTGCGCTTCTCCACCCCTGCGGTGTGGGTCATCAACTTCCTCATGCAAGGCACGGCCTTTGTGGTCGTGGGGATGCTCATCGCCACCGTGAGAAACGCTCTTGCGCGGGCAGCCGAGCTCAGTCGAACGGATTCGCTCACGTCTCTCTTCAACAGCCGAGCATTCTACGAAGAAGCCCAACGCATCCTCGCGCGCGGCCGGCGCTATGGCCATGAAGGTACGCTCGCTTACATCGATCTCGACAACTTCAAGGCCGTGAACGACACACTGGGGCATCATGGCGGCGACGACGTAATCCGTCGCACGGCCGACTTGATACGGCAGTGCATTCGAATGGGCGACGTTTCCGCCCGCCTCGGCGGAGACGAGTTCGTCGTGCTGTTGCCGGAGACGGGTCCGGAGGGTGCCCAAGTGCTGTTAGAGAGGCTACGGTCCCTTCTGGCTGAGACATTTGGCGAGGGCCCATGTCCCGTCACCGCCAGCATCGGTGCCGTCTCGTTCACCGCGCCACCACGTGATGTCGAGGAGCTTGTCCGTCTGGCCGATGCCGCGATGTACGCTGCAAAGTCCGCGGGCAAGAACCGCGTTGGGCTCCAAGTGGTCGGACCGTCGCACCAGATGGGCACATCGACCGCCGCGGCCGCGGCGCGCGGAACACCTGCAAGTAAGCTTACAACCGGCTAACATCGCGCTGGAGCCGACGGCGCTGTGTGTCAGGAGAAAGCGCCGCGGCTCAGTGCGAACCGGTCAGGCCGACTCACGGATCCCGTTCGCGGATCGTAGACTGACCGAGGATCCAGTACTCTGGGGGCAGCGATGGCGAAGCGGTCCAACTCCCCGCGCGGAGGGAAAGGGTTGCCCCGAAAGGCCCGCAAACCCGCGGTGCTGCCGATGTCCGATGGGGACGCCGGCGTACAGGCCTACATCGCCAGCCTGGAGCCGTGGCAGGCCGCAATTGCCAAGCGCGTCGACGCGCTCGTCGTGAAGCAGGTGCCCGGCGTCCGCAAGGCCGTGAAGTGGCGCTGCCCGATGTACGGCGTGGAGGGGCAGGGCTTTTTCCTCGCCTTCAGCGCCTTCCAGTACCACGTCAATTTCAGCTTCTTCAAGGGAACCTCGCTCAAACCCGTTCCGCCCACCGGCAAACAAAAGGACGCGCGCTCCCTGCATGTGCGCGAGTCGGACAGGCTTGACGTGAAGCAACTGGCGACCTGGATCAAGCAGGCGGCGTCGATCCCCGGTTGGGTCCCGGGTCAGCCGTCGTAGCTGGAAGGATGCGGATCTCTCCGCCGGCGTGGAGAAGTTACGACCCTTGAATGATCCGTTCGAACGCATGCTGGCGGCGCTCCGCCAGCCTCTCGCGAAAACGCGAAGCCGCGAAGGTACGCGAACTGGGACTTTGTGGTCTTGCGAGAAGCTCTCCCCAGCACCCACAATAAGACCAGTTGTTCGCGAGCCTTCGCGTGCCCGCGTTTTCGCGCGAGGTTCACGGAGGGTGGCCACCGTGACCGACCCGACCATTACGCCAGCAACCCTTTCCTCAGGCCTCAGGGGAGAAGAGTCTGGACATTTCTGGCCCCTGCGTCGGGACCCGCCCGCCGCAGCTGGACCGCAGGACCTCAGGTGACAACGCACCCCAGGAGTTATCGATGCCCTGTCTCTTCGTGTTGGCGGCTCTCATCACGCCACGCGCCGCGATCGCGGTGCTCTGGTTCTTCACCAATTGGTTCCACGGGCTCTTCCCGAGCCGACTGTGGCCTCTCTTGGGCTTCATCTTTCTCCCCACGACGCTCCTGTGGTACAGCGCGGTCCTGGTCTGGTTCGGCGGTCAGTGGACGCTCTGGCCGGTCGTTGGCATCGTCGTTGCCCTCTTGATAGACCTCTCCCCGGCGTCGGCGCGCCGTGATCGCAGAGCAGTGGATTGAGCCGCCTGTCAGGAAGGCGCAGCGTCCGGCCTGGCACTCTCCCGGGGCGGCCAACGCGCCGGCTCGCAGCTTCAGTCACTTTTCAGGTAGCGGCTCCCAATGGCCAGATACTGGTGGCAATGCACTTCGTGCGGTGAACGCACAGCGTGGTTGACGGCCTGCGCCTCGCGCAGCATAGCCGCCTTTATCTGGGATGAGCTTGCGCCAAGCGGCTGGGACCAAAGCCTCTTGCGCCGCAGGTGCCAGTGCAAGCGCCACTCGCTTCGAATCACGTACCGGTTCCAGCGTGGTGATCCGGAGTGGATCCATGTCAGGCATATCTTTGGCCTTGGTCCTGAGGGCGACTATCTCCCGATGCTCTGGGACACCTATCGGCATTCGAGTCCTCGGGTGCAGTGGATCGACTTCAAGTACCAACGAGGCCGCAGCCCTTGGGGGCTCAGCAAACGGCTGGTCCTCAGGAAGGCACAACTCGTGCGGTTATTGCGAGCCTACAAGCACGCGACGGGCCTGGCGATTGATGCCGCCACCTGACAGGCACTTGTAGCCGGCGCCCCAGCGCTGACTCTGCGTTGGGACCCGCCCGCCGCGGTGAACGCACAAGACGTCAGGCAGGACCCGACCCCTACTTCACTTTGGCACTTTACGGAGGATCAGATGTGGAAGCGCATCGCCCTTGGCCTCGTAGCTGCTGTTGCCAATTGCGACCATAGCCTGGACTGCCGGCAGCGCGCAAAGCCGTCTGACGCAGTTCACGATCACCATCAAGCACACCGCGACAACGGATTCTCTTGCGTGCCCCTCGGGCTGCGCCTGGGTCGCGACCAGCGTCACCTGCCCCACGAGGGGTGAATGTCGTTGGACGGTCGACGAGCACGGCGTCTCGAACAAGGCTCGGGAACCTGAGGCACCACCGCAGCAAGCCGTGTGCTCGGGTCGCCCGATCTGCGCGTGCAGCTGGCGCCTCGGCACCTGATCAAAGATGACCGTACATTGAGGGGGCGCCCCTGCGCCGGGATCCGCCCGACGCAGCTCAAGCGCAAGACGTTGGAGGTTCCATGGCCGGCCCCGATTCCCCGTTGACCCGCTCCATCAGTCTCCCGAATCTCGTGCGCGGGCTCATCGCCCTGTTCGCGTTCGCCACCATTACGGTCGCCTTCGCGACGGGGCGCATCGGCTTGGCGATCGCGAGCCTGCTCTTCCTCGTGGTGGCCGTCGCGTTCAGGTACTGGTCGTGGCGACTTCGCCGGGCGGCCGAGCTGCCCATCTCGTCGGGAAAGCCCCGGTGAGCGATGAACTCAACTCGAATCAAGCGAGGTATGCACGCGTCGCGCGCGATGGCCTGCACGCTCGCGGCGCTCGTCGAAGAGCGCAAGCCTTTGTGAGAGGATCCACGAATGGCGTATATTGATACACCTGAAAGAATGAAAGAGGCTGCTCCATGTCCTTTGTGCTCTATGTGGTCGGGTTCCTGGTCGTGATCGGTGGCGTGGCGTGGGGTCTGATCGAGGCGGGAGCGCCCACGGTCTGGGTCATCATCGCATCGGTCATCATGCTCGGGATCGGGATCCTGGCCGGGGTGACCCATACCCGATCCCGAGACCTCCCCAAGGACCCCTCGGCCTGAAGCTCCAGGGCGCCCGACCGGCAGGGTACCGCACCGGTCAGGCCGCACTCACGTCGCTCTTACTGTGGAGGTCGCGCATGATCGTGCTGCAAGCGGTCCCCGCCCCGGGGCGCGATGCGTTCCGGTTGCTCCGCGGCCGTATCCGGGAGGCGAGCACCTGGGCCTGGAGCAACAAGGCCAGGACCAGGCTCAAGCACATTCAACGGCCGGAGGGTGGCTACATCGCGATCGCCAATGCGAACGGGGTCCTCGTGGCCCACGTCCACCCCAAGACACCCAGCGACCAGTTCTATCTGGCGGAGAAATTCACCGGACGACTGGTGGCGTGGTTCGAGTCGGATCTGGTGGCGATCAATATCCAGTTGTTTCCCGAGCCCATGAAGCCGAAGCGCCGGCGCCGCCGCTCATGAGCGCCGATTCGAAGGTCCCCGACGGCGCCACTCCCCGCGCCGCCCCGAGTCCTTCCGTGCCCGGTCACTCTCGGCCTCGTTGACGGTGAAAGACCTCCAGAAGAGCATGACCTGATACCACGACGTGATGGGCTTCACCATCTCGGTGCCACCTTCGTGTCGGAGCCTGCGGACATGCCGTGGGGGGAGCACATTTTCCGGCGACCTGACCCGCGCTGGTAGCTGAAGGCGCGGTGCGGCGTGTAGGTGCAGCGGCGGATGGATGACCGACATCCTGCGTCGGGATTCGCCGTACGCAGCTAGGACCTAGGACGCACCACGTAAGACCTCACGAAGCTTCCGCGGATGTCGCGGAGGCTTTTCTACCGTATTACCACGGGGAACGGCCTCCCCAGAATAGCTAGTTACTTCGGCGCATCCTCGACCCCCACGTGGGCCCATGAGAGCCTACAAGCCTTAAGCACTATTTCACCCCTCTGGGCGATGTTGGCCTCGATTGGGAAGCCCTAGCTTGGTCTCCATCGGTACTCAGTGATACTCGTCACTTCTCGGTGCTTCTCCTCACTGCTCTGTGCTTCTCATCCTTTTTCAGTGCTTCTCATCGCTTCACGTCGTACCGGGCCGATCTACGCTGCAGCGCCGCTGACAGCCGGACCACACACAATTACAAGGATGCTCTCATAATGTACGCGCTCACGATCACTCGACCCTCCGCGCGACTCGTCGCCGCGGCGTTCATCGCGTTGTTCTCCGCGGCGTGCGGAGCCGACTCCAACGGTCCGTCCAGCCCGGCCCTGTTCGCCGGCCACCTCGCGGCCCTTGACGCCCCGTCCGCCCCGGCATTGCTCGGTACGGCGTCGAACTTCACCGTCCTGGGTGGCCCGGGGGTGACCTGCACCGACGGCGCTATCCCGGGAGACGTGGGCGCAGGCTACCTCGGCGCGCCGGTGACCCAGACCCGGTGTGCGGTCAAGGGGATCGTCCACGAGGGAGATGTGACCGCCGGTCAAGCGTACAGTGACTTCCTCAACGCGTACCTCGAGTTCGCGGCACTCCCGTGCTCGATCGACCCGGCCAACAACCTGACCGGTACCCTTTCGAGCGTGACCCTTGCCCCCGGTATCTATTGCTTCGACGCGGCCGCGGTGCTGACGGGGCCTGTGACGCTCGATGGTCCCGCCAGCGGTGTCTGGATCTTCAAGGTCAACGGCGCCCTCACGGGTACCGACTTCTCCGTGGTCATGGCCGGCGGCGGACAGGCGTCCAACGTCTATTGGTCGGTCGCCAACGCCGCGACGATGACGACGTCGGATTTTGCAGGGACCATTCTCGCGGGTGCGGCCATCACGGTCACCGGTGGATCGTTCGACGGGCGAGCCCTCGCGAAGGCCGTCGTGACCCTGACCGGCGCCAAGCTCGCCGACAAGGTCAGCGTTGACCTGGTGCTCATCTCCGTCACCGGCACCTCGGCGAGCATTCAATCCGGGGCCTCCGCGCAGTTCACCGCGACGGGCTATGACGTCTCGGGCCTCGTGGTCCCGATGCCGGGGCTGACCTGGTCCGTCGTCGCGGGTGGCGGGACCATCGATGCTGCATCTGGCCTGTTCACCGCGGGCGCCGAAAGCGGCCTCTTCACCAATACGGTCCAGGCGACCAGCGGCAGCATCTCGAGCTACGCGACGGTGGAAGTGCCCGTCGAAGCGGTCGGTGGGGTATCACTGGGTGCGGCTGATGCCTACGGGGTCCTGGCGGCCACGACGGTCACCTGTGCTGACGCCCCGGGCACCATCAACGCCGATGTGGGCGTCTCACCGGGAGCCGGACTTACCGGCTTCGGCCCGCCGTGCACGATCACCGGCACGACCCATCTGGCCGATTCCATCTCGGCGGCGGCCCAGGCGGACCTTTCCAAGGCGTTCCTTGCACTCGCCGCCATGCCGTGCGGTACCACCATCACCGCTGATCTGGGTGGAACGACCCTCGCTCCCGGCGTCTACTGCTCCGGGTCGTCGGTCGGCGTGACGGGCGTCGTCACGCTCGCCGGACCCGCTACTGCGGTGTTCGTCATCCGGGCCCCGTCCTCGCTCATCGTCGCCGGGTCCGTCGTCCTCAGCGGCGGCGCGCTGGCCAAGAACGTGTACTGGTGGGTCGGCAGCTCGGCCACGATCGGTACCGGGAGCGACTGGCAGGGCAACATCCTCGCCTACACGAGCATCACGCTCGTTGACAACACGACCTTGATCGGTCGGGCATTGGCGCAGAACGGGGCCGTGACGCTGGGTATCAACAACGTCATCACCCTGCCGTAAGCGCAGGGCGCGCAGGCCGGCGCAGGGGCCGGCGACCACTCGGGTCGTCGGCTTCTGGACCCGATTGATTGGTCCTCTATTTTATATTCTGGGAGACAGCATGAACCTCCATATCGAGCTCGGCCAAGAACCGGACGGCCGTTGGATGGCCGAGGTCTCGGCCCTGCCGGGGGTGATGGCGTACGGCGTGACTGCTGCCAACGCCATGGCCAAGGTCCAGGCTCTCGCCCTCCGGGTCCTGGCCGAGCGCCTGGAGCGTGGCAAGGCCGTGCCCGAACTCCTGAACGTCTCCTTCGACGCGGCGTGAGCACGTTCGCCGCCCTCCAGCGCCTCGGTTGGTCTCTAGAACGTCGATCCGGTTCCGAGCGCACGATCGCAAGGGCGCAGAGGCGCACAGGATCTGATCCAAACCCCGCCCGGCGACCCTCTCGCCGGGCCGGGTTGGCGTTGGCCGATCGCTCGGGGCGCAGGCTAGATTTGTCACTCACTCCATCCCGGGACCGCCATGTCCGCCCTGATCGAATGCGTGCCGAACTTCTCCGAGGGGCGCGACCCCGAGGTGATCCGGCGCATCGCCGCCTGCCTCGCATCGGTGGACGGCGCTCGGCTCCTGCATGTCGATCCAGGCAAGGCCACCAACCGGACGGTCATGACCGTGGCCGGCACACCTGAGGCCGTGGTCGAGGCGGCGTACCGCGGCATCGCCGAAGCGGCGGAACTCATCGACATGCGCCACCACACCGGGGAACATCCCCGCATGGGCGCCACCGACGTCTGCCCCCTGGTCCCTATAGCCGGGATTACGATGGCGGAGACGGCGGCGCTCTCGCGCACACTCGCCGAGCGGGTCGGGCGGGAGCTGGGGATCCCGGTCTATTGCTACGAGGCCGCCCAGCCCGACCCCAAGCGGAAGAACTTGGCGGTCATTCGCACCGGCGAGTATGAAGGGCTGGCGCGCAAGGTGAAGGACTCGGCGTGGAAGCCCGACTTCGGCCCGACCGGATTCAACGCCAAGAGCGGCGCCACCGTCATCGGCGCCCGCGACTTCCTGGTGGCGTTCAACGTCAACTTGAACACCACCTCCACCCGCCGCGCCAACGCCATCGCCTTCGACGTCCGCGAGGCGGGGCGCCCCAGGCGCGAGGGGCACCCCCTTACCGGCAAGCTTGTGACCGACGCCGCCGGCCACCCGGTGATGACCCCCGGCACCCTCAAGGCGGTCAAGGCGATCGGCTGGTTCATCGCGGAGTACGGCGTGGCGCAGGTCTCGATGAACCTGACCGACATCGCCACGACGCCGCTCCACGTGGCGTTCGATGAGGTCTGCCGCGCGGCCGAGGCGCGCGGCGTCCGCGTCACCGGCAGCGAACTGGTCGGACTGGTCCCGCTTGGTGCCCTCCTCGACGCCGGCCGGCACTATCTCCGCCGTCAGCAGCGCTCGCTCGGCGTCTCCGAGGCCGAATTGATCAGGATCGCGGCCCGCTCGCTCGGGCTCGACGAACTCGCCCCATTCAAACCGGAGGAGCGGGTCATCGAGTACCGACTCCGCGATTCTGGGCTCGCCCGGCTGGTCGGGATGACGGTGCGGGCCTTTACCGACGAGACCGCCTCGGAGTCGGCTGCCCCAGGCGGAGGGTCGGTCGCGGCCGCCATCGGTGCCCTCGGCGCCGCGCTCGGCACGATGGTGGCCAACTTGTCCGCCCACAAACGGGGGTGGGACGAGCGCTGGGAGGAGTTCTCCCGCTGGGCCGAGCAGGGGCAGGGGATCAAGGACGAACTGCTCCGCCTGGTGGACGAGGACACCCGGGCGTTCGAGCAGGTGATGGTGGCGCTCGCCCTGCCCAAGGCGACCGAAGGCGAGAAGGCTGCGAGGAGCGCCGCGCTCGCCGCCGCCAACCTCGGGGCCCTGCGGATCCCGTATCAGGTGATGCAGACCGCCTTCAGCGCGTTCGGGCTGATCCGGGCGATGGCGGAGCAGGGGAACCCGGCTTCCGCGTCGGACGCCGGCGTCGGGGCGCTGTGTACGCGGGCCGCCGTGCGTGGCGCGTGGCTCAACGTGCGCACCAACGCCGGCGGGGTAAAGGACAAGGCAGTGATCGAGGGTATCTTGGTGGAGGGCGCCCGCCTGGAGCAGGAGTCGGCCCGCCTGGAAGGTGAGATCCTCGCCATTGTGGAAGCGACGTTCACCAGCTGAGGACCTCGCCACCATCCCCCGGACCGGACCCCTATGCACACCCTGCTCGCTTTGGCACTCCTCCTGCCGCAAGCCACTGCGACGGACACGCTCCAGGTCCGCTCCGGGCTCTATGCCGGCTTCGGGCTCGGACCGGCGCACCTCAACTATCAGTGCGACGGATGTCCGGAGGCCGGCGCTGCCTTCGCGACCCACGCCGTCGTCCGGGTAGGGACCGTTGTCTCCCCCCACTTCAGCGTCGGGGTCGACCTCGATTTCTGGCGGCGGCAGGGCAATACCGATGGGGCTATCACCCCGCGGCTCACCGCGACCTGGTACCCCGCGCTGGCCAGCGGGGGGTTCCTCACGGCGGGGGTCGGCATCTCACAGTTCCACGGCGTCGGGTACGCGGACGGCCCGACCGAGCGTGGCAGCGGCCCCGGAGCCGCCATCGGAGTGGGGTATGACCTGCGGATCGACCGCGAGCTCTCCCTCACGCCTGCGCTCTCCCTTTCCTATAGTGACTTCGGGACCACCTACGTGGTCGGTCTCCCCGAGCGCCGCGGGACCAGCGTCTGGCTGCTCGCTTTCGCGATCGGGTTGACCTGGCATTGAAGGTCTGCATGAATCCGTCTCCGCCAAAGCTCAAGACATCAGGCGCGCACTTACCCGGAGCGTTCTTCGGGCTGCTCGCTATCGTCCAACTGACGCGAACGGTGCTTGGCTGGCCGGTCCAGGTGGCGGGTGTGATGGTGCCGGGCTGGGCGTTCCGCGCCGCCAAGAGCGTCGCCTGACCTGGGCTTGAAGCTGACAGCTGGGCGCTTGGCCGCACAGGTGCCGTAACCACAGTATCCCTGCGCCCCTGCGCCCCTGCGCCCCTGCGCCTGTGCACCTCCCTCTAACTGACTAGTCCGTTCGACCCATTTACCGCCTCCCGGATATGAGAGAGGCGGTAGGTCCTTTTTCACCCCAATGAGCGATGGTCCAGAGCAGCCCGAGGCCCCAGAATGGAGTGGGGGAAAAGCTCCAGCGGAGAACTCCGCACCGCCTTCAGTCCCAGGCCCATTCAATGAGGTACTCATGTTGACCACCATTCGAGCCAAGTCGCTCACTCTCCTCGTGATCGCGGGATGTTCGTTCGTGATCGGCGGCTGCGCCACCAAGGCACAGACCGGCGCACTCATCGGCGTCGCCGGCGGCGCTGCCGTGGGCGGCGTGATCGGTCGGGCCGCCGGGTCCACGGCCACTGGGGTCGTCATCGGTGCCGCCGTCGGCGGGGTCGCGGGCGGCATCATCGGTGCCCGGATGGACAGGCAGGCCCGGGAGCTGGCCCAGAATATCCCCGGGGCGACTGTCGAGCGCGTCGGCGAAGGGATCACGGTGACCTTCGCTTCCGGAATGCTCTACGACTTCGATTCCGCCGTGCTTCGCCCCGAGGCCCAGAGGAACCTTCGGACCTTGGCGAACAGCTTGGGCAAGTATCGGGGCTCGGATGTCCTGATCGTGGGCCACACCGATCAGGTCGGATCGGCCGGCTACAACCAGTCCCTCTCCGAGCGTCGGGCGGTGTCGGCCGCCAACTATCTCAGGGCACAGGACCTCACCGGTACGCATGTGTCCACCCGGGGCATGGGCGAGGCGGAGCCGGTCGGCACCAACGACACCGAGGCGGGCCGTCAGCAGAACCGGCGGGTCGCGGTCGCGATCTATGCCAGCGAGGCGTACCGCGCGGAAGTGGCGTCGCACGCCGGCAACTGACGCGGTGTGAGGCCCAACGACGACAATGGCAAGCTGGCACCCGGGACGCGACCGTTCCGGGTGCTGCTCATTGCCGGCTCCAACCGGCGCCAGTACGACTGCCCGGGCATCGACTCCAAGGCCCGCGCGTTGATGTTCCGCATGGCCGACCGGCTGCCGACGGACTGGGAGATCGATGTCGAGGACCTCGGCAACGTGTGGGACCGGGAACAGATCCGCAGCTGCAACGGCTGCGTCTCGACCTCCGGCGCCCTTTGCGTCTGGCCCTGCAACTGCTATGAGAAGGGGAGCTGGGGCCAACCCGACCTGATGTGGGACCTCGACCTCTACGCCCGGCTCGACCTGGCGGACGCTTGGGCGATCATCGGGCCGGTGAACTGGTACAGCACGACCAGCAACCTCAAGGCGATGTTCGATCGCCTGGTATGCATGAATGGCGGGAACCCGCGCGAAGAGCTGATCGGGCACAAGGATCCGGCGCGCGCCATCGCGCTGGAGCATTCGACCGAATGGGAGGAGCTCAGCCAGAATCATCTGGAGGGCCGGTCCGCCGCGTTCTTCTGCTACGGCGACGGCGGGGGCGATGAACTGACCCGGTCGGGCCGGCCGAAGGTCCTGCGACACCTCGCCTATTTCGATCCGGAACAGGAGCCGTTCGAGGATATGCGGGACAGCTACGCCCCGCTGGTCTGGCAATGCCGCTACAGCGGGATCGAAGTGCCCGACGCCCTCTGGCGGTTCGCCGAGTTCGGGCGGGGGAAGAAGTACAGCGACAACCAGGCGGAGCACCTGGCGGCGGAGCCCGAGCTGCTCCGCGAGTTCGATGCCTGGACCGATGCGCTGGCGAGCCATGTCGCCCGGAAGGGCAAAGTCACGCCCGGCCGGTATCGCGCCTATGGCTACCTGCCCCCCACGCATCTCTGGGCCGATCTGAAGACCAAGTGGCGCGGCTTGCGCATGGCGCTGGGGTTCCCGATCCCGGGGACGTCGCCGGCCCTCCAGCAGGAGCTCGGCCTCAATCGAGACGCGACGATCTTCTATAAGAGGGGCGAGGGCGACAAACTGAGGGGAGGGGCCCGATGACGCCTGGTCGGACGGCCCCGGTCGCGGTCGCGGCCCTGGCGGCGCTCACTCTGGCAACGCTCGCCCTGTCGGCCCAGCAGGCCCGGCAGGCGCGCCGGGTCGAACCGGCCGGGATCCCGGTCCGGTACGCCGAGGGGATGGTGCACGGGTTCCTCGACCTGCACACCGCCGGCGGGGTGTTGCTGGCCAACGGCGACCTGCTCCAGATCCCGCGCCAGGGCGGCATCGAAAGCCGGATGATCTTCCATTTCCCCGACTCGTCGCTCTTCGAGGAGACGGTCACGTTCACGCAGGTCGGCGTCTTCGCCCTGCAGTCGTACCACCTCGTGCAGCGCGGCCCTGCTTTCGCCGCCGACCTCGATGCGTCGTTGTCGGCCGATGGCCACTACGTGGTGAAGACCAGGTCCCATCGGGACGACAAAGCGCGCGAATACCGTGGGAAGCTCGATCTGCCGCCCGACGTGTCCAACGGTCTGGTCATCACCCTCCTCAAAAACCTCTCCCGGCACGACACCCAGACGGTGCACCTGGTGGCCTTCACGCCGAAGCCCCGACTCATCCGCCTCGAGCTGGCGCCGGCGGGCGAGCGGCAGCTGCGGCATGGACAGCGCTCGGAGACGGCGGTCGAATTCGAGCTCAAGCCGCGGCTGGGCGCGCTGGTGGGATTCTTCGCCAGCCTGATGGGCAAGATGCCGCCCGATTCCCGGGTCTGGATCGTGATCCACGAGGTGCCGGCATTCGTGCGCTTCGAGGGGCCGCTCTATGACGGGCCGGTCTGGAGGATCGACCTGAGCAGCCCCGATTGGCCCCGGTGAGCAGGCCCCCTCGACGCGGTCCAAGATCGTGCGCGCTGCACGCGAACTTGGCTCGCGGTCCGCTTTCAACCAGCTTTAGTGCCGTCCCCCCGCCGCATCCGATCGAGCCCCCAGAACACCAGCCCCATTGTGATCCAGAACCCGGCTCGAAGCCAATGACCGCCCGACAGGGCGTCCAACAAGCTGATGCCGAAGAACAGCAGGAAGACCGTCACGCCCGCGTATGCCATGGATCGACTCGCCGTGAACTGGGATCAGTCACCAGATAGTGCCGGTATCTCGGTGAAGACGCTGTGAAACAGGCGTGAGGAGCCAGGACGCGCAGGCTGACCTGTGCCGACGCGACGGAAGGCTTCGCCAAGGGACCTAACCTCCCCTGCGGCCGCAGCCGCCAATGGCGTCGATCGCCCACGGGCAACGGTGGCGGGATGAGTCGGTGCTCGCCCGGATGACGTACCCCCATTGTGTCATAGGCTCCTTTATCCCCCCGGGCTATTCTCCCATTCGGGATACACCAGCGGGATTCGGGAGCGGCATGTCTATTACGCGCAAGAGACCGACCAAAAAAGCGGCAGCGTTGAAGAGCGAGCTCCGCCACGCCGAGGCGTTGCTGACCACAGGCGCGCTGCAGAGCGCGATCTTCAACAGCGCCAACTTCTCGAGCATCGCCACCGACGCGAAGGGCGTCATCCAGATCTTCAACGTCGGCGCCGAGCGGATGCTGGGCTACGCGGCGGCCGACGTGATGAACAAGATCACCCCGGCCGACATCTCCGATCCGCAGGAAGTGGTCGCGCGCGCCAAGACGCTGAGCGTCGAACTCGGCACCCCGATCACGCCGGGCTTCGAGGCGCTGGTGTTCAAGGCCTCGCGCGGGATCGAGGACATCTACGAGCTGACCTATATCCGCAAGGATGGGAGCCGGTTCCCGGCGGTGGTGTCGGTCACGGCGCTGCGCGACGAGCCGGGCGCCATCATCGGCTACCTGCTGATCGGCACCGACAACACCGCGCGGATGCAGGTCGAAGGCGAGCGGATGAAGCTCGATCAGCGGGTGCGCGATCAGCAGTTCTATACCCGCTCGCTCATCGAATCGAACATCGACGCAATGATAACGACCGACCAACGCGGCATCATCACCGACATCAACAAGCAGACGGAAGCGCTGACCGGCTGCACGCGCGACGAGCTGATCGGTGCGCCGTTCAAGCACTATTTCACCGATCCGGAGCGGGCCGAGGCGGGCATCAATCGGGTGCTGACCGAAAGCAAGGTCACCAACTACGAGCTCACGGCCTGCGCAAGGGATGGCAAGCTCACCGTGGTGTCCTTCAATGCGACCACGTTCCACGACCGTGACCGGAGGTTGCAGGGAGTGTTCGTCGCGGCGCGCGACGTGACGGAGGTGAAACAGTTCGAACAGACGCTGCAGCAGAAGAACATCGAGTTGGGGGCCGCGAGCCGCCTGAAGTCGGAATTCCTCGCCAACATGTCCCACGAGTTGCGGACGCCGCTGAACGCCATCATCGGCTTCTCCGAGGTGCTCGGGGACGGGCTGCTCGGCGAGTTGACCGAATCACAGCGAAGGTTCACCGGCGACATCTTCAACAGCGGTACGCATCTGCTCTCCCTCATCAACGATATCCTCGACCTGTCCAAGGTGGAGGCCGGGATGATGACGCTGGACCTCGAGACGGTGCAACTGTCGCCGCTGTTCGCCAACAGCCTCTCCATCATCAGGGAGAAGGCCGCGACCCGGCGCATCCGCCTCACGGTGGAGGCGGGCGAGGAACTGGGCTCGATCCAGGCGGACGCACGCAAGGTCAAGCAGATCGTGTACAACCTGCTCTCCAACGCGGTCAAATTCAGCGGGGAGGGCGGCCAGGTGGCGCTGCATGCCAACCGCGTGCCGCAGGCCGAGGTCGGTCGGCTGGCCGGCTCCTGGAAGGGTCGCAACTTCCCGCTGGCGGAGAACGACTTCGCGGAGTTCATCAAGATCAGCGTCACCGACACCGGCATCGGCATTTCGCCGGAAGGACTGGAGAAGCTGTTCAGGCCGTTCAGTCAGATCGACAGCGGGCTGGCGCGACAATTCGAGGGCACGGGACTGGGCCTGGCGATGGTGAAGCAGCTGGTCGAGTTGCACGGCGGCACGGTGGCGGTGCAAAGTGCCGTGGGCGAAGGCTCCTGCTTCACGGTATGGGTGCCGCTCCGGGTGGCGGCGGAAGAGACGGCCGCGTCGACGAAAGGACGAGCCGTGCCCGGTATCCCGGTGGCGGCGGGAGCGCGCACCGCGCTGGTGGTGGAGGACGACTACAAGTCCGCCGACCTGATCCGCATCCAGCTCGAGGCCGAGGGCTTCACGGTGCTGCACGCCGCCTCGGCAGAGGCGGCGCTGGCGCTCGCGGTGCAGCAGCCGTTGTCGCTGATCACCCTGGACATCATGCTGCCGAACATGGATGGTTGGGAATTCCTCGCTCGCATCAAGCAGGTGCCGACGCTGAAGCACATCCCGGTCGTGATCATCTCGATCGTGGCGGACCGCAATAAAGGATTTGCGCTCGGCGCGGCCGCGGTCATGCAGAAGCCCATCTCACGGCAGGAACTGTACGAATCGCTCGTCGAGATCGGCCTCTTTCCCGTCTCGCAGGGGGGGACGCTCAGAGTCCTCGCCGTCGATGATGATCCCGCGGCGGTGGAGCTGATCTCCGTCCGCCTCCAGGGCCTGGCGAGCACCGTGCTGCGCGCGTACGGCGGCCGGGAAGCCATCGAAGTCGCGCGGCAGGAGCGGCCGGACCTGATCGTGCTCGATCTGATGATGCCCGACGTGAGCGGCTTCGACGTGGTGACGGCACTCATGGGACATCCCGACACTTCCGACATTCCCATCATGGTGGTCACCTCCAAGCAGGTCACCCCCGAGGACCGCGACATGCTGAATGGATTTGTGACGACGATCGTGGAAAAGGGCGAGCTCGACCGGGAGCGCTTCATGGCCGAAGTCAGGCGGGCCATGGTGGGCCGCCGGGTGGGGGCCTGATATGGCGAGGATCCTGGTGATCGAGGACAACGCGACCAACATGAGGTTGGCGACATTCCTGCTGCAGTCGGCAGGCCATGCCGTGCTGGCCGCGAAGGACGCCGAGACCGGGCTCACCTTGGCGCGCGAGGAGCACCCCGACCTTATCCTCATGGATATCCAGCTGCCCGGCATGGATGGCCTGGAGGCGACCGGGCTGCTCAAGCGGGATGACGCGACCCGCGCCATCCCGATCATCGCGCTGACCTCCCTGGCGATGAAGGGCGACGAGGAGCGTATTCGCGCAGCGGGATGTGATGGCTACATCGCCAAGCCGCTGGCGTACCGGGACTTCCTGACGGTCATCTCCGCGCAATTGGTGACCCCGCTCCTGTGACGCCCGGCCCGGACGTGAAGCGCGATCCGCCCGGCACTGAAGAGCGGGTCATTGGTGGTTCTCCCTGTTGTCGTGTACGTTTCGTAAGGCAGGCACCGCGAACCAGTGGAAACTATCGGGACATTCCCGGACATCACGGAGAGGAGGATTTCCATTCGCATGATCTCAGTCGCGCTCATCGAGGATAATCGCCTCGTCCGCGAAGGCATGACGGCGCTGCTGACGCAAACGGCGGACTTCACGATGGTGGCCGCGGAGTCAAGCGCCGGGTTCGCGTCGCTGAAAGACGTGCGGCCTGACGTGATCCTACTGGACGTCGGGTTGGGGGGCGATGACGGCCTGCTCGTGGCCGAAACGGTCATGAAGGAGCATCCGGACGCGAAGGTGATCATCATGGATCTCCGCCCGGGGCACGAGCATATCGTCGACTTCGTGAACGCGGGCGTGTCCGGCTTCATCCTCAAGGACGCCACGGCCGAGGACCTCGTCTGCACCATCCGATCGGTGGCCGAGGGTGCCCACGTGCTGCCGCCCGAGATGACCTCGACGCTCTTCTCCCAGATCTCGAAAGAGGCCCTCGTCCGGGGCCGCGCGGTGACGGTGGACGCGGTCCACATGACCGCGCGCGAACGGGAGGTCATCGCACTCATCGGGGAAGGACTGAGCAACAAGGAGATCGCGGTCCGGCTCAACATTGCGACCCATACGGCCAAGAGCCACGTGCGGAACGTCATGGAGAAACTGGCGCTGCACACCCGCCTGCAGATCGCCGCCTTTTCCCACCGAACTGCCGCCAATTGATCCTCGCGATCTGGCGGTAGCGGATACTTCATATATGGACCTTTTAGCCCCTGCTCCCCGCGCCGAACCGGGGTTGGGGGCACCCCTCCGCGCCCCTCGACCGCGCGTTACATTTCCTGACGCCCCGGTCCCCTTGGGGGCGCTCCCACCGATCCTGACCAGCACTTCTGCCGTCCTTCAGCGATCGACCTCCCCGGCCTGAGCCGAGGTCGTTCATAGCAGCATCCCGCGGCACTGCCTCAGTCACATTCGACCACCGCAGGCCCCCGGCCCCCACCCCGTCACCTCGTGACGCCGGCGGCCACGGAGCTGTAATGACCACGAGCCTCGACCGCCTGACCGCCGCACTTGCCGACCGCTACATCATCGAGCGGGAGCTCGGCGCGGGCGGGATGGCCACGGTCTACCTGGCCGAGGACCTCAAGCACCACCGCAAGGTGGCGGTCAAGGTGCTCCGGCCCGACCTCGCCGCCTCTCTCGGCGCCGAGCGGTTCCTGCGCGAGATCGCGGTGGCCGCCCGCCTGCAGCACCCCCATATCCTGCCGCTGCACGACTCCGGCGAGGCCGACGGCTTCCTCTACTATGTGATGCCGTACGTGGAGGGCGAATCGCTCCGCGGGCGGCTGGCGCACAGCGGCGAACTCCCGATCCACGACGTTGTCCGCATCCTGAGCGAGGTGGCCGACGCGCTGGCCTACGCCCACGGTCGCGGCGTGGTGCACCGCGACATCAAGCCCGACAACGTGATGCTTTCCGGCCGCCACGCCCTGGTGGTCGACTTCGGCGTGGCCAAGGCGGTGAGCGAGGCCACCGGCCGCCAGTCGCTCACCACCGTCGGCGTGGCCCTCGGCACCCCGGCCTACATGGCGCCGGAGCAGGCTGCGGCCGAGGAACTGATCGACCATCGGGCCGACATCTACGCGCTCGGGGTCATGGGGTACGAACTCCTGACCGGGCACCCGCCGTTCACCGGGATGTCGGCCCAGCAAGTTCTCGCCGCGCACGTCACCCAGGCCCCAGTGCAGCTCAGCGAGCGCCGCGCGGCCTGCCCACCCGCGCTCGCCGCGGTGGTGATGCGCTGCCTCGAAAAACGCCCAGCCGACCGGTGGCAGAGCGCCGAGGAAGTGACGCGCCAGCTCGATGCGATGGTGACGCCGAGCGGCGGGATGCCGCCGACCAGCGCGGTCCCCGCCACGACGGCCGGCCAGGCCCCGCCCGCAACGGCTCCCGCTCCCCGGCAATGGCCGCGCGCCGGCTACCTGGTCCTCGGCATCGTGCTCGCCCTCGCGGTGGCGTGGGGCGTGATGCGCCCGCGCGGAGGTCCGCGACTTCCGGCCAACGACCACCGGGTGGTGGTGCTGCCGTTCGAGAACCAGGGGGACTCGAGCCAGCAGTACTTCGCCAACGGCGTCACCGAAGCGATCACCACCCAACTCACCGGCATCGCCGGCCTGAGCGTGATCCCGCGGAGCACCGCCGCGCGCTTCCGCGGCAGCAGCAAGAGCGTGAGTGAGATCGCCGGCGAGCTCGGCGTGGGGTACGTGCTCACCGGCACCGTGCAATGGGACAACTCGCCGGGACACGCCCCCAAGGTGCGGGTGAGCCCCGAGCTGATCCGGGTGGCCGATACCAGCAGCGTCTGGGCCCACAGCTACGACGCGGTGATGGCGAGCGTATTCCAGGTCTATTCCGATGTTTCGACCGCGGTGGCGCAGTCGCTCCAGGTGGCGCTCGACGACCCGGAACGGCAGGCGCTGGCGCGGCGTCCCACCGAGAACGCCCAGGCGTATGACCTCTATCTTCGCGCCATCGACTACCTCAATCGCGGCCTTTCGCGTGAGAACTTCGACGCCGCCATCCCGATGCTGCAGCGCGCGGTGGTCCTCGACCCGAGCTTCGCGCTCGCGTGGGGGCGGCTCTCCGAGGGGCTGGCGCTGGCGCATTGGCTCTACATCCGGCGGACCGACGAGACGATGGCGGCCGCCAAGGCGGCGGCGGAACGGGCGCTCGCACTCCAGCCCGATCTCCCCGAGGCCCACCGGGCGATGGGCAACTACTTCTACCGAGTGCGCCAGTACGACAAGGCGCTGAAGGAATTCGCCATCGTCCAGCAGTCCCAGCCGAACAGCGCCGACCTCATCTCCTCGATCGGGTACGTCGAGCGGCGCCAGGGGCGGTGGCAGGAGGCGCTGGTCAACCTGCAGCGCTCGCTCGCGCTCGACCCCGGCTCGGCCCAGCAGATCGGCCAGGTGGCCGAGACGATGGCACTGGTCGGCCGACTGGATGAAGCGATGGCACTCTGTCGGCGAGGCATCGAGGTGGCGCCCGACCAGCCCGATTCGTACCTTTTCCTCATCATCGACCTGCTCCGCCAGAGCGGCGATGTGACCGAGGCACAGCGCACCCTGCGGCTTGCGCTCGACCGGATGGCGCCCGGCCGTCTCGTGGACGACACTTTCCGGCCTCCGGCATTCATCATCGCGTCGGACGATTCGCTGAGTCGCATCTTCCTGGACCTGACTCCCGGCCGATCAAGCGCCGATGCGCGGGTGATCTACCAATTTCACGGCGACATCCTCCGGCTTCGGGGTCGCTCGGCGGATGCCCGGGCCATGTACGACTCGGCTCGCGTGGTCCTCGAGGGGGAGCTCCGGCGCCTTCCCGACGACTACGGCTTCCACGCGCAGTTGGGAATGACCTACGCCCTGCTCGGCAAGCCGGATGCCGCCATCCGCGAGGGGCGCCGTGCGGTGGAGCTCCTTCCGCCGGAACGGGACGCCTTTTTCGGAGTGGCCAACGTCATCAACCTGGCCAGGATCTACGCGGTGGCCGGCCAGGCCGCCCCCGCGGTGGAGCAGCTTCGAAAGGTGCTGGCGGGTCCGCCGTTCCTGACTCCGGCCTTCATGCGCGTCGACCCCATCTGGGACCCGATCCGACACGACCCCGCGTTCCAGCAGCTCATGGCCGCGGGGGGCCGCTAGATGGCGCAAGCGGTGAACGAACGCCTCGCTGCCGCGTTGGTCGACCGCTATGTGATCGCGGGGGAGCTTGGGCAAGGCGGGATGGCGACCGTCTACCTCGCGCACGACCTCAAGCACGACCGCAAAGTCGCGCTCAAGGTCCTGAAGCCGGAGCTCGCCGCCGTGATCGGGGCCGACCGCTTCGTGGTCGAGATCAAGACCACGGCGGCGCTCCAGCACCCGCATATCCTGCCGCTGTTCGACTCCGGCAGCGCCGACGGCTTTCTCTATTACGTGATGCCGTACATCGAAGGGGAGACCCTCCGCGGCAAGCTCGACCGGGAGACCCAGTTCGGGATCGAGGAGGCGGTCAAGATCACCGTCGCCGTGGCCGATGCGCTCGATTACGCCCACCGGCACGGCGTGATCCATCGCGACATCAAGCCAGAGAACATCCTCCTTCACGACGGACGCCCCATCGTGGCGGACTTCGGGATCGCCCTGGCGCTGAGTGCGGCGGCGGGAGGCCGGATGACCGAGACGGGAATGTCACTCGGCACGCCGCACTATATGTCCCCCGAGCAGGCGACGGCGGACAAGGAGATCACCGGCCGAAGCGACATCTACTCCCTCGGGAGCGTGCTCTTCGAGATGCTGACCGGCGAGCCGCCTCACATGGGGAAGTCGGCCCAGCAGATCATCATGAAGATCGTCTCCGACGAGGCCCGGCCGGTCACCGAACTTCGAAAGGCGGTGCCGCCCAACGTCGCGGCCGCGGTGGCCAAGTCGCTCGAGAAGCTCCCCGCCGATCGCTTCGGGACGGCCAAGGAGTTCGCCGAAGCGCTGGGCGATCGCTCTTTCTCGACCGCCGCGACCCGGGCAGGTCGTTCCACCGCCTCAGCGCCCCAGCGCCTCAGCGCCCTCCAGTGGGCCATCGTCGCGGCGGTCTTCGGCCTGGCGGGACTCCTGGCCGGTTCCCGGATCGGACGGGCGGTGGCGCCCCCGCCGCGCGACATGCGTTTCACCCTGACGTTCCCCGACTCGGCCCGCTTCGTGGAGTCGTTCGGTCCTTCCATCGCGATCTCGCCCGACGGCAAGATGCTGGTCTATACCGGGGGCAGCACCACCCACCGGGAGCTCTTCCTTCGCCGGTTCGACGACCTCCGTCCCACGCCGATCGCCGGGACCGAAGGGGCGTACATGCCTTTCTTCTCCCCGGACGGCGAGTGGCTCGGCTTCGTCGCCAATCAGCGGCTGATGAAGATCCGGGTCTCCGGGGGGACGCCGATCGTGATCACCTCCCTCCTCGGCAACATCGTTGCAGGCGCCACCTGGAGCCGAGCTGATGTGATCCTCCTCGAGGACGTGAGCGGCCTCTCGCGGGTGAGCGCCGGAGGCGGTCCCCTCGTGCTGATCGCGCCGGTGGATTCGATGCACCAGCTGCTCGAGTGGCCCTCCTTCCTCCCCGCGGGGGACGCGGCCCTGTTCACCGTTACCCGGAAGGGGGTCGCATCTCTGGGGCTCCTCACCCTGGCCGACGGCCAGGTGACCGTCTTCGATGGGGTCCAGGGGACCAACGCCACTTATCACGCCCCCGGCTACGTCACCTGGGCCACCGGTGATGGGGTCTTCGTCGTCGCGCCATTCGACGCCGGCCAGCGGCGGTTCACCGGACCTGCCCGAACATTGCTCGACCATGTCGCCGTCGACGGCGGGGCCGCCAAGGTCGCCGTCGGGCCGGGGGTGATGGTCCAGGTCGAGGGCGGAGCATCCAACGGCCGCCTTCTCCGACTCGACCGACGCGGCAACGCCCGGCCTGAGATCCCCGACGAGCTAGGGTTCGATTCCCCGCGGTACTCTCCCGATGGCCGCCGCATTGCGGTCGGGATCTTCACCTCGAACCTGGCCGGCGACCTCTGGGTGGTCGACCGGACCACCCGCACTCTCCAGCGGATCACCTTCACCGGCTCTGCGGGCCGGCCCGAGTGGTCGCGCGACGGGAGGCGGATCGCGTTCGGCTTTCTCCCCCTCCCATCCTCCAGCTGGGAGGTCTACGGCGCGCCGGCCGACGGCTCGGGGTCGCCCGACTCCCTCGTCATCTCCCCCGGCACCGACTTCCCGTATGCCTGGACCGGACGCGGGGACACCCTGATCTACTTGCATCAGAGTGCGGCGACCCGGGGCGACATCCTGTATGTGCGCCCCGGCTCCGCGCCGCAGGTCTTTGCGGGGACGCCGGCCAACGAGTCGCACGCGGCCCTCTCCCCGGATGGGCGGTGGCTGGCGTATGTCTCCGACGAATCGGGGCGCCGCGAGGTCAACATCCGGCCCTTCCCGACCGGTGCCGGCCGTTGGCAGGTCTCGGCCGCGGGAGGGATCGAGCCCCGGTGGTCGCGATATGGGAATGAGATCATCTACCGCAGCGGCGATCTCTTCCTCGCCGTCTCGGTGACGACCCGGCCGGTGATGAGGGTGAGCCGCCCGGACACCCTTTTTCGGGGACAGTACCCGCTCAGTGCCATCCGCGCTTCCTACGACGTGTCGGCAGACGGCAACGAGATCATCATCGTCGGCCCCATCGAGGGCGTGCGCCAACTCACTGTGCGCCTCGATCCATTGGCCGCCGTGCAGGCCACCCCCCGCGACCGATAGGGGGAGCCATGACCGCCAGGC
This sequence comes from Gemmatimonadales bacterium, assembly GCA_039917855.1. GTDB lineage: Bacteria > Gemmatimonadota > Gemmatimonadetes > Gemmatimonadales > GWC2-71-9 > CAMLHU01. The sequence goes on along the minus strand of JBDSIR010000022.1, from coordinate 16,984 downwards.
CCGACCGTCCCCGCCATTTGCGGACTCCCTCCACGGGCGGCAACTTGGCTCTGGCCTGCCACCGGAGTCAGTCATGACCGATACCCTGACCAACCCTCCCCGGAAGCCGCGCGACGATGAGATCGACGTCTTCGGTCTCACCCACCCAGGGAAGGTCCGCGCGACCAACCAGGATCACTTCCTGCTCGGTGCCATCCACCGCCGGCTGCAGGTGCTGCACACCAGTCTGACCGACCAGGAACGGCTCCCCTTCGCCGATGATCGGATCGCATTCATCGCCATGGTGGCCGACGGCGTCGGGAGCGGGGCGGGGGGCGGGGAAGCGAGCAAGCTCGCGCTCGAGATCGCCACCCACTACGTCCTCGGGAGCATCCACTCGTACCAGAGCTCCGAGGACGGCATGACGTTCGAGAATGCGCTGCAGGAAGCGGCGATGGTCTCCCACGAGGGGGTCATGGCGGCGCACAAGAGCGATCCCGACATCCGCAGCATGGCGACCACCCTCACCCTCTGGTTCGGCGTCTGGCCCTGGTACTACCTCCTGCAGGTGGGGGATTCGCGATACTACCTCTTCCGCGACAACGTGCTGACCCAGGTCACGCGCGACCAGACGATGGCGCAGGACCTGGTGGATCAGGGGGTGCTGAAGCGCGCCGACGCCGACCGGTCGCGGCTGGCCAACGTCCTCTCGAGCGCCATCGGCGGGCCGACCACCGTGCCGGTGGTGACTCGGCTCCGGGCCGACTGGAAGAATGTCCACCTGATCTGCTCCGACGGACTCACCAAGCATGTGAGCGATGAGAAGATCGCCGAGCGGCTCCGCTCGATGACCACCTCGAAGCAGGTCTGCGAGCAGCTGCTGCAGGATGTCCTGGACGACGGGGGGAGCGACAACGTGACCATCATCGTGGGCCGTTCGACGCCGAAGGCGGTGGCGTGACGGATAGCACCCGCCTCACCGCCGCGCTTTCCGACCGCTACCAGATCGAGCGGGAGCTCGGCGCGGGGGGGATGGCCACGGTCTACCTGGCGCACGACATGCGCCACGACCGGAAGGTCGCGGTCAAGGTGCTCCGCCCCGAACTCGCGGCCATCATCGGCGCCGCGCGCTTCCTCCACGAGATCAAGACGACGGCGAATCTCCAGCATCCCCACATCCTGAGTCTCTTCGACTCAGGTGAAGTGCTCGTAGAGCATCCTGAGCAAAGCGAAGGACCTCGTTCTTTCGTTTACTACGTGATGCCGTACGTCGAGGGGGAATCGCTCCGCGATCGGTTGACTCGCGAAAAGCAGCTCCCCATCGAGGACGCGGTGCGGATCGCCCGCGAGGTCGCGGACGCGCTCGACTACGCTCACCAGCACGGAGTGGTGCACCGCGACATCAAGCCGGAGAACATCCTGCTGCACGGGGGCCACGCCCTCGTCGCAGACTTCGGGATCGCGCTCGCCGCCTCGCGCTCCGACGGTGGGAGCCGGATGACCGAGACGGGGATGTCCCTCGGCACCCCGCACTACATGAGCCCCGAGCAGGCGATGGGGGAACGGGAGATCACCCCCCGCTCCGACATCTACGCGCTCGGGTGCGTGCTCTACGAGATGCTGACGGCGGAGCCCCCCTTCGTCGGCGCCACGGCGCAGGCGATCATCGCGCGGGTACTCACCGAGGAGCCGCGTTCGCTCACGCTCCAGCGGAAGACGATCCCGCCTCACGTCGAAGCGGTGGTGCGACGCGCGCTGGAAAAGCTGCCCGCCGATCGATTCGCCACCGCGGCCGAGTTCGGCAAGGCCCTTGGTGACACCACCTTCCACGGCGCGGCGTTCGGCCCCCACGGCACCGTGCCACTGCGCGCCGTTGCGGCGATGACCTGGCGGCAACAGCTCGTGATGTTGGCACGGCGCTCCCCTTGGCTCCTCGCGGCCGGGGCCGCAGGCGCCCTCATCGTGACCGCCCTCCGTCCCCACCCGCCGGCGCCCCCGCTCACTCGACTGACCATCCCCCTCCTGGGGGCAGGCCCCGTGGGGTGGAGTCCCAGCCTCTCACCGGACGGCTCCCGTCTGGTCTACGTCGGGTCGGACTCACAGCGGATCCCGCGGCTCTACCTCCGTTCGATGGATCGCGAACAGCCGATCCCCATCCCGGGCACCGAAGGAACGACCAACTCGGCCTATTTCTCCCCCGACGGTGCGTGGATCCTCTTTCGGCACGGCGGGACAACTCTTCGCAAGGTCGCCGTGGCAGGGGGGGCATCGCAGGTCATCTGCGACGCTTCCGGACCCATGAGCGGGCTGGTCTGGGGTCCCGACGACCAGGTCCTGTTCACCTTGGGGGACACGCTCTTCCAAGTGTCCGCGGCGGGTGGGCATCCTGAGGCGATCCTCGGCCCGGACTCGGCCGCCGGCGTCCGCCGCTATGCGAGCCCGATCTTTCTCCCCGATGGGAAGACCCTGGTCGTCACCCGCGTCACCTCCGGGGCCCCCGACTTGGCCCTGATCGACCTCGCCACCCGCAAAGCCCGACCCCTCGGGATCGCCGGGATGACCCCGTCCTATGTCGAGGGAGGGCGACTCCTTTACGCAGACGCCTCCGGTACGCTCTTCTGGGTGCCGTTCGATGCGCGACGCGCCCGCGTGACCGGCCCCGCCAGCTCGATCGCGGAGAACGTGAGCCTGAACCAGGCGATGTTCGCCCGGTACAGCGCTTCCCGCTCCGGCGCGATCGCCTACTTCTCCGGCCTCGCCGCCGAGCGGCGTGAGCTGGTGCTCGTCGACCGCGCGGGCAAGGTCCAGACTCTGCCGGTGCCGCCGGGCGGGTATCGCTTCCCGCGCTTCTCCCCCGATGGTCGCCGGCTCGCCATCACGATCGAGGCGGCGAGCCGGATCCTCTTCGGCGATATCTGGGACCTCGACCTGGCATCCCGGAGGTTGAGCCGGATCACGTTCGACACCGCGAGCGGCAACTCCGAGTGGAGCCCCGATGGCCGGTACCTCATTTACGCGAAGTTCACTGGCGGCGGGGTCACGCTCTATCGGGTGGCGGCGGATGGGAGCGCCACGCCGACGCCGTACTTCAGCCGGCCGAGCGGTCGCGTCTTCGAGTCTCAGCTGACCCCCGACGGCAAGCAATTGGTGTTCCGTGAGGACGTCGGCGTCCGCGACATCCTGGTGGCCTCGCCGGATTCCCCGGCGGTCGCGCGCGCCCTCGCGGCCACCGGCTTCAATGAGAGCGGCATCGCCCTCTCGCGCGATGGGCGCTGGCTGGCGTACAGCTCGAACCTCAGCGGCGCCTCCGAGGTCTACCTCCGTCGATTGGAGGAGGGGAGCCCGCGTTGGAAGGTCTCGACCGCCGGAGGACGGGAGCCCCGGTGGGGACCCGGCGCACAGGAGCTCTTTTATCGTAATGGCGACTCGGTCTACGTCGTCGCGCTCCAGCTCGGGCAGGAGGTGCGAATGGGCGAACCTCGGGCCCTCTTCGCGGGGAACTACCTCGGCGGCGTCAACGAGGCGCTCTGGGATGTGTCGCCGGACGGTCGCCGATTCGCGATGGTCCGACGCCAAGGCGCGACGGGCGACGCGAGTCTTCATCTGATCCTGAACGTGTTCACCCGATGAGCGACCCCGCTGCGCGCCTCCGGGCAAGCCTCGCCGACCGCTACCGGATCGAGCGCGAGTTGGGTGCCGGCGGCATGGCCACCGTCTACCTGGCAGCCGACCTCAAGCACGACCGCAAGGTCGCGCTCAAGGTCCTGAAGCCGGAACTCGCTGCCGTCATCGGCGCCGACCGTTTCGTGGTGGAGATCAAGACCACGGCGGCGCTGCAGCATCCGCACATCCTCCCGCTCTTCGACTCCGGGACCGCCGACGGTTTCCTGTACTATGTGATGCCGTACATCGAAGGGGAGACCCTGCGCGGCAAGCTGGATCGAGAAACGCAGTTCGGCATCGACGAAGCGGTCAAGATCACCGTCGCGGTGGCCGACGCGCTCGACTACGCCCACCGGCACGGGGTGATCCATCGGGACATCAAGCCGGAGAACATCCTGCTGCACGATGGGCGGCCGATCGTGGCCGACTTCGGGATCGCCCTGGCACTGAGTGCGGCGGCCGGCGGCCGGATGACCGAGACCGGGATGAGCCTCGGCACGCCCCACTATATGTCGCCGGAGCAGGCGACCGCCGAGAAGGAGATCACCGGGCGTTCAGATATCTATTCATTGGGGAGCGTCCTGTACGAGATGCTCGCCGGCGAGCCTCCCCACATCGGGCACTCGGCGCAGCAGATCATCATGAAGATCATCGCCGAGGAGGTGCAGCCGGTCACCAAGCACCGCAAAGCGGTGCCGCCCAACGTGGCCGCCGCGGTGGCCAAGTCGCTCGAGCGGCTCCCGGCGGATCGCTTTGCCACCGCCAAGGAGTTCGCCGACGCGCTGGGGAACACCGCGTTTTCCACCGTCGCCACGAGCGCCGGCGGTGCCGTGGCCCCCGCCTTGGTCCGCCTCCAGAGGTGGCTCCTGCCGCTTGCGCTCGCAGTCGCGCTCGTGGTCGGTCTCGCCGCCGGGCGGGTGGTCTGGCGCGCGCCCCGGCCGATGGTGACACGACTCGCCCTCGCCCTCCCGGATGATCAGCGCCTGGCGCCCCTGAACACCGGGCTCCGCCTCGCGATCTCCCCCGATGGGCGCCGGCTCGTCTACCCTGGTCCCGGCGAAGGAGGGGTCCAGCTCTGGCTCCGCGACCTCTCCCAACTCGCCGCGACGCCGATCCCTGGCACCACTGGTGCCTCGACCCCTTTCTTTTCCCCCGACGGCACACGCCTCGGCTATTTCGGGAGGAACGGCTTCGAGCTTAGGGTGCAGGGGCTCGATGGCGGCGTGCCGCTCACCCTGGTCCCGTCGGGGAACACCTCGGGAGGGGGCGTCTGGGGCAATGACGGCTTCATCTACTACGACACTATCGACGGGCTGAAGCGGATCCCCGAGAATGGCGGCAGTGCGACGATCGCCGCCCCCCTCGACTCCACGAAACAGGATGTGGGGCATGCCTACCCCGATATCACCCCGAACAGCCGCGGGCTGATCTACCGCTTGCGCCGAGCGGGCGAAGATCCGCGCAGCTACCGGTTGGTCGTGACCGACCTCCGGACCGGCGTGCAGAAGGAGCTGATCCAGGGGCTGGTGGGGCGCTACGTCGCCCCCGGTTACCTCGTATACGTGACCTTGGCTGGCGACCTCCTTGCGGCACCGTTCGATCAGGACAAGCTCGAGATCACGGGGAGTTCGGTCCCCCTCCTCCAAGGGATCGCGACCGGGGGGCTCGGTGCCGCGGATGTGGTGATCTCCCGTACCGGCGACCTGCTCTATGTCTCCGGCAAGGTCCAGAGCGCGCTGACCCTCGCGACCGTGGACCGGGGTGGGCGCGCCACCCAGGTCGACCTCGGCGCTACCGGTAACGGCGTCCCCAATGCACTCGCCCTCTCGCCGGATGGCAAGAACGTGGCGCTCTCCATGGTGGACGGCCGCGGCTCCCAGGACATCTGGGTCAAGTCGCTGGCCGGGGGGCCGGTAGCGCGGCTCACCTTCGCGGGAGGGATCAACATCCGGCCGGCGTGGAGCCGCGACGGTCGCTGGATCTACTACGCGCGGCAGGACAGCACCGGCAGCTCGGTGCTCTACAAGGTGCCGGCCGACGGCAGCGCTCTTCCCACCCCGCTCAAAACCTTCGACAACGTGATGGTGGAGGTCCTCCCCACCGCAGATGCCCGAGGGTTCCTCCTCCGTCCCGTGCCGGGGGTGGCGGTCTCGATCAACAGCGACATCCTCCTCTGGCGTCCCGGAGTGGATAGCGCCCCCGTTCCGGTCTTCACCTCCCCGGACCAGGAGACAGGTCCCGCCCTCTCCCTCGACGGCCGGTGGCTCGCCTACACGGCGGCCGGGCTGCAATCGGGGGCCCAGATTTACGTGCGTCCCTTCCCGAACTCGACTCTTGGGCAGTGGCAGGTCTCGTTCGAGGGGGGGAGCGAGCCGCGCTGGAGCCACAGTGGGCGGGAGCTCTTCTACCGTGACGCGATCGGCGACCTCATCGCGGTGGAGATCCGGACCTCTCCCACCTTCGCCATCGTGTCGCGGCGGGTGCTCTTCTCCACCCGCGCCTACTTTCGCATAGGGAACCATTTCGGCTACGAGGTGATGCCGGGGGACCAGCGCTTTGTGGTGCTCCCATTCGGCGGCCTGGATGAGCGGGGAGGCGACCTCATTCTCGTTCAGCATTGGAGCCAGGACGTGGCACGGGCCTTCCAATGAACAAACCGATCTCGACCGCCCTCGCCGCCCCTTCGGCCGCGCTCCGAGCAAGCCTCGCCGACCGCTACCGCATCGAGCGGGAGCTGGGGTATCTGGTCACTTGCGATGTGTTACAGTTATACTACATTTGTAACACATGAAAGACTCCCATCTCACCCTCCGCCTCCCGGCCGATCTCGCCCGCGCGCTCACGCTGTGGGCCCGCGCCCATGGCGTGCCCAAGTCCCAGGTCGCGCGCGAGGCGGTGACCCGCTATCTGCTCCCGGCCCCGGCCGCGCGCCCTCCGACGGTCACCGCCGGCGACCTCGCCGAACGGTGGGCTTCGCTTCCCCGGCTGACCCGGCCGGAAGCGGAGGCGCTCGGCGCCGACATCGTAGCCGGCCGAGAGACTCTCCTGCCGGTACGTGCGGCGTGGGAGTGATCGTCGACACGTCGCTGCTCGTCGCGGCTGAGCGGGGGAGCGTCCGCATCGAGGCGTTCCTCGGAGCCTTCCGGGCTGAGCCGATCGGGATCGCCGCGATTACGGCCTCGGAGTTGCTGCACGGTTGTCACCGCGCGGCCGACGCAGGAGTCCGCGCCCGCCGCACCGCATTCGTCGAAGCCTTGCTCAATGTGATCCCCGTCCTCCCCTTCGGGTTGCCGGAGGCCCGTCGGCACGCTGAGCTGTGGGCCGAGCTGGCGCGCGGAGGAGCGATGATCGGACCCCATGACCTGCTGATCGGTGCGACCGCGCTGGCACAGGGCCACGCGCTGGCGACGCTGAACTACCGCGAGTTCAGCCGCGTCGCCGGACTGCGGATCCTCGACGTCGAGGCCTACCTCTCGTGACCGACGCCCTCGCCCGCCTCACCACCGCCTTGGCCGACCGCTACCGGATCGAGCGCGAGCTCGGCGCCGGCGGGATGGCCACGGTCTACCTCGCGCACGACGTCCGGCACGACCGGAAGGTCGCGCTCAAGGTGCTCCGTCCCGAGCTCTCGGCGGCCCTCGGCGACGAACGCTTCCTCCGCGAGATCACGACCACCGCCGGTCTCCGCCACCCCCACATCCTCCCCCTCTACGACTCGGGCACCGCCGAGGACGCCCTCTTCTACGTGATGCCCTATGTCGAGGGGGAGACGGTCGACGACCGCATCCGGCGTCAAGGCCAGCTCCCCCTCGCGGACGCGCTCCGCATCGCGCGCGAGGTGGCCGACGCGCTGAGCTACGCCCACGCGCACGGGGTGGTCCATCGCGACATCAAGCCCGCCAACATCCTCCTCGAGTCGGGCCACGCCGTCGTCGCCGACTTCGGCATTGCCCGGGCCCTGCAGGCCGCCGGCGGCGCCCAGCTCACCCAAGCGGGGATGTCGATCGGCACTCCTTCCTATATGAGCCCAGAACAGGCCGCCGGCGAACAGCAGCTCGACGGCCGGAGCGACCTCTACTCCCTCGGCTGCGTCCTCTATGAGATGCTCGCGGGTGAGCCGCCCTTCACCGGGGCCACCGCCGCCGCAGTGGTGAGCCAACACCTCGCCGCCGAGGCGCCGAACGTCAGCGCGACCCGTCCCGGCGTCCCCGCCTCGGTGGGCGCGATCATCGCTCGGCTCCTGGCCAAGGATCCCGCGGCCCGCTTCCCCGACGCGGCCCAGCTGGTCGCGGCGCTCGACCGGGCCCTGACGCCGTCGGCCACCGGGGTCGCAGGGCAGGGAGGCACCGCCGCGCGACCGCAGCGCCGTGCCGTCATCGTCACCCTCGTCACCCTCGTCACCCTCAGCGTGATGCTGGGCCTGGGGTACGTCCAGCGCCAGCGCCTCGCGACGGCCAGCGCGGCGCCGGCGATCACCCTTCGCCAGGTGACCTTCTCGGCCGAGGTGGAGGTATATCCGGCGCTGTCGCCAGATGGCGCGCGACTCGTCTTCAGTCGCGACATGGGGGGGATCCGCCAGCTCTTCCTCATCAACATCGCCGACGGCGCCGAGTCGCGGATCACCCGCGACTCCTCGGACAACATCCAGGCCGCGTGGACCCCTGATGCCGGCGGTGTGGTCTTCGTCCGGGCGCGCCGGCCGCGTGCGCGGCTCGAACCGGGGGATGTGTTCGGCGAGTTCAGCGGGGGCGACATCTGGCGCCGCGACCTCGCGACCGGGGTGGAAGAGCGCCTGGTCGAGGACGGGTACAACCCCTCGGTCGCGTTCGACGGGCGCCTGGCGTTCGACGCCCGGCGAGCCGGGACGCGGCGGATCTGGATCGCGGATCAACAGGGCCGCAACGTCCAGCAGCTCTCACTCGACAGCTCGGAAGCGGTGGCACACGTCGCACCGCGCTGGTCCCCCGACGGCAAGCACATTGTCTTCCAGAAGATCGAACGCACCCGGTTCGACATCCGCATCATGGACGTGGCGACGCGCGAGTCACACGACGTGACCAACGATGCATACGCTGATATCCAGCCGGCGTGGGATCCGTCGGGCCGGGCCATCTGGTACACCTCGAATCGTGCCGGCGGGTACAATATCTGGCGGATGCCGGTCCGATCCGACGGGACTCCCGCCGGGCTGCCGGTCCAGATGACCACCGGCGCGGGGCCGGATGTCGAGCTCTCCGTGCCCGCCGCCGGCGCGCGGATGGCGTTCACCGTGCTCCACCTGAACGCCGACCTCTGGCGGCTCCCGGTGGCTCCGCGCACCGGGAGGCCCACCGGCGCTCCGAAACCGGTGGTGGTGACGACGCGGGAGGACAGTCGCGGCGCCTGGTCCCCCGATGGCCGGTCGATCGCCTTCAATTCCGACCGCGGCGGCGACATGAACATCTGGATACACTCGCTGGCCGACGGCACCGACCGTCAGCTGACCCGCGGTCCGGGGGGGGACTACCAGCCGCGCTGGTCGCCCGACGGGAAGCGGATCGCCTTCTTCTCCGCCCGCGCCGGTAACGCCGATATCTGGTCGGTGGATGTCGACTCGGGCACCCCGGTGCAGCTCACCACGAGCGCCTGGCTCGACATCAATCCGTCCTGGTCTCCCGATGGCTCCCTCATCGCCTTCCATTCGGATCGTGAGGGGCGTCTCGAGCTCTGGGTGATGAACGCCGATGGCTCCGCGCCACGCCAACTGACCCCGAACGGAGCCGGGGTAGGCCATTTCCTTCCCTGGAGCCCCGACGGGAAGTACATCTACCTCCGGAACGGCGACGCGGCCGGCACGCCGAGCCGCATCGCGGTCGCCGACGGCGCGATGGAGCCCTTCCCGGTGCGCGGGGGGAGTCATATGTCGCTCGCGCCCGGAGGGTCGCTGGTGGCCGATGTCTCGGGACACCGCCAGCTTTGGGTCTCGCCGGTGGGCGGCACGCCATATCCCACCTTCGCGTTCGAGGATCCCGACGTGCGGGTGGACTATCCGGTCTGGTCGCCCGATGGGCGCTGGATCCTGTTCGACCGGACCAAACCTGAAGGGGGGGACATTTGGTCGATGGAACGCACGCAGTGATCGGGCGGCTGTCCGCCGCCCTTGCCGACCGCTACCGCATCGAGCTTGCCGCTCCGATCGGCAGGTGCGGCATACCTTGCACCCATGCGTGACACCACTCCGGCGGCCGAGCAGGTACGGCTCGAAGCGATCCGGCGGCTCGACCCGATCCAGCGCCTGGCGCAGGCGCTCGAGCTGAGCGAGTCCATGCGGGCCTTCGCGCTTTCGCGACTCCGGCAGGTGCATGCGGATCGGACCGACCTCCAGCTGATGGAGTTGCTGGCCGGCGCTCCGCTGATCCCGGCGCCCCCGGCGGGCCCGACCTCGTGACGGTCGCGACGCTCCTCCGGTCGGCGGTCGCTGCGCTCGATGCAGCCGGCGTGCCCTTCATGCTGACGGGATCGCTGGCGGCGGCCTATCACGGAGCCGGCCGGGCCACCATGGACATCGACCTGGTGATCGACCCCACCGCACCCCAGCTGCGGGCTCTCGTGCGCGCGCTCACGGGGACCGGGACCTACCTGTCGAGTGAGGCGGCCGAGGAGGCCCTCGTCCACCGGACCATGTTCAACGTGATCGATACCACCAGCGGGTGGAAGATCGATCTGATCGTTCGGAGGGACCGGGCGTTCAGTACGACGGAGTTCGGGCGGCGCCGACCGGCCGTATACGAGGGGTGTGCACTCTGGGTGGCGAGCGTGGAGGATCTGATCGTGGCCAAGCTGGAATGGGCAGAGCGTGGCGGCTCCGCGCGGCAGCTCGAGGACGTCGCGGCGTTGGTCCGGATCCAGGCCGAGGCACTGGACCGGGAGTATCTCGAGCGCTGGGTGGTCGAACTCGGTCTCGCCCCGCAATGGAGACAGGTCAGCCAGGGAGACCGGGCGTGACCGAGAACGTCGCCCGACTTTCCGCCGCGCTGTCCGACCGCTATCGCATCGAGCGGGAGCTGGGGCAGGGGGGGATGGCCACGGTCTACCTGGCCCAGGACCTCAAGCACAAGCGGAAGGTGGCGCTCAAGGTCCTCAAGCCCGAGCTCGCCGCCGTCCTCGGCGCCGAGCGTTTCGTGCAGGAGATCACCACGACGGCCGCATTGCAGCATCCGCACATCCTGCCGCTCTTCGATTCCGGCAGCGCCGACGGCTTCCTGTATTACGTGATGCCGTTCATCGACGGCGAGACCCTCCGAAGCAAGCTCGATCGCGAGACCCAGCTCGGCATCGACGAGGCGGTGCGGATCACCACCGCCGTGGCCGACGCGCTCGACTACGCCCACCGCCACGGGGTGATCCACCGCGACATCAAGCCGGAGAACATCCTGCTGCACGACGGCCGGCCGATGGTGGCCGACTTCGGGATCGCGCTGGCCTTGAGCGCCGCGGCGGGGGGCAGGATGACCGAGACGGGGATGTCGCTCGGCACGCCGCACTATATGTCTCCGGAGCAGGCGACCGCCGAGAAGGAGATCACGGCGCGGTCGGACATCTACTCGTTGGCGAGCGTGCTCTACGAGATGCTCACTGGGACTCCGCCGCATACGGGCGCCTCGGCGCAGCAGATCATCATGCGGATCGTCACCGACACCGCCCGCCCGGTGACGGAGCTCCGGAAGTCGGTGCCGCCGAATGTCGCGGCCGCAGTCTCGAAGGCGCTCGAAAAACTTCCCGCCGACCGCTTCGCCACCGCCAAGGAATTCGCCGACGCGCTGGCCAATTCCTCGTTCACGACGCGGACCGCCCGACCGCCCGACCGCCTGACCGCCCGACCGCCCGACCGCCGGACCGCCCTCCTTGCCATCGCCCTCGGGATCATGACGCTGGTGGCCGGGTGGAGCCTCCTCCGGCCACGGACACCGGCGCCGGTATCCCGGTACGGTCTCGCCCTCCCCGCGGACCAGGCTCCCGATGAATTCGGCTTCGCGCTCGCCACCTCCGACGGTTCCCGGATCGTGTACCTTGGCCCGTCGATGGCGGGGGGACCGACCGGACCCCAGCTCTGGGTCAAGCGGCGGGACGCGGCGACGGCCATCGCGCTCGCCGGCACGGCGTACGCCAGCGCAGCGGCGATCTCCCCCGACGATGCCTCGCTCCTCTTCGTGCAGAGCGTCTTCCTCAAGCGGATGCCGATCGACGGTGGCGCGTCTGTGATCCTCGCGGAGAACGTCTTCAACGCCTCGGGGAGCGTCACTTGGCTCGATGATGGGAGCATCGTCTACGCGGTAAATGACTCGGCCCAACTTATCCGGATCCCGCCGGAGGGCGGAAAGGGCACGGTGGTGTGGCGGTCGGACTCGCTCCGCGCGCAGAACCTGACCCCCCTCCCCGATGGGCGCGGAGTGCTCTTTCATGCCTGCCGATTGCCGTGCGACCACGGTGCCCTACTGGCGCTCGACCTGCACTCCGGGACGGCGCATCTGGTCCAGGAAGGCTCGCGTGGCGGGTATTACATCCCCGGGGGACGCCTGGTCTACATCGATCAGACCGGAGCGGGCAACATGGTGCCCTTCGATCTCCGGACACTGACCTCGCATGGGATCCCGGTGGGAGTGCTCGACAGCGTGTCGATGAGCGGGGTCTCCCCCCAGCTCTCGGTCTCCGCCAGCGGGACCCTCCTGATGCGGAGCGGGCCCTCGATCCAGCGGCAACGGTTCGAGCTGGTATGGGTCGACCGCACCGGTCGCCAGACGCCGGTGGATACCGCATTCACCTTCCGGCTCACCCAGTTCGCCGGGAATATCGGGTGGGCCCTCTCTCCCGACGGCACGCGGCTCGCCATCGGCCTGAACACCGGCTCGGGCGACGGGATCTGGATCAAGTCGCTACCCCGAGGGCCGGTCTCCCGCCTCACCGACGCGACCCGTCCGGAGAGCCGGCCGAGGTGGACCGCCGACGGTCGCTCGGTGACCTTCACCATACCCAACGGGGTGATCCTGCGGCGAGCCAACGGCACCGGGAGCGACTCGATCCTGTGGAACCAGCGGGCGGATGAAGGGCTCCTCTCTCCCGATGGCGGCTGGCTGCTGATCCGCCAGGGCGCGCGCACCGCGGCCTCGGGAGGGCGGGACATCTTCGTCCTCCGGCTCGGCCTGGACACCGTGCTGGCACCGCTCATCGCGGGTCCGTACGATGAATTCGCCATGGCGCTCTCTCCCGACGGGGGGTGGATCGCGTACGAGTCCGACGAGTCCGGCCGCAGCGAGGTCTATGTCCGACCCTTCCCCAACACCAACGCCGGAAAGGTGCAGGTCTCGAATCTCGGTGGCCGCTCCCCTCTCTGGGGGCGCAATGGACGGGAGCTGTTCTTCCTGCGCGCCGACAACACGATGATGGCCGTGCCGGTGAGCTTCGTCCCCACGCTGCACATCGGCGAGTTGCGACCGCTCTTTCGACGCGAAGGACAATTGTCGCAGATCTCCTCGGGCTGGTATACCCCGTGGGACGTGGCGGCCGACGGTCGCTTCATCATGGTGCGCGGCGTCGACGAGGGTCAGCTGGCTGTGACCCCGCTGATCGTGGTCGAGAACTGGTTCGAGGAACTCAAGACCAAGGCCCCTGAATGAGCATCGACCGCCTGAAGAGCGCCCTTGCCGACCGCTACGTCATCGAGCGCGAGCTCGGCGCCGGCGGGATGGCGACCGTGTACCTCGCCCAGGACCTGAAGCACGACCGCAAGGTCGCGCTCAAGGTCCTGAAGCCGGAGCTCGCCGCCGTGATCGGCGCCGACCGCTTCGTGGTCGAGATCAAGACCACCGCGGCGCTGCAGCACCCCCACATCCTGCCGCTGTTCGACTCGGGGAGCGCCGACGGATTTCTCTACTACGTGATGCCGTATATCGAGGGGGAGACGCTCCGCGGCAAGCTCGATCGGGAGACCCAGTTCGGGATCGAGGAGGCGGTCAAGATCACCGTGGCGGTCGCTGATGCGCTCGACTACGCCCACCGGCACGGCGTGATCCATCGGGACATCAAGCCGGAGAACATCCTCCTCCACGACGGCCGGCCCATCGTGGCCGACTTCGGGATCGCCCTGGCGCTGAGTGCCGCCGCCGGCGGGCGGATGACCGAGACCGGGATGTCACTCGGGACCCCGCACTACATGAGCCCCGAGCAAGCCACCGCCGACAAGGAGATCACCGGGCGGAGCGATATCTACTCGCTGGGGAGCGTGCTGTTCGAGATGCTCACCGGCGAGCCGCCGCACATGGGGAAGTCGGCGCAGCAGATCATCATGAAGATCGTGTCGGACGAGGTCCGGCCGGTGACGGAGCTCCGGAAGGCGGTGCCGCCCAACGTCGCGGCGGCCGTCGCCAAGGCGCTCGAGAAGCTCCCCGCCGACCGCTTCGGGACGGCGAAGGAGTTCGCCGACGCGCTGGGCGATCGCTCCTTCGCGACCGTCGCGACCCGGGGGCAGTCGACCGCCCGGCCGCCGGACCGCCGGACCGCCCTGGTCGTGCGAAGCCTCGCGGCCGCGCTCGTGCTCCTCGCCGGCCTCGCCGTCTGGGGGTGGTTCCGCCCGAAACCGCCCCGGCCGGTCTACCGCTACAGCATGGGGCTCCCGGCCGGTCAGGGGATGCGGCAGGGAGTGCTCGGCGTGAACATCGCGATCTCCCCCGACGGCAAGCGCATCGTGTACGTCGGGCCCGGCGACGGGGGAGATCAGCTCTGGGTGCGGGAACGCGACCGGCTCGACGCCACTCCGTTACCGGGGACCGTCGGGGCCTCCACCCCTTACTTCTCCCCGGACGGCGAGCGGATCGCCTTCTCGGCCACGCTCAACGTGGTGTTGAAGGTCGTCCCCGTCACCGGCGGGCCACCGACAACGCTGGCGTCACCCGGGGTCGGGTCGGGAGGGGGAGGAGCTTGGGGGAGAGACGGGTGGATCTACTTCGACACCCCCGGCGGGTTGAGCCGGATCCGCCCCGATGGCGGGACCTCCGAACTGGTCATCCCACTCGACACGGCCGTTGGAGAGGTCGGGCACGCCTGGCCTGAGGCGCTGCCGAACGGCAAAGGGCTGCTCTTTCGATCTCGCCAGAATCTGGATATCTCCGATTTCGACATCGTGGCCTTCGACCTCGTGACGCACGAGCGGCACATCCTCGTCAAAGGGCTGCTGGCTCGCTATGTGGCCCCGGGCTACCTGGTCTTCCTGCGTTCCGACGGCGCGGTGCTCGCGGCCCCGTTCGATCAGGGAAAGCTCAAGGTGACGGGGCCCGCCGTCCCCCTCTTCGAAGGGGTGATGACCAAGCCGTTCGGCTCCGCCGACCTCGCGATCTCGCGGAGCGGGACGATGGCCTATGTCCCGGGACTCGCGTCGACCGGTGGCGGCGTCGCGGAACTGGTGGTGGTCACCCGAGAGGGGGTGATCACACCGCTCGATCCGCCGGTCACATACAATCCGTCGGGGAACGCGTCTCTCAGCCTCTCTCCCGACGGGGCCAGGGTGGCGCTCGATGTCCTCGGCGCGGCCTCGCCCGACATCTGGATCAAGCATCTCCCCGCTGGCCCATTTTCCCGACTGACCTTCAACCCACGGGCGGCGTTCCGGCCCCGGTGGACGCCGGATGGGCGCTCGGTGGTCTATATCGCGGCCGACAGCGGGACGCCGCCGACGAGCTCGGTCTGGAAGCAGAGGGCGGATGGCAGTGCGGCCCCCGAGCTGCTCTGGCGGGTGCCCGCCCGCCCGATCCCCGAGGCCTTCATTTCGAACGACGGCCGGTGGCTGATCTACCGGTCGACCGCGGAGAATCTCAACCGGGACGTCTTCGCCATTCGCTTGGGGCGCGACACCACCCCCATCCCATTGCTGACGGGACCGTTCGCCGAGCAGGGTGCGGCACTCTCTCCTGACGGAAGGTGGCTGGCGTACACCTCGAATGAGTCGGGGCGGGATGAGATCTTCGTGCGTCCGTTCCCGAACACCGCGGGCGGCCGCTGGCAGGTCTCGACCGCCGGCGGCCAGGCGGCCCGGTGGGCCCGCAGTGGGCGTGAGTTGCTCTTTGAATCGCCCTCTGGTGACATGATGGTCGCACCGGTGATCCCAGGCCCGACGTTCGCTCCTGGTGCGCCCCGTCGGCTCTTCTCCATTACGACAGGACTCGTGGGATCTAACTCCGTTCCGCTCTACGACCTGACCCCCGACGACCGGCGGTTTGTGATGGTCCGCCTCGCCGCGGTCAACCAGGCGCCGGGCGCCGGCCAACTGGTGATGGTCGACCACTTCATCGATGAGCTCATCGCCAGGATGAGGCCGAAGTGACTCAATGACCTGGAGATCCCTCCGTGTCTGATGCCCTGCCACGGCTCACCACCGCCCTCGCGGACCGCTACCGCATCGAGCGGGAACTCGGCGCGGGGGGCATGGCGACCGTGTACCTCGCGCACGACGTGCGGCACGACCGCAAGGTCGCGCTCAAAGTCCTGCGCCCCGAACTGAGCGCCATCCTCGGCGCCGACCGCTTCCTGGCCGAGATCAAGACCACGGCCAATCTGCAGCATCCTCACATTCTGAGTCTCTTCGACTCAGGTGAGGCGGGCGGGCTGGTCTATTACGTGATGCCGTACGTGGAGGGGGAATCGCTCCGCGACCGGCTCGAGCGCGACAAGCAGCTCCCGGTGGATGAGGCGATCCGCATTGCCCGCGAGGTGGCGGACGCCCTCGAGTACGCCCATCGGCATGGCATCGTCCATCGCGACATCAAGCCGGAGAACATCCTCCTGCACGGCGGCCACGCGCAGGTGGCCGACTTCGGGATCGCGCTCGCCGCGAGCCGTTCCGAAGGGGGCACCCGGATGACGGAGACCGGGATGTCCCTCGGCACCCCGTTCTACATGGCCCCCGAGCAGGCGATGGGGGATCGCGACATCACTCCGCGCGCAGACGTATACGCCCTCGGCGTCGTGTTGTACGAAATGTTGACCGGCGATCCGCCTTTCACAGGCTCGACGCCGCAGGCGGTGGTGGCGCGGGTCTTGACCGAGACACCACGCCCGATGGTGCCGCAGCGGCATACCATTCCGGGTTACGTCGAGGCAGCGGTGTTCACCGCGCTGGAGAAGCTACCCGCCGACCGGTTCGGGAGCGCGGCGGAGTTCTCCCATGCCCTCGGCGACGTTTCCTTCGCGACAGTTGCGACCCGCGCCGCTGTTCGGACCGCCCGACCGCCTGACCGTCTGACCGCCCTCCTTCCATGGGGGATCGCCGCCCTCGCGATCATCGCTGCCCTCTGGGGCTGGGCCGCCCGCCCGA
>JBDSIR010000021.1:0-11144 GCA_039917855.1 Gemmatimonadales bacterium | reverse complement strand
CGCGAGAGGTTCACGGAGCCAACCTTTGAGCCCAGGACCAACGTTGCGGACGCGCGCATCAGTCGTGGTCCTCCATGTCGGCGTGCACCTCGAAGATCCCGTCGCGGATGGAGTCGTACCCGCCCCGAGCGTAAAGCTCGTCGCGCGGGTTGGAGAGGTCGAACACCTTGACCCCGTCCACCCAGGTCTGCAGCACGTGGGTGTAGGCGCTGAAGGGATCGCCCGAGAGGATGATCAGGTCGGCGTCCTTCCCGACCTCGAGGCTCCCGGTCCGGGACTCCAGGTCGAGCATCCGGGCGCCGTTGATCGTCATCGCCCGGAGCGCTACCTCCCGGCTCAATCCCGCCCGCACGGCGAGCGCCGCCGAGCGGAGGAACCAGCGGGAGTCGGTGATCCCGTCGTCGGTGTGGAAGCCGAAGGTCGCTCCCGCGCGATCGAGTGCCGCCGCGGTCCCCAGGGAGAGGTCCACCGCCTCGAGCTTGCCGCCCGGGGCATCGATCACGATCACCGAGGACGGGATGTGGGCCGCGGCGATCTCGTTGGCCACGCGCCATCCCTCGCTCACGTGTTGCAGCACCAGGCGAAAGCCGAATTCCCGCTGCAGGCGGAGCACGGTCAGGATGTCATCCGCGCGATGGGTATGAAAATGGACCACCCGACGCCCTTCGAGCACCTGCACCAGCGCCTCCATCTCAAGGCTCCGTTCGGGACGCTTGGTGCTGTCGGCCTCGCCCGCAGCCACCTTCCGCTGGTATTCCTGCGCCTTGATGAACTGTTCCCGCACCAGCGCCGCCGACTTGCCACGGGTCCCCGGGAAGGGTGCCGCCCCGCGGGAATTGGTACCGTTGGCCATCTTCATCCCGCCGCAGATGTCACGCTGGGGATCACGGCAGATGAGCATTTCCTCCACGCTGCCGACGTCGCGGAGCTTAACGTATGCCGTCTGACCGCTCATCAGGTGCCCCGACCCGGGCATGATGTTCACGGTGGTGAGCCCGCCCGACTGGGCGCGCTGGATCCCGTCATCGCGCGGGTCGATGGCATCGAGGATGCGGACATCCCCCTGGATCGGGTCCGACCGATCGCCCCCCGCCCCGCCGCCGATGTGCGAGTGGGTATCGACGAGCCCCGGCATGATCACCCTGCCGGTGGCGTCGACCACCTGCGCGCCCGCGGGCACGGGAACGTTGGCGCCCAGGGCGATGATCCTTCCCCCTTGCACTACGACGGTGCCGGAAGGGATCTCAGGACCGGTGACGGGGATGATCCGCGCCCCGCGGAACGCCACCGGCGTCGCCTGGGCGGGGAGCCGGATCGGCGGGAAGGCGGGCAACAGGGCCAGACAGAGGCCCCACCGCCAGGTTCGGGCGGACAAGCGCATCGACTGCTCCGGAATGTGTCGGGGGAGTGTTGAACGTAGCAGAACGCTTGCAACCGGCAAGGCCGGAAACAGGCGTAGTTCACCACGGAGGGCCGGAGGGACACGGAGACTCACGGAGCAAAGCGATCGTAGTGGTCCCGGAGGCGAGCTCGTCGTGAGACCACAAGTTCACTTCTCCGTGCAACTCCGTGTCCCTCCGACCCTCCGTGGTGAAATGCCTTTCACCCCAGCGCGGTCCACTCCTCCATCGCCCGGTCCAACTCGGCCTTCTTCACCCGCAGCTCAGCATCCAGTTGCTTCGCTTCCTTGGCGCCATTCGCCTGCTGGTAGAGCGCGGGATCGGAGAGCTTCCCCTCCAATCTCTTGATTTCCCCCTCCAGCGCGTGGACCCGCTGCTCCGCCGCCTCCCGCATCCGCACCACCGCCCGCTCGTCCGCCTGCTTCGACCGGCGCTCCTCATCCGGCTTCTGCCGGGTCTTCGGCTGCTTCGCCTCGGCCTTCCGTTCCTCTGCGGCCGCCACCCGCGCCTGCTTCTCGCGCGAGGCCCTGAATGCCTCCCACTCCTCGAATGTCCCCTCCACATCCTCGATCCGCCCCTTGTCCAGCGACCAGACACGGGTCACGAGGTTCCGCAGCAGGGCCCGGTCGTGGCTCACGAGGATGGTGGTCCCCTCGTACCCCTCAAGGCTCTCTTCCAGCGATTCGATCGACTCGACGTCGAGGTGGTTGGTCGGCTCGTCGAAGATGAGGAGGTTCGCCTCGGTCAGCGCCATCATCGCAAGGCCGACCCGGGCCCGTTCGCCGCCGGAGAGCGAGCCCGCCACCCGTTGCACCGTCTCACCCGAGAAGCCGAAGACGCCCAGATGATTCTGCACCGCTCCGCGAGTCCACTTGGGCCGGAGGTCGGCAATGATGTCGAAGATCGCCTTGTCCCCGGGGACCTGACCGAGGTCCTGCTGGTAGTAGCCGACCACAGTGCCATCGCCCACCTTGACCGTGCCCCCTTCGGCGGGACGCTCACCCAGGAGGGTCTTGAGAAGGGTCGACTTCCCCGACCCGTTGGATCCCACGAAGCCGATCACGTCGCCCCGCTTGATCCGGGCGGTGAATCGGTCGAGCAGCACGCGAGCTCCCACCGCCACCTTCACGTTCTCCGCCACCAGCACCTGGTCACCACCCCGGCTCCCGGCGTTGAGGGTGAACGCGCTCACCCCCGCCTCCCCCTTGGGCGCGCTGAGGCGCGGGATGTTGTCAAGCCGCCGCCGGCGCCCCCGTGCGTTGGTGGCGTTGAAGCCGGCGATGTTCCGCCGGATGTAGTCCTCCTCCCGGGCGATCGCTGACGATTGCTTCTCGAACGCGCGGGCCGCCGCGAGCCGCCGCTCGACGCGCACCTGGACGAAGGTGCTGTACTTCCCGGCATACGGCGTGGCCGTGCCCCCTTCGAGGTGGACGACGTGATCCACCACCCGCTCGAGGAAGTCGCGGTCGTGGGTCACCACGAGCACGGTCTCCGAGATCCCCTTGAGGTACCCCTCCAGCCACGTCGTGGTCTCGAGGTCGAGGTGGTTGGTGGGCTCGTCGAGGAGGAGGAGGTCGCACGGCTCCACCAGCTGCCGCACGAGGCCGAGCCGCCCCCGTTCGCCGCCGCTGAGGACGTGGACCGGGATGGTCTTGGCGGCTTCCGGATCGAAACCGAGGCCCTGCAGGACGGCATCGACCCGGGCGTGGGCCTGGTAGCCTCCCTGGTGTTCGAAGCGCTCGAGGTCGTCGGCGTAGCGCTGGAGGATCTCCGGGGTGCAGGCGTCGCCGAGCTCGGCGAGGCGATGCCCTTGCGCTTCGATGTCGCGCTCGAGCTGGAAGAGGTCAGCGTACGCCAAGGCTGCCGCGTCCCAGACGTTCTGGGCCCCGGCGAAGTCACGGTGCTGGTCGAGGAGCGCGATCCGAAGCCCCGCAGTGCGGGAGACCGACCCCACGGTGGGCTGCTGGTCGCCGGTGATGAGGTTGAAGAGGGTGGTCTTCCCGCTGCCGTTCCGCCCGACGACCCCCCACTTCTCCCCCGCCTCGACGGTGAAGGTCACGTCCTTGAGCAGGTCGTTGGAGCCATAGGTGACCCCCACCCCGCCGATCGACAGCTGTGCCACGTCTACCCCTTCGAAAAGAGCTACGAACTCGACCTCCGCGGCCGCAAGAATAACGCAGTGAGAACCCGGGTGGCAGGCTTGCTTCACGACGGAGGGTCGGACCAGGGACCAACAAGAACGGGGGAGCGCACCCGCGTCCCCCCGCTCCCTACCCCTCGAAGGCTATGCGACGGTCAGTCCGACCCCTCACCCTCGTGGTCGTTGTGCCCGTCATGATCCTCATCCTCGAAACCGTGGAACGACTGGATGATGTTCTGATGCACCAACGTCACGTTGGCGCCATCGCCCATCGCCGTGGCGGGATCGACCAGGGCGCCGGTGCCAGTGCGGAACCACCCGGACAGGTCGACGAAGAGCGTGAAACTGGTCCCGCCCTCTCCGACCACCAGCGGCGGGTCGAATTCCACGTGCTGCACATCCGTCACCCCGATGGTGTACACGAAGGGGGTGCCATTGAAGCTCCCGACCACCCGGATGCTCACACCGGCGTACTCAGGATGCTGGGCCAGGAACGTGGTGTCGTTGGCGCCTTCCGGCTTGTGGATCTGGAACATGACCTCGCCATACGTCCCGGTATCGACCGTCACCGTGAATTGATGGTCGGCCCCGGCGGCGCCGACTGGGAGGTCCACCAGGAAGGGACCGAACCTGAGATCTCCGCACTCATGCTCCCCTTCGCCCTGATCATCGGCCGAGTCGGCCAACCCAAGGCTGCCATCCATCATGGTGCTGTCATCCGTCATGCAGGCGGAACCAGGGCCGCCCTCGAGCTTGAGCTTCCGCACGACTACCAGCACAGAATCGACATCGAGGGAGTTCCCCCCGAGATCGGTGTAGTTCTCCGAAAAGGCCGGCCCGGGAATAGTGGTCGCTGCGCTCGTCGCGATGGCGAATTCCACCCGGCCGGTGCTGGCGGGACCACCGTCACTGCAAGCGGCGAGCGCCGCAAGACCGGCAAGGCCGGTCAGCGTGATCAGTCGCATAAGGACTCCTTTAGTTCGATGTGTCGGACCCCCGCACCGTGGGGGAGGTGCATACTAACCTGCCCCGCGACGGATGCCCGTGACGCATGGCCCGGCCCGTAGTTGCCCTGGCCCTCGAGCCTCGAATGGCCCCCATAACGCACTGCCACAAGGTCTTCAGGTAGGCTCCAAGCAAGGTGGCATGGCCCATTCACCACGGAGCGTCGGAGGGGCACGGAGACCCACGGAGAACGGCGATCGATGTGGTCCCAGAGCGGAACTCCTCCTGCGACCACAAAGACACTTCTCCGTGGAACTCCGTGCACCTCCGAGCCTCCGTGGTGAATAAGCCCCGCCAATAGCATGGTGTACATTTACTCCATGCCGGACTTTCAGAAGCTGATCTCCCGTTACAAGGGCCTCGACCGGACCACCCGGCTCGAGACCCTCCTCGACTGGTCCAGGAAGCTCCCCGACCTGCCTGCCGAACTCGTACCCCTCAAGGACCAGGGCGTCGGTCGGGTGCACGAGTGCCAGACCCCGGTGTTCCTCTACGTCGAGGTCCCGGATGGCACGGTCCGGATCCACGCCGACGTGCCGCGCGAATCGCCCACCGTGCGCGGGTTCCTGTCGCTCCTGATCAAGCAACTCAACGGCGCCACCCCCACCGAAGTGGAAGCGACGCCGAACGACCTGCTCGACCAACTCGGACTCTCTCAGGACCTCGGCATGACCCGGACCCAGGGGCTGACGGCGATCTTGGGGCGAGTGAAGGCGGCGGTTCGAACTCAGTCGAGAGACTTGAGTCTGGAGACTAGAGACGTCGACCGTTCAACACCCCTCTAGACTCTAGACTCCCAACTCATTTCTCTATCGGCACTCCCACCGAATTCCCCCACTCCGTCCAGCTCCCGTCGTAGTTCCGCACCTTTCCATAGCCCAGCAGGTACGTCAACGCGAACCAACTGTGGCTCGAGCGCTCGCCGATCCGGCAGTAGACCACGACGTCGTCGTCCTTCGTGAAGCCCTGCTCCTGCTCGTACAGCGTCCTGAGTTCCACCGCGGGTCGATAGGTGTGGGTCGCAGGATCGACCGCCTTGGCCCACGGGATGCTCTTGGCCCCGGGAATGTGGCCGCCGCGCAGCGCTCCCTCGTTGGGGTAGTCGGGCATATGGAGCCGCTCCCCACGGTATTCCTCGGGGCTGCGCACGTCGACGAGCTTTCCCTTGGCGCGGATGTGGTGTTCGACGTCGTGCCGAAGGGCCCGGACCCGAATATCCGCCCGCGGCCCGACCAGAACATCGCCGCCCGGGTAGGTCGGCTTCTCGGTGACGAGCAGACGCCCTTCCTCGGCCCATCGTAACCGCCCGCCGTCGAGGAGCTTTATGTTGGCCAGCCCGAACAGCTGGAAGACCCAGAACGCATAGGTGGCCCACCAGTTGTTCTTGTCGCCGTACAGCACGAGGGTGGTGTCGCGGTCCACGCCCGCCACACGCAGGAAACGCTGCAGCGCTTCGGGACCGACGAAGTCGCGCACCACCGCATCATTGAGGTCATTGAGCCAGTCGATCTTGACCGCACCGGGGATGTGCCCCGTCTCGTAGAAGAGCAGGTCCTCGTTGGCCTCGAAGAGCCGGACCTTCGGATCGTTCAGATGGGCGGCCACCCAGGTGGAATCGACCAGCACATCGGGGTGGGAGTACCCGCGCTCGGCGATCGGCGTGACGGGGGGAAGTGTTCCGGACATCAGTGCTCCAAAGTGTAGGAGTGCTGGGTGCTGGGCCTGTCCTGAGTGCAGCGAAGGATGCTGGGTGCTGGGACATGAGTCTCTAGCCTCTAGACTCTCGACTCCAAGCCCTCAAGTCCTAATTACGACTAAATTAGTCGGATTGTCAACCTCTTAAGAGCGGCTATTTTGCGGCCCTGATGACGGCTCCGATCATCCTGCCCCGGGCACGCCTCTCACTGCCCCCCGACACCTCCTCGTTGTCGCCCATCGACCGGCTAACGTTGGTCTATGTGGCGTTCACTACCGGGGTCGTGCTCGCGCATCTGGCGGGATGGCGCAATGGGGGGCTTCCCCGGCAGCTCGGCGGCACGATGCTCCTGGCCAACGGACTCCTGCTGGTGGCCGCCGCAGTGGCGCCGCGCGCCCGCAGCGCCAGGTCCCGGGGCTTCATCGCCGAGTGGTACGCTGCGATCGTCCTGATCGGGCTCTATGCCGTGGTGGGGCTCCTCAACGACCCGACGGCCGGTCCCGCCCCGTCGTTCGACACGATGGTCCAAGGATGGGATCTCTGGCTCTTCGGCGTCCAACCCGCCTTCGCCTGGCCCCGCGCGTGGCCAAACTTCTGGGTCGCCGAGTTCCTGTCGGTCTGCTACCTCGCGTTTTACGTGGTCGGTATCGCCTGTCCTGCCGTACTCTGGGCCATCGGCCGTCGAGCCGAAGCTCGCCAGGCGATCTTCGCGATCATCTTCACCTTCTTCGCCTGCTACGCGATCTTCCTCCTCTTCCCGGTGGCGGGGCCTCCCTATTTCTGGCCCTGGGCGGAGGGACCGGCGTGGAGCGGACCGATGGTTCAGGCGGTGCGGAACGTCTTCAACGGTGGCGACTCCTGGGGCTCCGCCTTCCCCTCGAGTCACGTCGCGGGCTCCGTGGTCGCCCTGATCTTTGCGTTCCGCGGCTCGCGGCCCCTCGGCTGGATCCTGCTGGTCCCGGTCGCAGGGATCCTGGTCTCGGTGGTCTACCTCCAGATCCACTATGTCATCGACGCGATCGCCGGGCTCGGGATGGCGGGGATCGCGTCGGTCCTGGCACCGAGGCTCTGCCCCATCGCCGCCCCAGCGACAGAGGCCGAGTGATGACTCCGACGTGACACACGCCCCCGCCGTGGCGACGATCGAGGTGCGGATCAAGCACCTCGACCAGTTGTTCAACGTCATCGACCCGGCGCCCTTTCACGACAAGGCGCTCGACCCCGACGCCGCCGCGTTCATCATCGACGACGCGGAGGAAGCATCCCCCCATGCCGCGCTCGCCCTCACCGTCCACCTGGACGCGGGGACGGAAGCGGTCGAGTACGTCCCCGAAGCGATCCGGAACTTCTTCGCTTGGCGCGCTGACCGGACGGCGCACGAGCTGCGGCAACTCCGGACCCGTGGCCGCCGGAGCCTCCTCGTGGGGCTCGTCTTCCTCGCGCTCTGCCTCGTCCTCGGCCAGCTCGTGCATCGCGCCTGGCCCACCGGACCGGTCGCCGGCTACTTCCAGGAGGGGCTGACCATCGTAGGGTGGGTGGCGCTCTGGCGGCCGCTCGACGCACTGCTCTATGAATGGTGGCCGATCCGGCGGCGGGAACAGCTGTTGCGCCGCCTGGCCCGGGCGGAGGTCGATGTACGGATCGGTCCGGGGCCCCGGTGACTCCCATGAGGCCAGGACGGCAGCGGGCGTGAGCGATCGAGGGGGGACAGCGCACCGCGCTGTCCCCCCTCTCTCGTCGCACCGGCGAAGCTCAGGGCGTCCCGCCGGTCCCGACCGAATCGCTGGACTTGGCGACCGTCGTCGTGGTACTCGTGGCCTTCAAGCAGGGGGTGCCGCCGGTGCCGACCGAATCGCACACATATGTCGTCGTACTCGTCGACGTGGTCGTCGTGGTGGTGGTGCTCGGCTTTTCCGTGAAACACCCGGTGAGCAGGAACGTTGCGGCAAGGAGCGGACGGAGCATGGGACCTCCCTTAATTGGGTGAACGCAACAGCGGATCAGCATATGGTACGGTCAGACCCCGGAGGGCCACTTGGTTCGGCGGGAGGCGCGCAGAAGTGCGCAGTGGGCCGAGGGCACGGATCGCGGCCGCGCTGTCACCGGCGATCAACCAGGCGCGCGCCTCGGCCCAGCGGAGCAGTTCGCTCGATGGACGGTCGAGCGCGAACGCGTCGAGTTCTCCGAGTGCCGCCGGTTCGTGCAACGCCTCTGCGGCTCCGCGCCAGTCGCCGCGCGCACTGAGCTGCCCGGCGCGGACCAGCGACGGCCCCGCCCCCAGACGCCGCCGGTCGGCCCCTGTCGTCCGGGATATCTCCGCGGCGATCCGATCGGCCGTAGCACGATCCCCGCGCCACCCGGCTGCGAAGGCAGTGATCACCATCCCTCCCCTTGTGGTGTCGGGGCGCGCTTCGGGGAACGGCCTTCCCCGCGCCAACGCAAGGAGAAGTCTGGCCTGTGTGTACCACCGCGAAGCCACGCCCTGCTCCACCGCCGCCGCGCGCGCCAGCGCGCGGTCGGCATCGTCGGGGCGCCCCAGGGCGGAGAAGGCGGAGGCTTGCGTCCCCACCGCCTGCATGCGGAGCCAGGGGGGCGCCGTGGGATCATCGAGGACCGCCCCGGCGAGGCGCTCGGCCTCGACCCACCGATCCCCGGCCGCGGCGAGCAGCAGCTCGGCATAGGCTCGGAATGGACCTTCAAGCCTGCGCATCTCCTGGGTGGCGCTGTCGAACCGACCGAGGGCGACCGCAGACGCGAGGGCGTTGAGCTGCATCATCGGTGCAGCCTGCGGTCCCCTGGGATCATCGGCCGCCGCACGCAGGAACTCAGGCCGAGCCTCGTCCCAGCGCCCCAGCATGGTGAGGTACAACGCCCGGTTGTTCCGCCCGCCCGTCGAGCGCGGCACCTCCTGGAGATACAGGTCGTACCAGCGGACCGCCGCTGCCGGATCCGCGTCGAGCGCGTAGGCGGCGTCGGCTTGGAGGCGATAGCGCCGGGCATCGGTCAATCGTTGTGGTCGTGCCAGGGCCTCGCGGACCGCCGCGGCGGCCGAATCGAGTTGGCGTGCGTCGAGGAAGTTCAGCGCCATCTGCGCCCACGCCGCGCTGAATCCGGTATCGAGCGCGACCGCCTCGCGCAGCAGGACGTTGCTTCCCACCGGATCACCGACGCGGGCGCGTTCGAGCGCATCGGCGAACTTGCGAAACGCCGCGAACGACGGCGTCGCGACATCAAGGAGCGGTCTGGTCGCGGCGAGGTCCTGACGCCGTTCGCCGAGACCGCGGCGCAGATCGGCCGTCAATCGCTCGGTCGCGAGGACCAGGCCGGCGGCGTTGGCGGCGTGGCTCGTGACGGATACAAGGTCCGCCCCATCGGCCGCCCGCACGGCCTTGACCACCAGGACGAAGCCGGTCCCGCCCGAGAGCACCTCCCCGGTGACGACGGCCCCGACCCCGGCCCGTTCCGCGAGCTCCCGCGCGACGGCGAGCGTGAGCGCGACGCTGTCGGCGAGACCCGCCGCGCGCCGGACCGCGGTGAGCTGGTCGGGGGCCAGGGGCGCCACCACTCGGCTTTGAGCCAGGGCCACCGCGACCAGCTCCCGGATGGTGCGTGGGAGCCCTTGATCGGTCGGTGGGCCAACGAAGTCGGCGAGAAGGATCGCTTGGGGTGGTGCAGTCGCAGCAGGGTCCGGCCGCAGTCTCAGGGCAAGGAACGCGACAAGAGCGACCGCCGCGAGACCCGTTACCCACCGCCAGGCAGTCGTGTGTCGGCGCGGTCCCTTCCCCGGGTCGAGTGCTGCCGCGAACAGCCCAGCGGCCTGCCACCGCTCGGCCGGATCCTTCGCGAGCGCCCGTCCGACCACCTCCATAAGCCGCGGGTCGAGGTCGGGCCGCAGGGTATCGAGGGGGGGTGGCGGTTCGGAGATGTGGGCCGCGAGCACCGCCTCGGGTGTACGGCCTTCGAACGGCGCCTGCCCACCGAGCATCTCATAGAGCACGACGCCGAGCGCGTAAATATCGCTCCGCCCGTCGACGTCACCGCCGGCCACCTGCTCCGGGCTCATGTAGGCGGGGGTCCCGACCCGGAACCCGCTTCCGGTGATGCGGTCCCCGTGGTGCTGACCGGGCCGGAATGGAAATGCGATCCCGAAATCAGCCAGGAGTGGTTCACCTTCCTGGAGGAGGATGTTCTCCGGTTTGACATCGCGGTGGACCACTCCACGCCGGTGGGCGTGATCGAGGGCCCGCGCGACTGCGGCGGCGATGCGGGCCGCATCGGCCTGAGGCAGCAGGTCGCCGCGCTCCAAGCGCGTGCGGAGCGACTCTCCCTCGACGAAAGGGGTGACGAAGTAGAGGATCCCCTCGACCTCGCCGGAGTCGTGGAGCGGAAGGATGTTCGGATGCGAGAGAGTCGCGACGGTGCGGATCTCCTGCAGGAACCGGGATGTCGCGATAGGATCCGGAACGGGGGGACGGAACGCCTTGAGCGCCACGGGGCGACCGAGTTTCAGGTCCTCCGCGCGGAACACGACCGCCATGCCGCCCCTCCCGACCTCTCGCTCGACCGAATACCGGGCGGCGAGCGCCCGTCGGAGGGTCGCCTCGATCTCTTCCACTCCCGCGCCTCTGTGGGGGGCGCGACTATGCTACGCCCCGGGCGGGGGGAGCGCCAGCCGCAGCCGCACCGACGACCTCACGCCCGCGAGAGCCCACAGCCTACAGCCAGCAAAACAGATCAGCCAACAACCTGTCGGCTGTCGGCTGATGGCTGTCGGCTTCAGTGGGCCTGGGAGGAGTTGAACCTCCGACCTCACGCTTATCAGGCGTGCGCTCTAACCACCTGAGCTACAGGCCCCAACGACCCGGGAACGGGCCCCGGGGCGGAGGCCAACAATAAGGGCCTG
>JBDSIR010000020.1:0-36116 GCA_039917855.1 Gemmatimonadales bacterium | reverse complement strand
GAGCAGGCGCTGCGCGTGGTCCCCCGCCCGGCCCTGGTCGTGATCGATTACCTGCAGTTGGTGCCGCCGCCCCAGGCCACCAGCGACCAGGACGACGCCCTCGCCCTCGCCGCCCGCGCCCTCAAGGGGCTCGCGCTGGCGGAGAATGTCAGCGTCCTCGCGGTGGCCCAGCTCCCTTCACATGTGGCCACGCGCGAGGATCCCCGCCCCACACTCGATGATCTGGGGGGACGGGGGCAGGTCAAACAGCACGCTGACGTAGTGCTGGGGGTCTATCGCGAAGAGATGTACCGGCCCGGTGGCGGGATGGAGGGTGCCACCGAGCTGCTGGTCGGAAAGAACCGGAACGGGCCGACCGGATTCATCGACCTGTATTTCTACCAGCGGTGGCTGCGTTTCGAGGACATGCTCGACCCCGAGCGCTGACCCGCCCCGATCAGGGTCGGGGTCGCAGGGTATCGGCGGGGGCTGGGTGGTCGGTATCGGCGGTAGCGACCACGGCACCCGTCAACTCGACGATGCTCCCCTCATTCCCTGCTTCGGGCCGGACCCGCACCCAGAGAGGACGCCCCCTGAATTCGACGTAGAAGGCGTGCTCCCCCTGCGCCCCGGTGTTGGTGCTCACAGTATGGTAGGCGGTGTCGCTGGCGAACAGTTGGCGATAGGTCTCGGCCACCACGTCGGCCTTGCGCGCCGAGCGGAAGGTGAACATCAGGGCGTCCTCGCTCCCGGTCTGGCCGAGAAACTCGGGCTCAGGCGGAAGCGGGAGGGTGGCGAAGGCGGCCGGGAGACTCGGCAGCTTGGGCCGGTCCGGGGTGCAGCCGAGGAGCAGGGCGGCGGCGAGGGCCGCAATAGCGAAGTGGCGCATGTGGCGGGAAGGCTAGTGGAGCCGCACAGGTCGCGTCAACCCGGGCCCAACTGATTATTTTCGGGTCTGACCCAACGAGGTGGAGCATGGCCGGCCATAGTAAATGGAAGCAGATCAAGCGGAAGAAGGCGGTCACCGACAACCGCCGGGCCTCGGCGTGGACCAAGCTCATCCGCGAGATCACGATCTCGGCCAAGGCGGGAGGCGGCGACATCGGCGGCAACCCCCGCCTTCGCCTCGCGGTCGACACGGCGAAGGCGGCGAACATGCCGAACGTCAACATCGATCGCGCCATCAAGAAGGGCACCGGTGAGCTCGAAGGGGAGCAGATCGTCGAGCTGGCATACGAAGGATATGGTCCGGGAGGCGTGGCGATCTACGTCGAGGCCACCAGCGACAACCCCACCCGCACCGTGGCCGATGTCCGCTTCGTGTTCAGCCGGAATGGCGGGAACCTCGGCGCAGCGCACTCGGTGGCGTGGATGTTCGACCGCAAGGGCGAGATCACGATCGAAGCCAGCAAGGTGAAGAACGAGGACCAGGCGCTCGACCTCGCCCTCGCGGCCGGCGCCGAGGACTTCACGAAGGAAGGGGACCAGTTCATCGTCTCCACCGCGCCGCTCGAGGTGCACACGGTGCTCGAGGCGCTGAAGGCCAAGGGACTCGAGGCCGAGACGGCCGAAGTGGCGATGGTCCCCAAGAACACCGTGAAGGTCGAGGGCAAGGACGCCATCCAGCTGATCAAGCTGCTCGAGGCGCTGGAGGACCTGGACGACGTGGCGAAGGTCTTCTCCAACTTCGAGATGGACGCCGACGCGATGGCCGAGGCCGGCAGCTGAGGATCCTCGGCATCGACCCGGGGACCGCCGTGCTTGGCTTCGGGGTCATCGACTCCGGCGCCCCGGCCACCCTCGTCGAGTGCGGCGTCGTGCGCACCCCCGCGACCCAGCCCCTGCCGCTCCGGCTCGCGGTGATCCACGAAGGCGTGACCGAGCTCATCACCCGGCATCGGCCCGATGCCATCGCGGTCGAAGGCGTCTTCTACGGCAAGAACGTCCGTTCCGCCATCGTGCTCAGCCACGCACGTGGAGTGATCCTCCTCGCGGCGCAGCAGGCCGGGATCCCCACCCACGAATATTCGCCGGCCCAGGTCAAGAAGTCCGTGGTCGGGCGCGGCGCCGCGCTCAAGAGCCAGGTCGGCTATGCGGTGGCCCAGCTGCTCCGCCTTCGCACCGCGCCCAAGCCCGCCGACGCCGCCGACGCCGTCGCGATCGCCCTCACCCACCTGCTGGTCGGCGTCGGCCGCAGCCGGATCGCTCCCTGGAGGACCCGCGGATGATCAGCACGGTGTTCGGGGTCCTCGCCGATCGGACCAGCGAGACGGTCCTCATCGAGACCAGCGGCGGCACTGGCTATGCCGTGACGGTGCCCTTCGGCGTGCACGAGCGGCTGCCGGAAGCGGGCAAGAGCGTCCGACTCTTCACCGAGCTGGTGGTCAAGGAGGACGGGTGGGCGCTCTACGGGTTCGACGACCCGGCCGAGCGGACCATCTTTCAGCGTCTCCTCGGCGCCAGCGGCGTGGGACCCAAGCTCGCGCTCGCGATCCTCTCGCGTCTCGGGCCGGCGCGCACGGTGCGGAGCCTGCAGGCGAGGGACATCACGACCCTCGCCACCGTGAGCGGCATCGGCAAGAAAAAAGCGGAGAAGATGGTCATCGAGCTCCACGACCGCTTCGCCGACCTGACCATCACCGCCCCGGCGGCCCCGATGGCGGCAGGCGACTCGGCGGTGAAGGCGCTCGTCAACCTGGGCTACGTGCAGCGAGAAGCCGAGGCCGCGGTGCGGAGTGAGCTCCAGGCCGGCACCCCCGAAGAGACCGGTGCGCTCGTGAAGCGGGCATTGCAGCGACTGGCTAGTCGGTAGAGAAAGTCGGCTGCTGGCCGTTGGCTTCTGGCCGATCGGAGCCACGTGGGAGAACGGAACAGCCAGCAGCCAATAGCCAGCAGCTCATTTTGACACCGTCATCATCGACCAGGACCACCTCCATGCAATCAGCCACCACCGCCGAATGGAACTGCACCCGCTGCGGGTCGACCAATCGCAAGCTCGTTCCGACCGCCACGACCGAGGCGCAGGACAAGTGCCTCACCTGCCACGCCAAGCACGTGGTCAGACCCGCCGACCGGCCGGTGCGCTGGGACGCGCGGTTGTCGTGAAGAGGTGACCAGTGACCTGTGACAGGTGACCGGGCCCAAGTTGCGATCTCGCTTGCAGGCCCGGTCACTGGTTACAGGTCACCCCTCACCCCTCACCCTTCAACCCTCACCCCTTACCTTAGTTGCCATGTCCCGCCTCCAGATCACCACCCCGGATGCCCTCCCCGAGGAGACCGGTGCCGATGCGGCACTGCGCCCCTCGCGGCTCGACGAGTTCGTCGGGCAGGAGCAGGTGCGCCAGTCACTGGGGATCGCGATCGAGGCGGCGAAGAAGCGCGGCGAGCAGCTCGACCATATCCTCTTCTTCGGCCCTCCCGGGCTCGGCAAGACGACCCTCGCGATGCTGCTCGCGAAGGAGATGGGGGTCCAGCTCCGTACCACTTCGGGGCCGGTGCTCGAGAAGCCCGGCGACCTCGTGGGGCTGCTCACCACCCTGGGCCCCGGCGACATCCTGTTCATCGACGAGATCCACCGCCTCCGCCCCCAGCTGGAGGAGTTCCTCTATCCCGCGATGGAGGACTACCGCGTCGACGTGCGCATCGCCGATGGACCCAATGCCCAGACGGTGCCGATGGCGGTCGAACGCTTCACGCTCGTCGGTGCCACGACCCGCTTCGGCCTCCTGACCCCGCCGATGCGGGCCCGGTTCGGGATCGTCGAGCGGCTCTCGTTCTATCCCGAGAAGGATCTCGACACCATCGTCCACCGCTCGGCCAGGCTGCTGGGGGTACCGATCGAGAAGGCGGGCGCCGCCGAGATCGCCAGACGGAGCCGCGGCACCCCGCGCGTCGCCAACCGGCTGCTGCGCCGGGTGCGCGACTACGCCGAGGTGCGGGCGGGCGGGACCATCACCGAGGTCGTGGCCGCGGAGGCCTTGGCCCGCCTGAATGTCGACGAGTTCGGCCTCGACGACATGGACGCGCGCATCCTCCAGACCATCATCGAGAAATTCGGCGGTGGACCGGTCGGGTTGACCACCATCGCGGTGGCGGTCGGGGAGGATGCGGGGACCCTGGAAGAGGTGTATGAGCCCTATCTCATCCAGCAGGGATTCCTCGAGCGCACCCAGCGGGGTCGGGTGGCCACGGCGCTGGCGTACAAGCGGTTCGGGTTGGCGCCGCCCTCGGGCGCCCAGGATGGGCTCTTCAAGTGAAAGTGTGCGGCCCGGTGATTCGCTCGGAACCGTCCCGAGCGCCGCGAGGGACCTTCCCGGCATTGCTCGGTAGGTCCCTCGCTCCGCTCGGGACGGCTCCGATACACTAGACTCGGATGCTCAAGACCTCGGATTTCGACTACCATCTCCCCCCCGAGCTCGTCGCGCAGAACCCCAGCGCCGAGCGGGGGGCGTCGCGGTTGCTGACGCTACGCAGGGGCGCAGAGGCGCAGGGGCGCAGCGCGATCGAAGACCTGGCCTTCGGCGCGCTCCTCGACCTGATCCCCGCAGGCGATCTCGTCGTCCTCAACACCACCAAGGTCCGGCACGCGCGGCTGCTGGGAAAGCGTCCCTCCGGGGCGCCGGCCGAGGTGCTGCTGCTCACGCCCCGAGCCGACGGGAGTTGGGAGGCGATGGGAAAGCCCGGCTCTGCGCTCCGCGTCGGCAAACGGATCCGGCTCGGGCCCGATGCGGAGGTCGAGACCGTGGAGGTGCTGGCGGAGGGGACGCGGGTGGTGAAGTTCGTCGGCCTGACCGCCGACCAGGCGATGGAGCGTTATGGTCACCTTCCGCTCCCGCCATACATCGAGCGCGGGCCGACCGATGCCGATGAGATCCGCTACCAGACCGTGTACGCCGCGCGCGAAGGGAGCGTCGCGGCGCCGACCGCAGGACTGCACTTCACGCCGGCGCTGCTCGACGCCCTCACGGCCAAGGGAGTGCGGTTTGCACACGTCGACCTGGAGGTCGGCGCCGGGACTTTCAAGCCGGTCGAGGTCGAGGATCCCGCCGATCACCACATGCACGTGGAACGCTACGAGGTGCCGGAGGCCGCGGCCCGGGCGATCGTCGATGCACGGGAACGTGGTGCAAAACTCTGGGCGGTGGGAACGACGGTCGTGCGGACCCTGGAGAGTAGCTCGGCCGTCGACGGCCGAGTCACGGCGGGCAAGGGAGAGACGAAGATCTTCATCACGCCGGGTTACGAGTTCCGGGTGGTAGACCATCTGATCACCAATTTCCATCTCCCCCGCTCCACCCTGCTGATGCTGGTGGCCGCCTTTGCGGGGTACGCGCCAACGATGGCCGCGTATCGCCACGCGATCGAAGGGCGGTATCGGTTCTATTCGTATGGGGATGCGATGGTGGTGCTCTGAAGGGTGACAAGTGACCGGTGACCTGTGACCGGGCCGCAAGTGGAGATCTACTCGGTAGGCCCGGTCACCACTTACTGGTCACCGGTCACCCTTATGTTTACGCATGTTCGAGTTCCAACTGGAGAAGACCGACGGTGCTGCCCGCGCCGGGACCCTCACCCTCCCCCACGGGACGGTGCGGACACCGGCGTTCATGCCGGTCGGCACCCACGGCGCGGTTCGCGGCCTCTCGATGGAGGAGGTGCGGCGCACCGGGGCGCAGATCGTCCTCGGCAACACCTACCACCTGCACCTCCGGCCGGGCGAGGAGGTGGTCCGCGCCCTCGGAGGGCTGCAGCGCTTCACCACCTGGAACGGCCCGATGCTCACCGACTCGGGGGGGTTCCAGGTCTTCTCGCTGGCGGAATTGCGGCAGATCACCGAGGAGGGGGTCACCTTCAAGAGCCCCATCGACGGTTCCCAGCGGATGATCACCCCCGAACGCGCGATGGAGATCCAGGCGGCCCTCGGCGCCGACATCGCAATGGCGTTCGACCACGTGGTACCGGGCCAAAGCGACCACGCGCACGCCCTCGAAGGGATGGAACGGACGCTGCGGTGGCTGGAACGGTGTCGAGATCACCATGTTCGGCTCATGGAGGCCAGCGCCACAGCGCCCCAGCGCCTCAGCGCCCAGACCCTCTGGCCCATCATCCAGGGCGGCACCCACGACGATCTCCGCCTCCGGTCCCTTGAAGGGATCCTCGAGCAGGGACCGTGGACCGGGATCGCCATCGGGGGGCTCTCGGTCGGCGAGCCCAAACCGGTGATGCACCGCGTGCTGGAAACTCTGCAGCCTGTGCTCCCCGCCGACCGACCCCGTTATCTTATGGGGGTCGGCTTCCCCGAGGATCTGATCGAAGCGATCGCCCGCGGGGTGGATCTGTTCGACTGCGTCGCGGCCACGCGGAACGGCCGTCATGGGAGCGCCTGGACCGCCTCCGGGAAGGTCAACATCCGGCGCGCGGACCTCCGCCTCTCGGACGCGCCGCTCGACGCCGACTGTGACTGCGAGACCTGCCGGGGCTACGCACGCGGGTACCTCCGCCATCTCTTCGTGGTCGAGGAGATGCTCGGGCTCCGGCTGGTGTCGATCCACAATGTCCACTTCCTCGTCCGCCTGGGTGACATGGCCCGGGCCCACATCCTGGCGGGCGACTACGCAAGCTGGAGCCGCGAATGGCTCCAGCGTTACCATGGCAAGGATCTCTAAGTGACCTTCGCACTCCTCAACGTAATGTCCAACGCCGACGGCAAGATGCCGGGCTGGTTCCTCCCGTTCCAGATCCTCCTGATCGTCGGGATCTTCTACTTCCTCATCATCCGCCCCCAGGGCGCGGCGCGGAAGAAGCACGCCCAGATGCTCACCGCCCTCAAGAAGGGCGATGAGGTGATGACCGCCGGCGGCATCGTCGGAAAGGTCAAGGACGTCAAGGAAGTGAAGGACAAGGCCGAGTGGCGCGTCACGATCGAGACCGGCGAGAGCACGGTGGTGGTCGAGCGCTCGCGCATCATCCGCGTCGGCGACACGGCCGCGCCTCCGGCCTGATGGCGGTCTTGCCGCTCCACCTGCTCGGCTCCCCGGTGCTTCGCGAGCGGAGTGCGGAGGTCCCGCGCGTGGATGACGACATCCGGCGTTTCGTCGACGCCCTGTTCGAGACGATGGATGCGAACAAAGGAGTGGGGCTCGCGGCGAATCAGGTGGGCACCACGCTCCGCATCGCCGTCATCGATGCGGGCGATCATCGCATCGCGCTGATCAATCCGCGCCTCGTCGCCAGCGGCGGCCCGCGCGAGTCGGAAGAAGAGGGATGCCTCTCCGTTCCCGACGTCTTCGCGGATGTGACGCGCCCGACCCAGGTCACCCTCGAAGCGATCGACCGCGATGGGAAGCCGTACTCGCTGGACGCCGACGGGCTCCTGGCCCGCGCCATCCAGCACGAGATCGACCATCTCGACGGCGTCCTCTTCCTGGACCACCTCGGACCCATGAAGCGTCAGGTGATGATGCGGAAGTACCGGCGGGAGCACCCCAAGGCCGGCCACGTCCAGGAACAGCCCACCGAGCCGGCTCCCGCGGGGGAGTGATGCGCGTCGCCTTCTTTGGCACGCCGGATTTTGCGGTCCCCTCGCTCGAGGCGCTCCTGCGCGAGCGCTTCCAGATCGCCCTCGTCGTCACACAGCCCGACCGCCCGCAGGGACGCTCCCGTTCCACCCTGGTCCAACCCCCGGTCAAGACGGTCGCGCTCAAGGCGAGGCTCGACGTGGTCCAACCCGATCGCCCGGTCGGCGACGTCTTCCGTCGCGCCCTCGAGCACGCCAAGCCGGACGTCGGAGTGGTCGTGGCGTACGGCCACATCCTCAAGCGCGACATCCTCGACGTGCCGCGGCTCGGGATGATCAACGTGCACGCCTCGATCCTCCCCCGACTCCGCGGCGCCGCCCCCATCCAGCGCGCCATCCTCAACGGCGAGGAGACCACCGGGGTGAGCATCATGCAGATGGAGGCGGGACTCGACTCCGGCCCGGTGCTGCACACGGTGCGCACCCCGATCGCACCCGGCGAGTCGGCCGGCGAGCTCACGACGCGCCTGGCGGAGCTGGGGGCGCAAGCGCTGGTCGACGCCCTTTCACTCCTGGGTGCGGGCGCCGCCCGTCCGAAGGTGCAGGACCACGCGGTCGCGACCTTCGCCCCCAAGATCGGCCGCGAGCTCGCGCACGTCGACTGGACCGACGAGGCGATTGTCGTCGCCCGCAAGGTGCGCGCGATGGACCCGGAGCCCGGCGCGTGGACCCTCCTCGACGGCCAGCCATTCAAGCTTTTCGGCGCCCTGCCCGTGGACGAGGGCGGTGTCGCCGGCCAGATCCTCTCGGCGGCTTCGACGATCCGGATCGCCTGCGGCAAGGACGCGATCGAGGTCCGGGAGGTCCAGCCCGCCGGCAAAGCCCGGATGTCGGCGAGCGCGTGGGCCGCCGGCCGGCGCGGCGCCCCCCTCCCCCGCCTCGGGTGAGGCCGCTCCCCCGGCTCCACGCGGTGACCGACAGCCGCGTCCTCGCCGACCCCGACCTCGGCCGGAAAGCGGCGGCCCTGGCGGCGCTTGGTCCGGCGACGGTGCTCCATCTGCGCGATCGGAACGCCACGACCCATGCGCTCGCGGAGGTCGGCCGCCGCTTCGTCGCCCTGGCCCAGCCTCCGGAGGCGAGCGTGATCGTCAGCGCGCGCGCGGACCTGGCCCGCGCCCTCGGCGCTCACGGCGTACAACTCGGCGTGAATGACGTGGCCGTAGGCGACGCGCGGCGGGTCCTCGGCAAAGGGTGGATCGGCCGCTCGGTGCACTCGCTCGAGGAGGCGCGCGCCGCGGTCGACGACGGCGCCGACTACCTGTTCGCCGGCAACATCTTCGAGACCACCAGCCACCCCGGCCGCCCCGCGGCGGGTGTCGGGTTCCTCTCCGCGTGCGCGTCACTCGGCCGCCCGGTCATCGCGATCGGCGGCGTCACCGCGGAACGCGCGGCCGAGTGTCGCGACGCGGGGGCGTGGGGCGTAGCGGCGATCCGGGCGCTCTGGGACGCGCCGGATCCCTACGCGGCCGGACACGCTCTCCTCGCCCCGTGGGCGGAGTGACTCGATGATAGAGGTCATCGTGAACGGGGAGAAACGGTCGGTCCCCGAGGGGCTCACTCTCATCGGGCTCCTGGACCATCTCGCGATCGACGCGCGCATGGTGGTGGTGGAGCACAACCGAACGATCGTCCGCCGCGTGGGCCTCAACGGCGTGACCGTGCGGGGCGGAGATGCGGTGGAGATCGTGCAGTTCGTGGGTGGTGGGTAGGGGGTAGGCCCGCGATTTGATCGCGGCAATGCCGTCGGAACAGTGCAGAGCCTCGTGGTGCCGCCATTTATGGCGGCACTTTTCATGGCGGCACTTTTCATGGCGGCATTTTTCATGGCGGCACTTTCAACTTCAGCAGATGGCGGGCAACGTTTTCGGAGACATATGCCCTGACGGTCTCGAATTCGCTCTCAGTCCGCACGATCCGATCCCAGTATCCATCGGTCCACTTGAATTCCGGGAGTTGCGGATGGATCCGATGGGCGGCGACCGCCTTCCAGACCCGTACTACGTCTCCCAATGAGGCGCTATCGTCATGATGCTCCCGAAGTTCCACCAGTCCATGCACATGGTCGGGAAGCACCGCGACCTCGCTGAGCTCGATGCGAGGGAACCACTTTGGCAGCTCCGACCACACTGCCATGACCGTCGCGCCCGCCGGGGCAGGGGCAAAGCCTTCGACACTGAGCCTTCCGAGCCAGGGTGCGCGCGCCCAGGTCGTGAAGGTCACGAAGTATCGGCCTGGTTTCCGATAGTCCCAGGTCGCAAGTCGGGGAGGCCTGCCGGTGCGTCGCATGGGAACATCGTTGCAGCCGACCTTCAACCGGCCGTCAACAGTCCATGATGGCATTCCACCGCAGCGATCGACATTCCCGCTGCTAGCCTCAAGCCGCGATGAATCGCGGCACCACGATCCCTGCAATGGTGGGTGGGCTATTCGACCTAACCCCCTCCCCACCAATAGTTTGGCCCCGCTCCATTATCTTTACCCCATGTCCACCTCCCTCTCCGCCGCCCTCGACACCCCACTCGTGATCGGGGGTCGGACCTTCACGTCCCGGCTCCTCGTAGGAACGGGGAAGTACCGTTCCAACGCCGAGATGGTGGCCGCGATCGAGGCGTCGGGTGCGGAGGTGGTGACCGTGGCCGTGCGGCGGGTGGACCTCGACCGGACCAAGGACCAGAGCATCCTCCACCACCTGGGCCCTGACCGCTTCTTTCTGCTCTCCAACACTGCCGGATGTTACACCGCCGAGGACGCGATCCGGTACGCCCGCTTGGCGCGCGAGGCCGGGTTCAACGAGTTCGTGAAGCTCGAGGTCATCGGCGACCAGCAGACCCTCCTGCCCGACGTGTTCGGCCTGCTCGAGGCCACCAAGACCCTCGCAAAAGAGGGCTTCAAGGTGATGGCCTACACCAGCGACGACCTGATCACCGCCCTCCGGCTCGAGGACGCGGGCGCGGTGGCGGTGATGCCGCTCGCCTCGCCGATCGGCAGCGGGCTCGGGATGCTCAACCCGTATTCGATCCGCACCATCAAGAGCCGGCTCAAGGTGCCCGTCATCGTCGATGCCGGCGTGGGCACGGCCTCCGACGCCTGCGTCACGATGGAACAGGGCGTCGACGGCATCCTGATGAACACCGCGCTGGCCGAGGCGCAGGATCCGGTGCTGATGGCCTCGGCGATGCGATGGGCAGTGCAGGCGGGACGCGCCGCGTACCTCGCAGGGCGGATGCCGAAGCGCGAGGTCGCGGTCCCGTCGAGCCCCACGCAGGGGATGCTCGGCTGAAGGCCGGCGCCGGGGACGCGCGTCACGCCGCATATGAGATCCTCGAAGCGGTGGCGCGCGGCGCGCCGTTCGACGTGGCACGGGATCGGGCAGTGGAAGGGATGGAGGAGCGGGACCGGCGGCTGGCCCACGAACTCGCGGCAGGGGTCCTCCGCCGGCGGGGCGACCTCGACACCGCCCTCGCGCCGTATGCGGAGCACGGGTGGGAGAGCGTCAAGCCGAAGCTGCGCGATGTCCTGCGCCTCGGCGCCTACCAGCTCCTGGAGCTCGACAAGGTCCCGGCCCACGCGGCGGTCTCCACCAGCACCGAGCTCGCCAAGAAAGTGGTGGGGGAGCGGGCCGCCAAGTTCGTCAATGCGATGCTCCGCAAGGTCGCGACGAACGGGGCCCCGTCCGGGAGCGATGCCGGATCCCGACGGTCGCACCCCGCCTGGCTGGTGCTCCGCTGGGATGCCCGCTTCGGGGTCGACGGGACGAAGGACCTGCTCCTCTGGAACGACACCCCGCCTCCGCTCGTGGTCCAGCCCGCTCGGTGGGACCTCGAGCAGCTGGAATCGGCCTTCCGCGCCGAAGGTCTGCATGTCCGGCCCGCTCCCCATGGCGCAGGCCTCGTGGTCGAAGGGCGGACCCCGACCAAGCTCCCTGGTTTTGCCGAGGGCGGGTTCGTTGTGCAGGACCCGGCGCAGGCCCTGGTGGGACGATTCATCTCCCCGCCGGCGGGCGCCACGATCTACGACGCCTGTGCCGCACCGGGCGGCAAGACCATCGCCCTTGGCAGGATGGCGGGCCGGCAAGGCGGCAGGATCCTCGCCGCCGATTCGAATGTGGCACGGGTACGAAAACTTCGCGCCAATCTTCAGCGGGCCGGCAGCGATCGCGAATACGTTCTTGCCGGGGATGCCACCATGCCGCCCTGCCGTCCCGTCGACGTCGTTCTGCTCGACGCGCCTTGCCTGGGGACCGGCACCTTCGCGCGGCATCCCGACGCCCGATGGAAGGTCGCCCCTCGCGCGCTCGAGGTCATCGTCCAGCGCCAGCACGCCCTGCTCGACGGCGTCGCGGGCGTCGTGAAGCGAGGCGGGCTGCTGGTATACGCCACCTGTTCGCTCGAACCCGAGGAGAATGAGATCCAAGTGGAACGATTCCTCGCCGATCATTCGGAGTTTGCGCGCGAACCGGCGCCGGACACCGACCCGGCCCTCTGCTCGCCGGCCGGGGACCTGACCCTCCTGCCCCAGGTGCACGGGACCGACGGGGCCTACGCGGCCCGGCTCCGGAGGCGCGCATGACCGAGCCGCAGGGAGAGCAGGACTCGCACTGGTCGGGGATCCACCGCAAAG
The DNA here is from genome assembly GCA_039917855.1 of Gemmatimonadales bacterium. Taxonomy (GTDB): domain Bacteria; phylum Gemmatimonadota; class Gemmatimonadetes; order Gemmatimonadales; family GWC2-71-9; genus CAMLHU01. The sequence goes on along the minus strand of JBDSIR010000020.1, from coordinate 23,939 downwards.
GGAGCACCACTGGAATGCCGCGATTCCCCTGGAGCGGGATCACCCGGACCGTCACCGGCCGCCGCCTGCTCATTCAGGTGTCGGTGGTCTTCGGCGCGACTCTCGCGGGCTACCTCGTGGCGGCCCTCTGGCTCTACCCCGCCCCGCTGTTCTCGGAATCGGTGGCGGTGCCGCGCGTGCTCGAGCTCGACGCCGGCGCGGCGGAGGCACGGCTCGTCGCCGCCGGGCTCCGGGTCAAGCGGGGCGATGAGATCGCCCATCCATACCTCGCCCGCGGCATGGTCGCCTGGCAGGATCCTCCGCCATACAGCGAGGTCGGGCTCGGCGCTTCGGTCCAACTGCTCGTGTCGAGCGGGCCGCCCGAACTCGCCATCCCCGACATCGAGGGCTTCGAGGCGCCGCTCGCGCTGCGGGTGATCGCCGCGAGCGGGATCACGGTGCGCCGGGTGGATTCCGTCGCCAACTCGACCCCCAAGGGCACCGCGCTCGCCACCCGTCCTGCCGCCGGGGTCACCCGCAGGCCCACCGAGCCGATCGAGCTCGTCGTGAGCGCCGGTCCCGCCAACACCTCGATCCCCGATGTGAGCGGTCTGACGGTCCCCGCGGCCCGCGAAAAACTCTTCGCCGCCGGCTTCGCCCTGGGGCGCATCATCAAGGAGCGTAGCGAAGGGCTCCCCGACGGGCGCATCATCCGCCAGCGCCCGGCCGCCGGCGGCCTCGCCGCCAGGGATGGCCGGGTGGACATCGTCGTCGCCGGGGAGCCGGAATGAGCCGCACCCTTCGCATCGCGCCAAGCGTCCTGAGCACCGACCTGGGCCGTCTCAAGGAGCAGATCGCCGCCGCTGCCGCCGGCGGGGCCGACTGGTTCCACGTCGACGTGATGGATGGCCGGTTCGTGCCGAACCTTACGTTCGGCGCGCCGGTCATCAAGGCGCTCAGAAAGCTGTCCGACCTGCCGCTCGACGTACATCTGATGGTGGCGGAGCCCGAGCGCTACATCGCGGAATACGCCGACCTGGGCTGCACCGTCTTCACCTTTCATCCCGAGGCAACGGTGCACGTACAGCGGCATCTCGCAGCCGTGCGAGAGCGCGGGATGCAGGCGGGGCTCGCCCTCAACCCTTCCACTCCGATCGCCACGGTGGCCGAGGTCGTGGGAGACCTCGACCTGCTGCTCATCATGAGCGTCAATCCCGGCTTCGGCGGCCAGCGCTATATCCCCGGAAGCACCGACAAGATCCGGCGCGCCCGCGCCCTGCTCGATCAGGCTCGCTCCGGCGCCGCCCTCGAAGTGGACGGTGGGATCGCCGCCGACACCATCGCTGCGGCCTGGCACGCCGGAGCCGATACCTTCGTCGCGGGACAGGCGGTCTTCGGACAGGCCGACCCCGCCGACGCCATCCATATCCTTCGGCGCGCGTGCGCCGTGGAGGCCTGACCCTTGTCCAAACAGTGGATGATCGCCGGCGGAATCGTCGCCGCCCTCGTCGTCGGCGGCTTCACGCTCACCCGTGCCCACGAGGGCGGAGTGGTCGGCGTGGACACCTTGGCGCCCGACTTCCAGGCGATCGAGATCGCCACCGGGGACACGGTCGACTTCCGCGATCGCTATCACGGACAGGTCACCCTGCTGAACATCTGGGCCACCTGGTGCATTCCCTGCCGTGAGGAGATGCCGTCGATGGAGGCGCTGTATAAGGATTTCTCGGCCCGCGGCTTCAAGATCGCGGCGGTGAGCATCGACGATGGTTCGTCGGACAAGGTCCGCGCCTTTGCCGCCGAGCTCGCCCTCACCTTCGATATCCTGCACGACCGGAGCGGCAGTATCCAAGGCACCTACCAGACCACCGGGGTCCCCGAAAGCTTCCTGCTCGATCGCGATGGCCGCATCGTCCGCCGCCTCATCGGCAACCATGACTGGAATTCCCCGGCCAACCGCGACCTGATCGACCACCTTTTGGCCGACGGCAGCTGAGGTGCGGTTCCTCCGGCGGCTCTTCGCCAACTGGCCCCTGAAGCTCACGTCGATCCTGCTGGCGATCCTGCTCTGGATCATCGCCACGCTCGAGGAACCGATCAGCCGACGCGTGCAAGCCCGCCTGCAATTCGAACCGCCGGTCGACCGCACCATCACCGGCGCCCCGACCATGGCGACCGTCCAGCTCACCGCTCCCGCGCGGGAATTCATCAAGCTCGGCAACCGCCCCGTCACCGTCCTCAAGACGGTGGTGGACAGCACCGAAGGCGTGCACTTGCTCACGCTCTCGCCCTCCGACGTGATCCTGCCCCGCGGCGTCTCGGCGCGAGCGCTCGACGTCCAGCCGGGACAGTTCAACGTGCGCCTCGTAGCGCAGGGCAGCGCCGTCACCCGGGAGCGGGCCTGGCATGGAGTCCCCGTGGCGGTGCCCGGGCCGGTAGAAGTCCGCTGGCTGCCGAGCCCTGACACGGTCACCGTGACGGTACGCGGCCCGCTCTCACGCCTCGCCACCCTGGACGCCGAGAGCCTGGTGGTCGTTGCTCGGCCCGACACCAGTGCGGGGACCGCGGTGCTTCGGGTCATCGTCCCCGCCGGACTCGTCGCCGAAGCGCGACCGGCCGCGATCCGGCTGCAGCCGCGCGGGCCCTGATGCGCCTGCTCGCGATCGAGACAAGCTGCGACGAGACCTCCGCCGCCGTCGTGCGGGTGGAAGGAACCGCCGGACCACACGCGCACGGCGACCCGGTGGTGGAGTCGGTCGTGATCCTGTCCCAGGATATCCACCGCGTCTTCGGCGGTGTGGTCCCGGAACTCGCGAGCCGGGCGCACCTCGCCGCGCTCCCGGAAGTGATCGACCGGGCCCTGGCCGAGGCGGGCTCCACGCTCGAGGAGATCGATGGCGTGGCCGCGACCCAGGGCCCCGGCCTCGTGGGTGCCCTCCTCGTCGGCGCGATGTACGGCAAGGGACTGGCGTGGACGCTAGGCAAGCCGTTCCTCGGCGTGCATCACATGGAAGGGCATCTGTTCGCTGCGGCACTGGAGGACCACACTTTGGCGCCCCCGTTCACCGGGCTGCTGGTGAGCGGCGGGCACACCCAGCTGCTCGACGTGCCGGCGTGGGGCCGGTACCGGATCGTCGGTGCCACCAGGGACGATGCCGTGGGCGAGGCGTTCGACAAGGTCGGTACCCTCCTCGGTCTGGCCTATCCCGGCGGACCAAAGATCGAGCAACTCGCGCGCGAGGGAGGACCGGGACGCTGGAAGCTCCCCCGCCCGATGCTCGGTGAACTCGGTCGGGGCGGACCCGGCGAATACGCCTTCTCGTTCAGTGGCCTCAAGACGGCGGTGCTCCGCGCGGTGCAGAGCTCGGACGACCTGGAGCGCGACCGTCCCGACCTCTGCCGGGCGTTCCAGGATGCCGCGCTCGAGGTGCTGGTCGAAAAGACTGCGCACCTGACCGAGCGGCTCGGGCACCCCACCGTCGTGGTGGGTGGGGGAGTGGCGAGCAACCAGGCGCTGCTCGAGCGGCTGCGGAAGCGGCTCGCGGGGAATGCCCGCGTCGTAGCGGCCCCGCAGCGCCTCAATCAGGACAATGCCGCGATGATCGGCGCCGCCGGCGGGTGGCGGATGATGCAGGGAGAACGGAGCGGCTGGGACGCGGAGCCGCGGTCGGATCTCACTATGCCAGGATTGGAAGTCTAGAGTCTAGAGTCTAGAGTCTAGAGTTTAGAGTCTAGAGTCTAGAGTCGAGAGGGGTGCGTTGCCCGATCCCTCGACGCTCAACTCTCGTCTCTCAACTCTCAACTCTAGACTCTAAACTCTAGACTCTACACTCCAACACACACCCATCGGATCCAATGACCGTCTACCCCTTCATCCTCCATCTCGGCCCCCTCGAGATCACCGGCTACGGCTTGATGATGATGGTCGGCTTCCTGACCGGAAGCTGGCTCATCCAGCTCGAGCTTCGGCGGCGCGGCCTGCGTGAGGAATACGCGTCGGACGTCACCCTGGCCGCGGTCGTCGGCGGGATCGTGGGGGCCAAGCTCTGGTACGTGGCCCTTACCCAGGACCCCGGCGCCCTGTTCTCGCGGGGTGGCCTGGTCTGGTATGGCGGTTTCCTCGGCGGCGCGCTCGCGGTGTGGCTCAACGGGCTCCGGCTCAAGGTGCCTACCACCCTGACCGCCCACCTCGCCGCGCCCGCGCTTGCGGCCGCGTATGCGCTGGGACGGGTCGGCTGTTTTCTGGTCAACGACGACTACGGTCGTCCCACGACCCTGCCGTGGGGGATGAAGTTCCCTCAGGGGATGCCGCCCTCCACCGTGGGACACCTGCGCGCCCAGTTCGGCATCGACCTCCCCGCCGACATGGATCCCGCGACCGTTCTCGCGGTGCATCCGACCCAGCTCTACGAGGCCGCGCTGATGCTCGGCGCATTCTTCGTGCTCTGGGCCTGGCGCGGCCGCGCCAAGGGGACCGGCTGGCTCTTCGGATTGTACCTGGTGCTCGCCGGGGCGGAGCGGTTCATCATCGAAGTGTTCCGCGCCAAGGATGACCGTTTCCTGGGGCCCTTCACCATCGCCCAAGTGGTGAGCGTGCTCCTCGTTGTCATCGGCATGACCGTGATGGCACGACGCGCCAATGCGTCCGCCGTCGATCCTGGCCCCTACCTCTCCAAGGCGGCCTCCTGAAGCTTCGGCGTCCCTCCGGCGGCTTCACCGCCCCCGCCGTCTCGGAGCTGCTCCAGCCGCCGAGCGCCACGCTCACCGCGGCGGGAGCGGAGGGCGAACGCACCGTGGCGTGGGCGCGCCTGGTCGTCACCGCGCTCCTCCTGATCACGCCGACCTGGAAGGTCCTGCACCAGCCGGAGAACCCGGTCTTCGTCCTCGGCTTCATCGTCACCACGATGGCATTCGCCGCGGCGGTGACGGTGCGTTGGCTCCTGCGGAAGGGTCACTACAGTGCGTGGGTCGGCTTTGCGAGCAGCTCCCTCGACGTCTCCCTGGTCTCGCTGGCGCTCATCCTCTTTACGCTGATCGGCGACCCGCTGTTTGGCGTGAACAGCAAGGTGACGTTCGAGGTCTATTTCCTGGCGCTCGCCGCGACCGCACTCCGGTATGACGGGCGCATCTGCGCCGTCGCCGGCGGGCTCGCGATCGCGCAGTACACCGGGCTCGTCGCCTACGTGATGTGGCGTCTGCCCCTGACCGGGCCCGACGCGGGGGTCGCCGAGGCCGGAGCGTTCCATCTCGTCGATCAGGTCACCCGGCTGATCCTCCTCGGCAGTGCCACCCTTCTCGCGATGCTCCTGGTGAACCGGGCCCAGGACCTGCAGAAGGCCGCCTCCACCGATTCCCTTACCGGGATCGCCAATCGGGCCCACTTCGATCGCCGGGCCCACGCCGAGCATGAGAGGGCACACCGGTACGGGCGGCACCTCTCGGTGGCCCTCATCGACGTCGACCATTTCAAGCAATTCAACGACGCCCACGGGCACGGGGTGGGCGACACCGTGCTCATCACTGTCGCGACCCAGCTGGGACAGTACCTCCGTCGCTCCGATGTGCTGGCGCGCTATGGTGGCGAGGAATTCGCGATCGTGCTCCCTGAGGCCACCCTCGAAGCCGCCAAGGCCAAGGTCGACCTCATGCGTCGCACCATCGAGGTGACCCCCCTCGACCTGCTCGATGGCAAGGAGCCCTCCCGGCTCACGATCAGCGCCGGCGTCGCCGTATTCCCGGAGGATGGCGAAACGGTGGACCTCCTCATCGCGGTGGCCGACGAACGCCTGCTCGTGGCCAAACGGTCCGGACGGAACCGCGTCGTGGCCGGCGACACGGCGGAGGCGCCTGTAAGCACGTGAACGGACCGTCAAACAACTGATCATTTGGAAGAAAATGTCAATAATTTGACAGTTGCGTAAAGTGTTATAAATCAACACTTTAACCAAGATCGGCCTGCAACTGTCAAATTTTGAACACCCCCACAGGGCAACTTCCTCCCGGGGGCTGGAACCTAAGTCGTTGTATTACATCGAGATAGCTGTTTCCTAAGGGATTCTGAAGTGTGGCATCTCCCTTGCTTTATCCATGGGCGAAGGGCGATGTTGCCCTACGGTAAAGTGGTTGGTGGAAGAAGGGTTGGAGCGGGCACACCTGTCCGTCTCCGTCAAAGCTCAGGGGGCCACCAGCCACCTCTTTCGAAAAGGTCCGCTCCGGCGGACTTTTTCATTTTCTCTAACCTGGGACCGCGGCCAGGAAAGGATTCATCGCGAGATCGCGAAAGGGCGAAACGCCGCTCCGTGCGAGGGTGCTGCCTGCGGGTGCGACGGCTGGAGCAACCTGACTTGGGGGTGCTGGGAGGCCGGCACCCCGGACCCACAAAAACAAGCCCGAACTCTCCACCTCAGCGATACCGGCGCGCCAACACGGAGCCGCGTTTCGCTCTGTCGCGCTTTCGCGATCCCCTGCCTGTCCTACCCGGAGCCTCGGTCCGGCGCGGACCTCCGTGCAGCATGCTGGCAGATCATCGCGAGATCGCGAAAGGGCGAAACGCTGCTCCGTGCGAGGGTGCTGCCTGCGGGTGCGACGGCTGGAGCAACCTGACTTGGGGGGTGCTGGGAGGCCGGCACCCCGGACCCACAAAAACAAACCCGAACTCTCCACCTCAGCGATACCGGCGCGCCAACACGGAGCCGCGTTTCGCCCTGTCGCGCTTTCGCGATCACCTCTACCGAAACAGTGCGGGACCCACTCGATGCTGAGTAGGTCCCTCGTCCACTCGGGACGGTTCCGCTGCACTACTATCTATCCGCCCATCCGCCTGTCCGCCTGCCTACCTGTCCGGCTTTGTGATCCGGTCGATCGCCCGCTGGGTCAGCATGTCGCGCAGCCGCTGCAGCTCGGCGCGCAACTCGGCCTGATCGGCCTCCATCCGGTCCAGTGAACGCACCAGGTCCTGATCGAGCACCGCCGGCGCCTTGGTGGCGGCCGGCCGCGCTTCGCCCTGGCCCGTCGGTCCTCCGCCCCGCTCGCCCGCCTCGGGCACCAGCACCGCCGTGACCTTGAACCGCCGCGGTTCGATCAGGAATGTCCACACGATCGCCCCGAGGAACGCCGTCACCAGCAGCAGCTGGACGCCCAGGGTCTCCCAGGTCGAGTAGATGCCGAGGGTGGGGAAACGGAGTTCGGGGCGGAAGGGCGTCACGCTCACGTACCCGCCCCCTTGGAGTTCCGCGATCCCCTTCCCAGCGAAGACGAAGGCCATGTAGTACAGGAAGCCGCTGGTGACGGCGAAGAACGGCTTGAGCGGGAGCTTCACGCCGAACCGCTCGATCCCAACATAGACGATCGCCAGGATGACCCCGCCCACCGCGATCCCCGCCGTGACCGGCGCGACCGCGCTCACGCCCCCAGCGAGGAAGAGCGCCTTGTAGAACAGTACCGTCTCGAAGCCTTCCCGGTATACGGCGAGGAAGGCCACCGATGCGAGGGCCAGGGCCGAGCCTCCCGAGAGTGCCTCCTGCACCTGCTCCTTCACAAAGCGATTCCAGCGTGCCACTTCGATCTTGGAGAGCAGCCAGTAGCTCACGTAAAAGAGCGTCCCGGCCGCGGCGATCATCGTGAGCCCCTCGAGCGCCTCGCGTTGCGAACCGCTCAGCTGGAACACCGTCTCGAGCGCCACAGCGGTGAGCAGGCTCGCCAGCACCGCTGCGCCGACGCCGACGTGCACGTCGCGTTTCCGCTTGGTGGCACCGGTCCGGGTCAGGAAGGCCAGGACGGCACCGACGATCAGGATCGCTTCGAGCCCCTCGCGAAGCATCAACCCCAGCGACTGGACGAATTGGCTTCCCGCCGACGGACGCTCGGCCACCAGCCGCTCCGCCAATTCAAGCTGTGCCAGCAGGGAGCCGTGGAGTTCGCGCAACTCAGCATGGGTGGCGCCACCGGCCGCACGGGTGCGGAGGGATGCGAACTGCGCCTCCAGTCGGCCGGCGAGCCCGCCGTCCTTCGCGCGGAGCGTCTGCTCCACCGCTTCGAAGGCCATGTAGGCATCGAAGGCGGTCGCGCTGGCCTGCTCCACCTGTCCCGCTTCTGCCTGGTCGACCGCCGAGTTGAGCTTGGCGCGCACGGCGGTGAACAGCGGAGCAAAGTCGCGTCCCGCGGCCTCGAGCGCCCCGGCGGCGCGGACTGCGCCGATCTGGGCCGCCACCGACGCTTCGTTCGGGTCGTGTCCGGGGGCGACCACCTGGGCGATGGCCGAATCGGAAAGTCGCGCGGTCGCATCGAACCGGCCGAGTTCCGCCGGCACCGCCCCATCGGCCGGCGGGAGCCGGAGGGTCGAGGCATAGAGCGCGAGGGCCCAGCGATCGGGAGCGGTGAGGCGGCCCTCGTAGGCAGGCATCGAGGTCCCGACGACGCCGATGCTGATGCGCCGGTAGAAATCGAGCGGCGAGGTCCCGGCGAGCACGGCGTGCGCCGAGAGGTCTGCGGGCGGGGGAGTGAGGGCGCGTGCCGCGGGGCCGTCACCCCGACCGCGCGCACCATGACAGCTGACGCACTCCTGGACGTAGAGTGTTTTCCCGCGCGCCAACGAAGGCGGGGCGGTCGGTATCTCCTCCAGCGCGACCTGCCAGGTGCTGGCGAGCCCCGTCAGCAGGGCGTGGAGCTGAATATCGACCGAATCGGGAGACGCGATCCGAGCCACTGCGGCGATGAGGCCATCGATCGCCGCCACCGTCTCGCGTCCGCCACGATCGGGGAGGAGCGCCGCGGCCCGGCGCGCCTCGGTCAGGAAGAGCTTCGCCTCATCAACTTCGGCCTGGGCGATGACCTTGCCGTCCCGCACGCCGATCCGGTACTCCTGGGCCGCCAGCGAGGCAGTGGCCGCGATCCGCCGGACGGTCGCCGGGAGATCGTCGGTCGCGCTGAGGGGCGTGACGACGCCGGCACCGAGAAGGAGCCCACTGAGGAGGAGGCGAATTGCACGAATGAGAAACATTATCAACCGAAATGGTTGCGGACCGAATAAAGTAGACAAGGATGGTAGGGATTGCTAGATGGAGCGCTTATTGGGCAACCCCGACCACCGCGACCGCGCCCGCGGTCATCTCCGAGTGACTGAGTGAGAGCTCGATGATCAGCGGTCCCTGCGACCGATCAAGTTCCTCCGCGATGCCGTGAAGTCTGACGCTCGGCCGGCCGTCGACGCTGCGCAGCACTTCGATGTCCTGCCACCCCACCCCCCGCGCATCGGGCAACGCCTGCAGCGCCTTGTAGACCGCCTCCTTCGCGGCGATGCGGGCGGCGATGTGGCGAGCGGGGACCGGTTGGGCCAGGACGAAGGCGCGCTCCTCGGGCGTGAGGAGTTTGGTGAGCGCCTGCTCCTCGCGCCGCTCGAGCATCTCCACCACCCGGTGGATGTCGACGAGATCGATGCCGACGCCGAGGACGTTCATCGGTCGATGCTCCACCACCAGTGGGCCACCCCGCCGGCACCGGGTGGCACGGGAAGGAAGCCGCCGAGAACGAGCCCCGCGTAGGCGAACAGCAGGACGACCAGGGAGGCGATGACGCGTCGTGGCCAGGGGGAAGGGCGCCACGTCGCGAGGCGCTGTGCCTCTTCTTCCCACGCCAGCTCTTCGCCAAGAGCCCGCTGTTCCAGCGCGATCCAGCCTGACTCGAGCTGGCGGGCGGAGACAAGGAGGGCTGCACGCCACCCCTGGCTGCCTGGTTCGGCGACGTCGAGCGCCGTGAGGCCATCGACGAAGGGGACGCCGGCGCCATGCAGCCGCGCCTTGAGCAGGGCCGACTCGCCGGGAGTAGGCATCATGCGCCGGAGCTGCCGGGCGGGAAGCCCGGAGCGGTCAGCCGCCGCGGTGAGCGCGCTGCCGATCCGTTCCACGGTGCGGCTCGCGGCCTGGGTGGCGGCCCGTTCCCATTCGTGCCGCAGCCGATCGGGAGAGATGATCTCGGCGGCGCCGTCGCCGTCGACCGCACCGCGGGCCGCGGCCGCGAGCTCGAACACCCGGCCGACCAGCGCGAGGCGGAGGTCGGCGAGCTCGGCGCGCGGCGCCGGAGGTGCGCCGACCGGTGCCCCGGGGAGCGCCGTGAGGCGGCCGAGCGCGGGACCGAGCTCGGGGACGAGGTGGTACTGGGTGCTGGGAGCCGAGTGCTGAGTGGTCATCGCGATGGCCCGGCCCACTCTTTCTGGGAGACCAGGCTCGGTGCGTTCGGGTGGGCAGCGTCGTAACGCGCGGTGAAGGAGGTCAGCGCTTCGTCGGTGAAGCTCGGCCGCGAAAGCCCCGATGCGTGGATCACCCGCTCGATCCCCTCGGCGTCCCCTTCGACCTCGACCAGGACGTCCATCCGCGGATACCACTCGACCCGAGCATGGGCGCCGGTCAGCTCGAAGATCTCGATGTAGCGGTCGATGCTGTGCACGGGAGAAAAACCGAGTGCCTCGAGGAATGCACCCGGGTCGGATCCTCCGACCTCGAGCTCCAGCTCCTCCCGTTGTTTGTAACCCTCCGGAGAGCGCGCGGTGCGCCCCTTCCAACCGAGCTCAGAGCTGGTCCCACCGCCGCCGAGCGCGTAGATCCGCACGCGCAGCACCTCATCGCGCGCAGCTAACTCTCCGGCCCGATCGTACCTGCGGTCGTGGAGCATCCCACGAAATCCCGGACGCGCGCCCGCGGCCAGGAGCGCGGTGCACACCTGGTCGGGATCGGGGACGACCGACTTCAGTTCGAGTTCGATCCGTCCCACAGGATGGCCTCGATCACGCGGGCGGTATCGGAGAGGTCGGCGAACACGGCGGCGGCTCCGGCGGCACGCAGGACCTCTTCCTCGTAGCTGCCGGTCGCGACCGCGACCGGGCGCGCGCCGATGCCGGCGCCGCAGGTGACGTCTGCCGGCGTGTCGCCGATGATCACGACCTCGTGTCCGGACGGGATCCGGCCGAGGAAGGGTTGGGCCCGGCGGGCGGCGATGGAGGGCAGGTCCGGTCGATGATGCGAATCGGAGCCGTAGGCACCCACGACGAAGCGTTCCGGGTCGAGTCCGGCGCTGGCGAGCTTGAGCCGGGCGCCGCGCACCACGTTGCCGGTGAGGAGGCCGAGCACCACGCCGGGGTCACGCTCGAGCGCCTCGAGCAGGGCGACGATGCCGGGAAGGAGCGTGGTCGCGCGGGCGCCGTCCGCGAGTTCCGCTTCGAGGTAGCCGACATAGCGCTCGCACACCGAGGCGATGATGTCGCGGTCATCGGGGACCGGATGGCCGCTCGCGGTGAGGAGTTCCATGACGATCAGCGGGTCGGTCTTGCCGTCGAAGCGGACCGCACGCGCCGCTTCGGAGAGCGTGATCAACTCGCCGACGGCACGCAGCACTGCCCGGCGTCCGGCGCCGGCGGTGAGCAGGATGGTGCCATCGATGTCGAACAGGACGAGGCGACGTCTCACAGGGCGGGGCCATCCCCGCGCGGAAGGCGCCGGCCGGAGACGAACACATCGCGGAGGAACTCCGCCCGGGTGCCGGGGCCCCACTGTTCCTGGACGAATCCGCCGCAGGAGAGGGTGGAGTGGAGCAGAGTATCACCTGAACCGATCATCGCCACGTGGGTGATGGAACGCCCGTTCTCGCTGAAGTAGAGCAGGTCCCCGGCGCGGGCCGTCTCGAGCACCACCGGCTCGCCCACGTCGGCCTGCAGGAAGGAATCGCGGGGGAGGGCGATGCCGCGCGCGGCGAAGGTCATCTGGACCAGGCCCGAGCAGTCGACGCCCCACGGGGTCGCGCCCCCCCATTGATAGGGCGCCCCGGTGAAGAACTTGGCGACCCACTTGTCGACCGGCATGGCGCGGGCCTCCTTCGCGATCGTGTCGGCCGGCGGCACTCGGCCGCTGAGGAGCTTGCCCCGGCGCCCCCCCGGCATCACGATGCCCCCCTTGGGATCGACCTGCACCCTGCCGCCGAGCGGGATGCGGATCAGCCGGTCGCGCACTTCCGTCACCGCGCCTTCGCTCCACCCCACTGCGGCCGCTTCCCAGGCGTCCGCCTCGGCCACATCGACCTCGCGGGCGTACCCGATATTGACCCACCCCTCATACGTGTCGAGCCGGACACGGATGCGGCGCCATTCGCCCTGGGCGGCCGTCACATCGGCGACCCGGCCGTGGAGGAGCTGGCTGACCTGCTCGCTCCGGAGCGAGGGCTCGGCCTGGATCGGGGCGACGGTCGACACGCATATGAGGGCGGTGGTCATCGGTGCCTCAGGGGATCTGCGGGATCGGTGGGACGTCGACCTTTTGCTGACACTCCTTGCACAGGACGATGCCGCGATTGCTGCACATGATGCAGAGGAAGGTCCCGCATTCGCGGCAGGGATACCCCTCTGAGGCCCGCTCCTCGTTGCCGCAGAAGCGGCAGACCATCATGTCGACCTCTTCGATCTTCGTCATCACGAGCTCCGCTTCAGGTGGGAATGGCGAATCGCCGGATCTTGTTGATCAGTGTCGCGCGCGAGATCCCGAGCTCGTCGGCGGCGCGGGTCCGGTTCCCTTGGTGATGCTTGAGGGTGCGCTCGATGTGCTGACGCTCCAGATCGTCGAGCGACAACGGCACGTGCCGGCGCTCGCCCGTGCCCCCGCGGGCGCGGAAGTCGCTCGGCAGGTGTTCGTGCGTAACCGACACGTTGCCGCGGCCGAGGATCAGCGCCCGCTCCAGGACGTTGCGCATCTCGCGGACGTTGCCGGGCCAGGGATGGCCCAGGAGCCGCTCGAGAGCCTCGGGCGCGATCAAGCTGGGCGCGCCGGGCACCGAGGAGCGGAGGTCCTGGAAGAGCCGGGTGATGAGCGCGAGCCGGTCCTCGCGCGAGCGCTCGCGGAGCGGCGGGAGCTCCAGGGGCATCACGTTGAGTCGATAGTACAGGTCCTCGCGGAACCGTCCCGCGGCCACGTCGCTGGGGAGGTCGCGGTTGGTGGCGGCGATGAGGCGCACGTCGACCGTGATCTCCCGGGTGCCGCCCAGGCGCCGGAAGGTCTTGGTCTCGAGCACCTTGAGGAGCTTGGGCTGGAGCTCCACGGCCAGATCGCCGATCTCGTCGAGGAAGATCGTGCCCCGGTCGGCGATCTCGAAGAGTCCCTGCTTCCGGTCCTTGGCGTCGGTGAAGGCCCCTTTCTCGTGCCCGAACAGCTCGGAATCGAGGAAGGTGGACGAGAGGCCGGCGCAATTCACCTCGACGAACGGCATCCGCGACCGCGGGCTCAGGTTGTGGATCATCCGCGCCACCCACCCCTTGCCGGTGCCGCTCTCACCCGCGAGCAGGACGGTGGTCCGGTCGCTCTGGGCCAGCAGGGCCACCTGCCGGGCGAATTCCTGCATCCGGGACGACTGCCCCAGCGACTCGAGTCCTTCGCCCGGTACCACCGAGGCCATCAGCAGCTCGTTGACCCGCCGAAGCTTCATCTTGTCGATCGCCTTGGCGGTGACGGCGACGAGGTGGGACATGTCCACCGGCTTGGGGAGGAAATTCTCCGCCCCGAGCTGCATGGCGCGCACCGCGGTGGCGATGTCGGTCTGGCCGGTGAGCAGGATGACCGACGCGCTCCGCTCCCGCAGCCGCTCCAGCACCTGCATCCCGTCCATCCCGGGGAGACCGAGGTCGAGGAGGACCACATCGGGCCGCATCCGGTCGAAGGCCTCGAGTCCGGCCTCGCCGGTGAGCTCCCGCCCCACTTCGTAGCCCATTTGCTCGAAGTAGTTGCCGATCGATCGGAGGATGTCCGGATCGTCGTCGATGAGGAGTACGGTATCGGCCATTGATGTCACCTTGTCCGGGCGGTCGAGCGGCGCGGGAGTTCGAACCAGAATCGGGCACCGCCTTCGGGGCGGTTCTGGGCACGGATCTCGCCCCCGTGCGCCCGGACGATGCCGTGGGATATGGACAAACCTAGACCGGTACCCGCCCCCGCCGCTTTGGTGGTGAAGAATGGCTCGAAGATGCGCCCCAGGACGTCGGGCGCAATCCCGGGCCCCTGGTCGAGCACTTCGCAGCATACCACGTCGGCTTCGGCCCAGGTCCGGATCCGGCCGGGAGCGGCGCCTCCCTGTTCGGCCATCGCCTGGGCACCATTCAGCACCAGGTTCCGGACCACCTGGATGACCTGATCGAGGTCGGCGCCCACGGTGGGAAGCGCCGGGTCGAGGTCCAGGGTCCAGATCCCTTCCCCCGGCACCGCCACGGTGATGACCTCGCGCACCACGTCGTTGAGGTCGACCTCGCTCCGCAGCAACGGGCGCTGACGGGAGAATAGCAGGAGTTCCTGGACGATCCGAGCCGCGCGCCCCGCCTCGCGGCGGATGGTGTCGAGGATCCGCTCTGTCCCTTCGTCGCGCTCGTCCACCGCCAATGCCTCGGCCAGGGCGGTGATGCCGGCGAGCGGGTTGTTGATCTCGTGCGCCACGCCGGACACGAGCTGGCCGAGCGCCACCATCTTTTCCGCGTGGGCCACCCGCTCGCGGAGGGCCTGCTCATCGGTGACGTCGCGGGCGATGGCGAGCACCGTGCGCACGCCGCCGCGCTCCTCGAGGGGAACGGCGACGAGGGCGGACTCGCGGACCGACCCATCGGGACGGCGGAGACGGACCCGGCACTCGCGCGTCTCGCCGGCGAAGGCGGCGGCGAGGTGGGCCTCGACGTGAGCGCGCTCTCCCGGCACCAGGAGGTCTGCGAGGGGTCCCACCACCCCGCCGGCAGGGATGCCGAGGAGCTCGAACGCGGCGGCGTTGACGGGGTTGAAGGTGCCGTCGCGCTCGAGGGTGAGGATCGCGACGGGGGCGGCCGCGAGCAGCGCGCGGAAGCGCGCCTCGGAACGGCGGAGCGCCTCGAGCGCCTCCTGCTCCCGGGTCACGTCATCGAGCACCGCGACGACGCGGCCGTCCCGTTCGGGGGCCAGCGTGATGACCAGCATCCGGCCCGCCTGGACCGACATCAGCCGGGAGACGGTGATGCCGCTGCGGGCCTGCGGGAGGGGATCTTCCGCGCCCCAGGGCCATTCGGGGAAGAGGCTCGCGAGCGCGCGCCCGGCGAGGCTGGCGAGCGGGACGTTGGTGAGCCGGGCGAGGGCGCGGTTGCCCCGTACCACGCTCCCCTCCGCGTCGACGATGGCGAGTCCGCTCGGGGCGGCGTCGAACACCACCTGCCACTCGGTCTTGGCGCGCGTGACGGTGTCGAGGAGCCGGGCCTTCCCGATGGCGAGCGCCGCCTGGTCGGCAAACGCCCGTGCGAGGGCCAGCTCGTCGGACTCCCACGACCGCGGGCGGTCGTGGCCGAAGGCGAGCACGCCGATCACCTCTTCGCCGAAAATGAGCGGGAGCGCGATCACCGACACGAAGCCGGCCGCGAGGATGTGCTCGGTGAGTCCGGGGATGACGCGCAACCGGGCGTCGGGCACCGCCACCACCTCACCCCGAAGCAGCAGCTCGGCATAACGGAGTTCGAAGAAGTTCCGGTCCATCGCCGCGGTGTATTCGGGCGGGAGGTTGATCGCGACGGTGTGGCGGGCGGTCCGCCGAGCGACGTCGAGGATGACCACGCCGGCGTGGGTGGCCTCGAACAACCGCACCCCTTCGCCCGCCACGTAGCGCATCGTCGCTTCGGCGTCGGCGGTGCCGGCGAGGTCGTGAGCGGTGCGTCGCAGCACCTCGAGCTCGCGGAGCCGGCGGTCGAGCTGGGCGCGGACCGCATTGCTGGCGGCCAGCTCCACGCCCGCCGCCTCGCGGTCGGCCTGCGCGGCCCGCGCGAGCCGCCCCGATTCGAGCGCCACCGCGGCGTGCGCCGCCAGCGCCTCGAGCGCCTGCACTGCCTCCTTCGGGAAGCGCCCCGGGCGGTAGCTCTGCGCCGAGAGGACGCCGATCAGCCGGTCACCGAACAGGAGCGGGACGTGCGCGCCCGACGCCGAGTGGCGGGAGGAGCCGAAGGTCGCCGCGGGCGCGATATCATCGAGCGTGCTCGGTCTGTCGAACTGGAGCGAACGCACATTGCGGATCACCCAACTGGTGGGACCATCACCGAGTGGACGATCATTCGCCGGGTCGAGCTCCCCCATGTCGTGATGCGCCACGAAATGGATCATGCCCGTCGCCGGATCCCAGAGCGCCAGATAGAACGCGTCGGCGTCGACCAGGTGTTCGGTCTGGTGGCGGATGACGTTGTACAGCACCTCCGGCGTGGCCTGCATCGCCGTCGCCTGGGCCAGCGCCGCGACCACCTCCGAGGGGAGGACACCGGGGGTCTGGAAGACGGTCACACGCCCTTCCTGGCCGGTGCGAGCACCTGGATCGCCCCCGGCACGACCTCGGCGGTGAACGGCGTGTGACCCGCCAGGTCCCCGTCGAGCTGCATGGGGAGCGGGGAGTCGGTCGCGATCGTCACGATCTTGCCGCGCGCGTGACCCACCAGCCCCGCGACCCCCGTGGTGCGGTCGGTCTCGACCAGGAACTGCCAGAAGGCGCGGATGCTCTCACCGAGGGTGTCGGCGCGGATCGCGAGCACGTCGAAGAATCCGTCGTCGGGGGCGACGCCGCGGCGGAACTTGAGGAACGGCGGGATCACTTCGGCGCAGTTGGCCACCAGCAGCAGCGAGGCCCGCATCTCGTACTCCTGCCCATCGACGGTGATGTGATAGAGGCTGCTGCGGATCTCGGGGAGGATCCGGAGCGTCGTCGCGAAGTAGGCCGCCATCCCCCACTTCCGCTTGTCGGCCGAGGCGGTCTCCGCCATCACCCGGGCATCGAGCCCCGCCCCCGCGGCCACGGCGAAGTAGTGGATACCGTCGGTGCGCTCGATGCGACCGAGATCGAAGGGTCGCGGCGACCCCGCGAGCAGCGTTTCGGCGGCCCGCCGGGGATCGGTCGGGATGCGCAGGTTGCCGGCCAGAAGGTTGCCGGTGCCACCGGGCAGGACGCCGAGAGCGGTCCGCGAGCCGACCAGCGCGGCGGCGGCCTGCATCGTCGTACCATCTCCGCCGAACACGCCGACCACGTCCACCCGGTCGCGCACCGCTTCTTCGGCCAGTCGCCGTGCGTCACCGGTGCCGCCGGTGGCGAGGACGGTCACGTCCCACCCTCCGCGGCGCAGGACGCGCGTGACCGTCTCGACCGATTCGGGGCGGGTACGGGCGGCCGCGGGGTTGGTGATGATGAGCGCGCGGGTCAACTCAGTATTCCCGATCCCAGAGGAGGTCGAGGCCCAGCTGGTACAGGCTCGACGTGGCGAGGGTGGCGGCACCCGGCGCCGTGCTGCAGCTGACCACCGGCTCGACCGAGAGGGTGGCCCGCCAGTCCCGGTGGAGCCGCTGCTCCAGGCTGGCACCGAAATTCCGGTAACTCACGTCGGTGACGTTGGTGTTGCAGATGCCGGCGTTGACGGCCACGTAGGTCTGGCGTCCCACCTGCCATCCCGCCGTCACGGTGGTGAGTCCGGACGTGCTCCCCTCGATCGAGTTGGTCCCGACGCCGCCCGGGCGGATCTGGATGTAATCGACCGGCACGCCGAGGTCGGAGATGAGGGTCCGTTCGATCTCGCTCGAGAGCGCGGGGAGGATGTAGGAAAAGGCCGTCGACATCATCTGCTGCTGACGCGCGCCTTCGACGGTGTTGGTCCCCTGCAGGGCCGAGGAGGAGCGGGCGAACATCAGGTACGACACGATGTCGGTCTCGACCATCTGCGGATTGCCGGGACTGAACAGCGTCAGCTTGGGCACCAGGAGCGTGCCGGTGATCCGCGCCTGAATGTCGATCTGGCCGCCACCATCCGCGGTCTTGACCATGTGCTCGGCGGTGAGGTCGAGTTCGGCGTTCAGGTCGGGAGTACCGAGGAAGCGCACGGTGCCGCGCTGAACGTCGAAGTCGCGGGTGATGAACCCCATCTTGAGGGTGTACTGCCCCCGCTCCGCGGTGAGGGTCCCGTCGAGCCGGTAGTTGCGAGAGATCTTGTTGACCGTCGCGGAGCCGGAGAGTTTGATGTTCGCGTCGGCGGAGCGGAGCCAGAAGTCCTCGCCCACCGACAACCGGAAGTCCACGATCCGGAGCGACTCGATGAATTGGTTCGAGAAGGAGGGCCCCAGCCGGGCCTGGCGCACGAGCGCCGTGTCGATGAGGTCGGCCGTGGCTGGATCGTTGAGGTCGACGATCTGCTTGGTGATGAGGTCGGCGAAGTAGAGCGCTCCTTCATCGGCGCGGCCGTAGCCGGTGAGCGTCGCGCCGGAGAGCGGTCCCTTGATCTTCACATTTGCGGTGGCGACCAGGGTGAGGTAGTTGCGCACGTCCATCGCGCGGAAACGACTGGTCCGGACATCCAGGTCGATCTGGGGAGGACGCCCCCGCTCGAACAGGGCCCAGCCCTTGGCGTTGAGCGTGCCGGCACCGGAGCGCGCGAACAGGTCATCGATCATCACCGAGTCCTTGGCCAGGTGGATCCGCGCGGACATCCCTTCCCAGCGCACGCCGATGCCCGGCATCGTCGCCGCGGCGTCGGTCACCACCACGGTACCCCCGAGCCGGGGATCGTCCCACGCACCCGTGATGGTCACGTCCGCGGTCACTGCCCCGCCCACTCGGCGGAGGTTCTGGGTGAACGCCTCGAGCAGGCCGAGGTCGGCGCTGTCAGCGGTGGCGCGGATATAGAGGGGGCCCGGGAGCTTCCGATCGCGGACGGAAGCGAAGCTCAAGTCGAGCGGAAGGGAGTCGGCCGCGATCGTGAGCGCCGGCCGCCCGGTGCGCCAGAGCACGAGGGTGGACTCGAGCCTGTGGTCGGCGTAGTTGAAAGCTCCCTGCAGGTAGGGCGCCCGGAAATCACGGTAGCCCCCCTCGGCCAGGGAGTAGGTGCCGCGGAGGAGGGGCGCCCGCGCCGTGCCGCCGATGGTCAGATCCGCCGCCATGCGCCCGAGGATCCCGATGGTATCGGTCTGCACGAGACCCATCACGTCGCGGAGATCGATCCCGAGGGCGGTCAGCGTCGCATCGCCGGGAGTGTTGGTCGGCAGGGTGCCGGTGAGGCGCAGCAGGCCCGAACCGTCGACGGCGAGCAGCACGACGGAATCGACGCTCCACGATCCGGCGATCGACCGCGCCGCCGCGGGACCGGCGAGCCGCCAGCGGTGGGCGGTGAGCGCGGCCGCGAGTGAATCGACGGCGAAGTCGAGCGTATCGCCCACCGACCGCCAGCGCCCGCCGGCGACGATCGTATCGGTGGGACCTACCCGTCCCGCGACGGTCCAGCCGAGCGAATCGAGCCGGCCCACTGCCCGGACGGTCGTCTCGTTGGTGCTCCATCCCCCCCAGCTCGCCGTGTCGACCGCCACCACCAGAGCGACGGGTCCCGCGGTCCCGCCACCATAGCGCACCTCGACGCGTCCGGCCGGGAGCCGCAGCTTCCGCCACTCGAGGTCGCGCACGGCGCCGTTCGCGTCGAGTGCGAGCGAGTCGAGCGAGCCGGTGAGGACGAGCGCGAACTGGGCACGTCCGACGAGGGGACGCACCAGCACGGTGGTGTCCGGGTCGGCCGGGACGATCACCGTAACGAGGGAGTCGAAGACCCCGAGGTCGGCCGATTCGCCTTCGACGCGGAGAGACCCCGCTGCGGGCGCGCGACGCGCCACGGTCCCCGCGACCCCGAGCTTTCCCCCCGGCCAGCGGACGAATGCGGTATCGATCGTGATGGTGGCCGGGTCGGCCGCGAGAGTGATCGCAGCGGAATCGATCGGCACTTCGCGCACCCACCCGGCGCCGAAGGTCATGGTGACGCGCCCGGTGATACCGCCGAGGCTGTCGAGTTGCCCGCCGCCCACCAGCGTCCCGAGGAGCTGGGTCCGCGCCGGCATCTGCCCGATGGCGGCCAGATCGAGGCTGTCGAAGGTGAGGTCGAGCGAATCGAAGCTGGTGATGGCATCCACAGAGCGCACGACGCCGTGGCCGGCAATGTGCCCCAGAGTGCCGTGGAGGTCGGTATCGAAGGTGAAGCGCTCAGAGGTGCCCTGAAGCTTGACCCCTCCGCTCAGGTCTCCCTCCACGGCGAAGTCCGGCCAGGTCCCCCGCAGCCCCTCGAGCATCAGCGGGACCAACCCGACGTCGACATCGAACGCGGCGACCGTGCCCCGGGTATCGAGGAACGCGGTCCCTCGCACCACGCTCACGGGACGCTCACCGTCGCGATACAGGGCGGTGCCGCGCCAGGTCACTTCACGCCAGGGGCCGATGAGGGTCCCCTCCACGGCGGCGCGCCCTTGGAGCGGATTCGAGGGCACGAACGCCCGCACGGTCGCCATGTCGAGATCGGTGGCGCGCAGGGTGAGGGTGTCGAACACCATCCCCGCGGCGCCCCCGAGGCGGATCCGCCCCGCGAGACTCAGGGCATTGGCGGGACGTCCCGGCACCCGCGAGTCGCGGTAGATCACGTCGGCGTCGATGACCAACGCCTCGATGGGGCCATCGGCCAGGACGTGGCCATCGAGGGTCCCCGTGAGCGGGATGGTGTCGACCCAGCCGCGGAGCACCTGCGGGTCGACGCCGAGCAGGACCAGGTCGAGCTGCTCGAGGGCGAGCGGCTTCCCGACACCGGTGACCGCCGTCAGACGACCAGTAGCGCGCCCCTGGCGGCCGTGGACGTCGAGATCCTGCACCTCCGCCGCGAGGCGACCGTCGGGACGGGTCCGGAGAGTGGCGCGCGCCGAGCCCGTGAGATCGGGGAAGCCGGCGACGAAGCCCCGCAGATCACGCAATGCCACCTGCGGCGCGCGCACCCGAAGATCGTAGCGCGGCCCTCTCGCGACGAAATGGACCGTTCCCGAAGCAGCGAGTCGGCTGGCGGGGAGGGTCGCATCGGTGACCTCGAGGGTCAGCTTGTCACCCACGAGGGTCGCGGAACCCACGGCCCCACGCAGGTCCAGCGCGGGGTCGCTCACCCGCACGGCCAGCGAATCGAACTCGGCGCGGATCGGCTCGCGGCTGGGTGACGAAAGCTGGAGCACCGGAAAGCGCCCGCCGAACCCTTCGAAGGTCACCAGCTTGCGGTACCCCTCCGGTCCCCGCTCGATCACCCGTCCGGGGAGGGCACGCTCTGCGGCCAGCGCCGCCGCCGCCGCTCGCGGTGCGCGGGCCGAGTCGGGGGGATTCCAGGGCTGGAGCAGGCGCACGTTCGCGTCATGGAGCTCGAGGTAATCGAAGCGCACCAGCCGTGGCGGACCCGCGACGGTCGTGTCCGAGCCGTGCCGCACGAGCGAGGAGATGTTCCACTGTCCGTCGCGGTGACGTTCGAGCAGGACCCTAAGCCCGGTCACAGTCACGTCGCTGAGCACGATGCGGCCGGCGAGGAGGTCCAGGAGGCCGTAACTGACGTCCAGGTGGTCGACCTCGATCACGATATTACGGTGGGTGTCCCGCACCACCAGGCGATCCACTTCGAGCCCGCTCCAGAGCGGGCCGCCGACCGCCCCCACCTCGATGTCGCCCTGCACCAGCTTGTCGAGCTGCTCGGACAGCGTCCGCCCCGCGAGCCCCCGCCCCGCCGGCGTCAGGAACACCGCGGCGATCGAGCCCGCCACGGTGCCGAAGAGGCCGAGGAGGACGATCACGAGCGCCTTGAGGAAGGCGAGCGGGAGGCGGCGCATCAGAAGGCCTGCCCGATCGTGATATGGAAGGTGTAGCGACTGCGGCGCGGCGTGGAGAACGAATCGCGGACCAGGGTCAGGTCGCCGTTGGTTTCGACCTTGTAGAGCGGGCCCTCGGCGCGGTCGTAGGGATTGTAGCCGACATCGACCCGCGCCGGCCCGAGGGGAGTGGCCACCCGGAGCCCGACACCCGGCGTCACCCGGATGAGGGCGGGCGCGAGCGACGTCTTGCCCCGTTCGAACAGGGTGCCGGCGTCCACGAAGGCGGCCAACCGGATCCGCGACGACCAGATCGGCGAGGGGAGGCGGAGCTCCACGTTCGCCACCGCGACGGTGTTGCCGCCGGAGGGGAACAGGGTCACCTGACCGGTGTCGGTGACCTCACCGCCGGCCGTCACGAAGGCGTCCTTCACCACGTACACCACCGGACCGAGCTGGTTGCGCTCGTATCCGCGCACGTCGTTGGGCCCGCCGGCGTAGAACCGCTGGTCGGGCGGGATGAACGAGACGGTGCCGCTGTCGAACACCGAGCGGGGTGACCAGAGGAGCCCGCCGCGCACCCGCCACGCGAGCGTGATGCTGCGGGAGAGGGGACGATACCAGGCGAGGTCGGCCTGGACCCGGGTGAATTCGGTGAGCGGACTGGAGCCGAGCAGTCGGTCGCTCCAGGCCGCCTCGAACCTGAAGTTGTGTCCGCGGGTCGGGTCGAGCGGATCGTTGGCGCGCGGCACCGCGACGACCGCCGACAGCGTGGCGAGCCGGCGGCGCTCGCGGAGTGCGGCGACGTCGGCGGCGGTGCAGGCATTGAAATAGGCGCAGAAGGTGATGGCCGGCGCGGTGGTCCGGCCCCAGGCGAGCCGGTAGGTCCCCGTGAGGGGGATACGCTGCGGTGTCTCCCGGTGGATGCTGAAGCTCCCACCCACCTCCTCGCGCCGGTAGACCTGCCACTCCGCCCGCCGCTCGGCGAAGAGCGCAGAGGTCTGGGTGTTGAAGGGCGAGAGGAAGCCGGGTTGACGGAGACTCACCGTGGTGTTGTAGTTGAGGAGGGCGGACCCGATCGAATCCCGTCTCAAGGCGGGGCAGATCCCGCGCTCGAAGCCCCAGTCGGCGGGCGAGCCGACGCCGATCTTGCTGGCCCGCACCGAGAAGTCGAGCAGGCGGCCGCCCCCGAGCCAGTTGCGTGCCGTCCATCCGGCACCGGCGCGCAGGCAATCGTTGGTGCCGTACCCCACGGCCGTGCGCACCCGGCGGAACTTCGACTCGCTCACCCGGATCTCGATCGGTACCACTGACCCGCCAGGGGTCCAGTTGGCCGTGTCGACGTCGACGGCGGCGAATCGGAACAGCTCCGTGCGATAGAGGATCCGCTGGCTCTCGTACAGATCGCGCTGGGCGAAGGGCGCCCCCGGCCGGGCCGCGAGGAGGCGACGCACCACACTGGTGTCCACGGCGACCAGTCCGGTGATGCGCGCAGCCCCGAAGGTCGCCGGTGGACCTGGTTCGATCTCGAAGGCGATCCGGGCCAGACGGCGCGCCCGGTCCACGGTGAAGGTCCGGAAGAGCTCCGCCGAGGGCCGCCCGAAGTCGCGCAACCGGGCGATCAAGGTGTCGGAGGCGGCGAGCATCGCTCGACGATCGAACCGGTCCCCGACCTCGATGGGAAGGTCCTGGGTCAAGTCCGACCGTTGGCGGCTGGAGAGCGCGTCGAGCCCGCGGAGGGTGAAGGTGTCGACGCTGACCGGCCGCCCCTCGGTGATCCTGAAATCGATCCAGACGTCCCTTGGGGTGCGCTTCACCACCGTGTCCACCTTCACCTCGAGGAACCCCCCCTCGCGGTACCAGGCGGTGAGCCGCAGCACGTCGCGCCGGAGATCGAGTTCATTGAGGTAGCGCCGCTCGCCCAACCCGATCCAGCGCAGCCACCCGTATCGCGCAAAGGCGGCGGAAGCGGTCGTGGCGATCACCGACGTGAGTACTTCGTCGGGATAGGCGTGATTGCCATGGAACTTGAGGCCCCGCACGACCAGACCGATCGCTTGCGTGTCCCCCGGTCGCTCCTGCGCCCACGCCCTGCCGGCTCCCGTGAAGGCGAGCGCCACGATCCACCCGAGGCAGATCGGCCGGCGGATGGAAGGGGCAAAAGGGGACACGGGACTCCAGTGACGCGTTGACGCGGGGTGGACAAATGGCCTAGCTTCTTGGACTTAACTGCCTACTGTCAAATTAATTGATAGTTGGGGGCAGGGGTATCTAAGGAGGTGGGCCGGTGGGCCGGTGGGCCGGTGGGCCGGTGGGCCGGTG